>JAFAGN010000158.1 GCA_023422695.1 Pseudomonadota bacterium
GACTCCTCAGTTGAAGGAGTCGAAAAGGTCTGCCTATGGCTGCGGGCGTTCAATCAGGCGCGGCGATCGAAGGGCTGCTTTACATCGAGGCTAGCACCAATCCGCGCAGCGGTTCGTGCATCGGCCACTTTGGTCGATTGCGCCTAATCAGCAACATGGCCTATGTCAGACAGCGGTGAACGGAGGGAGAAGCAATGGCCGCTTTATTTTCAGTGGACGAGCGACGCGAACATTTTGCTTATTGCGTCCAACTGTTTGGCGGCACCACTGCATTCTCGCGGCGCCTTGGCATAGATGAGCGGGCTATCCGCCGTTTCATCAACGGCGAGCGGCCTCTCAGTGACGGACTACTGAAAGACACCGCAAAGGCGTTGCGTCAGCTCATTGATGAAGCAAGCGCCGCCGAAGCTCAGATCGCTGCCACATTGCCCTCTCCTCCGACCGACCCGTCATAGCTAAAGTGTCGGGTGGAACCGTGTCGGACCGATCGGCAAGTCCTCGCCTGATCTTCGCTAGATTGTGGAACATCGTCGCTTTGTAACCGATCGCCCGAAAGCGGAGATCAATTCGACACTGGCGGAAGGGTTGGACACTTGCGAACATCTTGTGCCGATGCAATATCGCTTGGATGCTGGCCAATCCCCACAATAAAAAGGTCGGCCTGCATGCTTCCGGAGTTGAGCTGATTGAAGCGCAGCTTAGCGTGGGTGCGTTTTCGCCCCACCGCCACGACACCTACACGATCGCGGTGACCACGGCAGGGGTGCAGTCGTTCAATTACCGCGGGAAGAGCTGGCGCTCGTTGCCGGGGCAAGTGTTGATCCTGCATCCCGACGAAGTGCACGATGGATATTGCTCCGACCAGACCGGATTTTCCTATCGGGCGGCCTATTTGCCGCCTTTACATGTCCAGACCGTCATCGGCGGAGCCGCGCTGCCATTTTTGGATGAAGGAGTTTCGACCGACGCCGAGCTGGCCGGCTCGGCGCTTCGCGTGATTGCGGCCTGCTCGGCCGGTAGCGATCTTTTCGGGTATCAGGACGCACTCCTTCAGCTCGTCTCCGCAATGCAGCGGCGCGAAAGCCGCCAGCCAGCGAGGCGGTCTGCCAATCGCGAAGCCGTGATGCGGGTGCGTGAATTCCTCGACAGCGTTCCGGCACCCGGCACGAACCTCGATCAGCTCGAAGAACTTGCCGGATATGACCGCTGGCAGCTTTCTCGCGACTTCCGTTCGCTGTTGGGTACCAGTCCCTATCGCTATCTCCAGTGTCGCCGACTTGAGCGAGCCGGACAGTTGCTGCGCAGCGGGCTTAATATGGCAGCCGCAGCCCATGAGGCCGGATTCGCGGACCAGAGCCACTTTGGCCGGATCTTCAGGAGCACCTTTGGAATCACACCGGTGGCCTGGCACCGGGCCGCGAAGCCGCGCACAATCATTCTATAACCCGGATCAGCGCGGAGCTAACGGACTGGGATGACACAATCCATCTTTTCGTCCGAACCCCATCGCGGCTGGCTGCCTTGGGCCTGGCTTTCGCCAGTAGTCTGCATCTTGCTCGTCGCATTCTCCAGCGTTCCGATCGATTTTGGTCTTGAATGGGTCGGACTGGTCGATGCCAAGGGAAATCCGCGGTCCGCGTTCGGGTTCTGCTTGTTCCTACTGCTGCCATTCGCCGCGATGGGAGCCGCCGTCTGGGCCTGGTCACGGTTCGTCGAACGTCGCGATCTCGCAACCTTGGGAGTGACTGGCGCACAGGCGCTGCGCAAGCACGTGGCGGGATTGGCAATTGGGGTGAGCATGATGGCTGTGGCCGTGATGTCGATCTGGCTTGCCGGGGGCTATGACAGCAAAGACGCCCTTCCCGCCCTTGCCTCACCAGCATCACTTTTTTGGATAGCGATCCTGCTGGCCTGTTTTGCTTTTCAATCGGGCGTGGAGGAGTTCATTTTTCGCGGCTGGCTGCTCTCGACGGCGACGCGCCGCTGGAACCTTACGGCGGGGTTCATTGCCAGTTCGGCTGCGTTCACATTTCTTCACTTCTCACCGAACCAGCCGGTTCGTGAAATCGTCATGTCGTTCACGTTCGGACTGTTCGCCTGCGCCTGGGCCTGGCGGGCCGACAGCATCTGGGGTGTGATGGGCTGGCATGCAGGCTGGAACTGGATCGCAGGCGTGGGTTTCGGCGTGCCGATCACTGGGCTCGATCTGCAACTTCCGGCCTTGCTGTTGCAGCTGACACCCACGGGCCCGGATGTCCTGACCGGTGGACCTGCCGGACCGGAGAGCAGCGTGCTGACGATCGGCATCCTGGCTGCGGCCACGCTGCTCCTGTTGCTATGGCCCCGAGACTCCATGGCCTCTGCGCAGCGAATACCAGCACGAGACAGCGAAACAACAACGCCTTAATCCGCCTAAACCTGCTCTGAATAATGGCATTGTCGGCGGATATAGAGCGGCGCTCCGCCCCGCGCAAACGGCTGTTGCGCTCGTCATTTCACCTTGAAGCTGCCAGTCTCCTACCGGCCACTTTGTCTATCTAATCCGACCATAGATTTTCAAGAATGCTTCAACAGCAGCTTCGACGCGCTGCTGGGTCGAATTTTCGCTCGGTGGCGCGCCGAAGCGGAGTTCCACATCGCCAAAACCCTTGCACATGGCCGCAAACTGTTCGGCAGCGAGAGCGGGATCAGGAATCGCGAGCGCTCCTGAATCCGCCATCGCCCCCAGAAATGCGGCCATTGTCGCCTTCATGCGCCGGGGGCCAGCGTTGAGGAACGCCAGGCCGATTTCCGGGTTGCGCTCGGTTTCGGCGGCGATGCGGCGTTCGAACTGGACCATCTCGGGCCGCGACAGGAATGCCACCATGGCGTGGCCGATATGCAGCAGCCGATCGCGCAGCGAGGTTGTTCCGTCGCCTTCGATCGAAAAATGACTGCGCATCCGTTCGCATTCGCGTTCGATCGCCGCGGTCAACAGACCCTGCTTGTCCGAAAAATGATTGTAGATCGTGACTTTCGACACGCCCGCTGCGGCGGCGATCTGCTCGATTGCGGCGGCGCCATAGCCATGTTCGAAAAACGCATTCCTTGCCGCGACCAGAATGGCCTCGCGCTTGGCAAGATCGGCCGGGCGGCCAAGATTCGTTTTTCGGGCGATTGACAAACTGTACGCTTCCGTTCACTTATACGCTACCGTTCAATAATGTTCATAAACAGGAACGGTTGCAAGCGGTGAGGAAAAAAGGGCTCTCCCCCGATGGTCTGGATCGCAATTCGAATGCTGACCGGCGACGCGACCAAATTTTATGGTCTGCTGTTCGGCATCGCATTTTCAACTCTCCTGATCACCCAGCAGCTGACGATCTTCGTCAACCTGATCGAGCGCGGCGCCAGCGGCGTCTATAACGTCCCGTCGGCGGATGTGTGGGTGATGGATCCGGTCAGCCGCACGACCGACGTCAACCTGCCGATGCCGTCAACCGCACTTGACCGGGTGCGCTCGGTCGGCGGGGTTGAATGGGCCGTGCCGCACCTGCGCGCCGCAGCGTCGGTACGGACGAAGGAGGGCGATCTCGAGGGGGTGTCGGTCATTGGCGTCGACGACGCGACGCTGATCGGTTTGCCGCGCCGGATGGCCTTGGGCGCCGCCGACGTGCTCGAGCGGCCCGATGCCGTGGTGATCGACGATGTCGGGACGACGCGTTTTTTCCCGGTGGGCTATGATCCGATTGGCGAGCGGCTCGAACTGAATGATCAGCGTGCGGTGATCATGGGGGTTGCCGATGCGATCCCGAGTTTTACCAGCCAGGTCACGCTCTACACGCGTTATAGCCGCGCGCTCAATTTTGTCCCAGGGACCCGCAACCGGCTGAGCTTTGTGTTGGTCGGCGCCGCGCCGGGGGTGGATGCCAAGACACTGGCGACGCGGATCACCCAAGACACCGGGCTGCGCGCCCGCACCCGGGACGAGTTCGCGCGCGACGGGGTCGATTTCATCATCGAAAATACCGGCATACCGCTCAATTTCGGGATCACGGTGCTGTTGGGCTTTGTGGTCGGGGTGGCCATCGTCGGCCTGACCTTCAGCCTGTTCATCCGCGACAATATCAAGCAGTTCGGCGCGCTGAAGGCGATTGGCGTCAACAACGCCAAGATCCGCCGTATGGTCGCGGCGCAGGCGGCGATGGTGGGCCTAATCGGCTACGGCCTTGGCGTTCTGGGGACGGTGCTGTTCATCTGGGGCTTTTCGAGCAATCCGACCTTCAAGGGTTTCTACATCCCCTGGCAGGTGCCGCTGATCAGCCTGGTCGCGGTGACGTTGATCCTCGCGCTGACCGGCTGGATTGCGCTGCGCCGCGTGCTGAAGACCGAACCCGCGGCGGTGTTTCGATGAGCGGTGCCGTCGAAACGCCAGCAGCGACGGCGATTGCCGCGATCTCGACGCGCGGCGTCGCGCGCGATTTCACCGCCGGGCAGCAGACGATCCGGGTGCTACACGGCATCGACCTCGACGTGCGCGCCGGCGAACTGACCTATCTGGTGGGCGAATCGGGATCGGGCAAGACGACGCTGATTTCGATCATGTGCGGCATCCTGTGGCCGACCGAGGGCGAAGTGCGACTGTTCGGCACCGACATCTATCGTCTCAGCGACAGCGATCTGGTCGATTTCCGGCTGCGCAATGTCGGTTTCATTTTCCAGCAATATAATCTGATCCCGGCGATCGATGCGGCGTCGAACGCCGCGGTGCCGCTGATCGCGCAGGGCATGGACCGTCTGGAAGCGCGCGACCGCGCCATCGAATTGCTCGCCGCGCTCAACATCGCCGATCAGGCCGACAAGCTGCCCAATCAATTGTCGGGGGGGCAGCAACAACGCGTCGCGATCGCACGCGCGCTGGTTCATCAGCCGCGACTGATCGTCTGCGACGAACCGACTGCGGCGCTTGACGCGCGGTCGGGGCGCCGCGTGATGGATTTGCTGCGCGAGGTGGCGCTCGCCGACGACCGATCGGTGATCATCGTCACCCACGACAACCGCATTTTCGATCTCGCCGACCGTATCCTCGTGCTTGAGGACGGGCGGATTACCCATGACGGCCGCGACATGCCGAAGGACCATTGACGCCATGACCCGACGCTTTGCCAATCTCAACTTTGCCCGCCAGATCCTGCCGGCAATTGCCTTGCTCGGGCTGGTTATCGCTGTGATCTTTATCGCGACCGGGCTGCCCGACCGGCAGCTCGAACCCCCGCAACAGACGCCGCCGCGGGCGACCGGCGCGCTGGCGAAGAGCGCGCGCGTGGCGGGGGCGGGAGTTGTCGAGCCCTCAAGCGAGATCGTCGACGTCGGCACCGCATTGTCGGGTCTGGTTATGCAGTTGAACGTGCAACCGGGCGCCTATGTTGCCAAGGGTGAATTGCTGTTCACCGTCGACGACCGCGCTGTGCGTGCGCGCTTGACGGAGGCCGAGGCCGCGATCGGCGAAGCGCGCGCGGCGATAGCGGAGGCGGATGCAGCCCGCATTACCGCACAGCGCCAGCTCGCATTGTACCGCCAGGTTGACGATCCCGAAGCGGTCAGTCGGACCGAAGTGGTGCGGGCAGAGGGCGAGGCAGCGGCGGCGGCGAGCCGTCTCGCGCTCGCGCGGGCGCGCT
>JAFAGN010000228.1 GCA_023422695.1 Pseudomonadota bacterium
CGCCTGACTCGCGGCGCCCGGCACGCGCGGCGCTCCCGCGCCCTCGGCTCCGATGGCCTCCTTGACGTCACCTACGGCCTCGGCCGCATCGATCGAGCGCGATGGCGGCGCCACCCGGTACTGCACGACCACTTCGTAACTGCCCTGCGGCACCCGCAACCGGTGGATCCACGGTGTATCCGCATAATAGCGATCGAGCAGGCTGCGCAGCCGACCGACCATGACGCGCGGATAGCTGTCGACCGCGGGGTCGAAATCTTCGCTGCGGCCCAGCGCCTCGGTCGCGATCGCATAGGCCTTGGGCGAGCTGCGCCCACCACGAAGCCGGTGTTCGACCAGAAACTGCAGCAGACGCGTCAGCACCGGCGAGCGCACGAACATCGGGGACTCGAGCAAACGCTCCAGCTCTTCGGCGATGATCCGGTCGGTGTCCGCTGTACCTTGAGTCTCGTTCGCTTTCGCGTCGTCCATGCTACCCTCAAATGCCCGTGGCGGGCGGTGCGGGTGATACGCCAATCAAATCGCGCGACCAGCCATTGTTACTTCCACGTAACGGTAACAGGAAGGCCTTGAGCCATATCAGAAGAACGACGAGCCGCCAATCTGGAACGATGAAATTCGAAACAGGGTCAATAATTGGTTATCAAATGGCGACATCATGACGTGTGACCCCTTGTAACTGCCGCACTTTCAGAAATCTGTCATTCTTCTTGGGTCGCGGCTTTCCTACAAAGCCGCGATGTTGAGGCTGACAGGCGAAGGATGCGAGCTGGTCCCTGGCGTTCTTCAGACCCCCTCCGGCCTCAGTTCAAGACTTCGCCGGACCGACGACAGCCCCACCTGTCATCGGTCCGGCAAGTCGATCCCCGACCGCCGTCGCGGCCACAGGCGCAGCGCCAGCGCGGCAATCAGGATCGCACCGAATAGTACCCCGACCATTTGCTTGCCCGGATCGTCGCCAAACGCGCGCCCGGCATAGCTCGCGGTAAAAATGAACCAGATATAATAGATGCCGACCGTGTGGAGCCGCCGCCACCATCGGCCCAGCCGCCGCTGCCAGCCATCGGTCGAAGTCAATGCCATGATATAGATCATGACATAGGCCAGCCCGCCGCCGATCAGCGACTGCCATGTTCGGCCCGGGGCATAGACGATGACGTTGACCGCCAGCGCGACAAGATGGATCGTGTGCGCCAGCGCAAAGCCCAGCCCCCACTGGCGACGCCGCCTGAGCAAGGCGCGCGTGATCCCGCCGGGCCAGCGGCGCACCAACGTCGACGCCAGAAACGCAACGAGGAACAGCGGCAAGGCGGTGCGCGCGGTCCAGCGCGCCGCCAGCCCGGCACGCTCGGCCGCGTCGGCGCCCGCGCACATTCCGGCGGCAACGGCCAGCAATCCCGCGAACAAGCCGATCAGCAACGGCGCCGCGCGGCGGTCGAGCCATCCGGTCAAATTCAGGCGGGTCCGATCCGAAAGGCACACAGCTTGTTGCCGTCGAGGTCGCGGAAATAGGCGGCATAAAAGGCCTGATCGCCGTCGTCGCCGCGCACGCCGGGCGTGCCTTCGCAGCGACCGCCCAAGGCCAGCGCCTTGGCATGGAGGGCATCGACCTTGGCGCGTTCGTCGACGACGATTGCCGCCATATGCCCGTTACCGGCGTGCATCGGCTGCCCGTCATAGGGCCGCGTCACCGCGATCCCGGGCTGACCCCAACTGGTCGCATAGAGCGTGAAACCATTGTCCTCGTCCGACATCCGCATCAGTTCGCTGGCGCCGATCGTTCCGAGCAGCGCGGCGTAAAAGTCGCGCGCGCGGTCGATGTCGTTCGTTCCCATCGTTACATAACCGAGCATTTTTCCCTCCTCTCGACATGACAAGGGCGCCAGCATTGCTGACGCCCCGATCATTGACAATTACGTCATGGTTCAGGTCGTGGCCGGTGCCTTGCACGGACCGGTGTGGGTGCTGGTCATCTGCATGACCATTTCCATGTCGCCGCCCGTCGGCACCTTGCCCTTGGTGGTGATCGTCACGTCGGACTTCTTGGCCGCCATAGTCCCGTTCATCGCCATGTCGACCGTCTGACCGTTGGCGGTGCAGGTGCCGGCGATGTCGATCTTGCCGCCCGCAATGTCCTTTTTCGACCATTTGCACTCGCCGCCATTGCCCGGACCCTTGGCGAGTTCGGCCGCGATATCTTCTTTGTCGACCTGCTCCTGCGTGAAGCACTGGTCCATGCCGCTGGCGCCTTCCATCATCTTGGCCATGCCCTCTTTCATTTCGGGGGGCATGCCGGGGACTTCGAACTTCACCAGCTTGATGTCGGTCTTCCAGTTGCCGGCCTCGCGCTTCACGGGGCCGTCCGCATTTTCGGTCTTGCCGCAGCCCGCGACCGCCAGGAGCGTGCCGACGGCTGCAATCGTCAAAATCTTTTTCATACCCTGTCTCCTGTGACTTGCCGCTGCCTGCTCTGTGGCGGACTCATTGCGATTGTGGACCCGCCCCATCGATACCATATTGGCAGCGATGGCAATCCAGATTCGCACCTCGCTCGACGAAATCGACACCGCCGAAGGCTATGTCCCCCACCGCCCCGCGCGCCCCGACAAGGTCGAAGGCGGCAAGCGTTTTGAACTGGTTAGCGACTATGAACCGGCAGGCGATCAGCCGACTGCGATCCAGGAACTGGTGTCGACCGCGCTCGACGGCGAGCGCGACCAGGTGCTGCTCGGCGTTACCGGATCGGGCAAGACCTTCACGATGGCCAAGGTCATCGACGAGTTGCAACGCCCGGCGCTGATCCTCGCCCCCAACAAGATCCTCGCGGCGCAATTATACGGCGAATTCAAGAGCTTCTTCCCGAACAACGCGGTCGAATATTTCGTCAGCTATTACGACTATTACCAGCCCGAGGCCTATGTGCCGCGGTCGGACACCTATATCGAGAAGGAAAGCTCGGTAAACGAAGCGATCGACCGCATGCGCCATTCGGCAACGCGCGCGCTGCTCGAGCGCGACGATGTCATCATCGTCGCGTCGGTATCGTGCCTTTACGGCATCGGTTCGGTCGAGACCTATTCGGCGATGATCTTCGATCTCAAGAAAGGCCAGGTCGCCGACAACCGCGAGATCATCCGCAAGCTCGTCGCGCTGCAATACAAGCGCAACGACCAGGCGTTTGCGCGCGGCAATTTCCGAGTTCGCGGTGACAGCCTCGAAATCTTCCCTTCGCACTATGAAGATATGGCGTGGCGCGTCAGCTTCTTCGGCGACGAGATCGAGGAGATCACCGAGTTTGACCCGCTGACCGGCAAGAAGATCGCGAACCTTAACTCGGTGCGGATCTATGCCAACAGTCACTATGTCACCCCCGGCCCGACGCTGAAGCAGGCGAGCGAGGCGATCCGGCACGAGCTGACCGAGCGGCTCAAGGAGCTGGAGGCCGAGGGCCGGCTGCTTGAGGCGCAGCGGCTGGAGCAGCGCACCAATTTCGACCTCGAAATGATCGCCGCAACGGGCAGCTGCGCTGGCATCGAGAATTACAGCCGCTTCCTGACCGGCCGCCTGCCCGGCGAGCCGCCGCCGACCCTGTTCGAATATCTGCCCGACAATGCGCTGCTGTTCGTCGACGAGAGCCACCAGACGATCCCGCAAATCGGCGCGATGTCAAAGGGCGATCATCGCCGCAAGATCACCCTCGCTGAATATGGCTTCCGCCTGCCGAGCTGTATCGACAATCGGCCGCTGCGCTTTGCCGAATGGGACATGATGCGCCCGCAGACGGTCAGCGTGTCGGCGACCCCCGGCACCTGGGAAATGGACCGCACGCAGGGCGTGTTCGCCGAACAGGTGATCCGTCCCACCGGACTCATCGACCCGCCGGTCGAGATCAAGCCGGTCGAGGAACAGGTCGACGATTTGATCGCCGAGGCGAAAAAGACCGCCGCAGCGGGATACCGCACCCTCGTCACGACGCTGACCAAACGGATGGCCGAAGACCTCACCGAATTCCTCCATGAAGCGGGGATGAAAGTGCGGTACATGCACTCGGACATCGAGACGCTGGAGCGTATCGAGATCATCCGCGACCTCAGGCTCGGCGTGTTCGACGTACTGGTCGGGATCAACCTGCTGCGCGAGGGGCTCGATATTCCCGAATGCGGGCTGGTCGCGATCCTCGACGCCGACAAGGAGGGGTTCCTCCGCAGCGAAACATCGCTGGTCCAGACGATCGGCCGCGCAGCGCGCAACGTCGACGGCCGCGTCATCCTCTACGCCGATCGCATCACCGGCAGCATGGAACGCGCGCTGCGCGAAACCGATCGCCGCCGCGCGAAGCAGCAGGCGTATAACGAAGAACATGGCATCACCCCGACGACGATCAAGCGCAACATCGGCGACATCATCGCGCATGTGGCGTCGAAGGACGGCGTCGTCATCGACATCGGCGAGGACAAGCCCGCGCACATGGTCGGGCACAATCTGCGTGCCTATATATCCGACCTCGAAAAACGGATGCGCGACGCCGCCGCTGACCTGGAGTTCGAGGAAGCCGGCCGCCTGCGCGACGAAATCCGCAAGCTGGAAGCGGATGAGCTGGGGTTGCCTCCAGGCGAGCAGGTCGCGCCGCGCGTGGGACGCAGCAACGAAGGCAAACCGGGAACGCGAAAGGGGCGGTTCGGGAAGCAGAGCAAGACGAAGTGGGGGCGATAGCGTAACAGCCACCGAAACGGATTCATTTCCCTTGAGATGGTGATCACCATGACGAACTCGCTGCTAGGAGTTCCTTATGGATGAACCAGTTGACAATCCGCCACCTGTCCCATATAAAGGACAAATTGTTCAATTCCGGCAAACGCCGCAATTCGACAAATGGCTGCGGACCTTGCGAGACCGGTTGGCACGGTCGCGGATCATTGATAGTCTGGATCGTTTGGCGTTCGGACATGCAGGAGACGCGAAATCCGTAGGCGACGGCGTATTCGAACTGCGATTTGCCTTCGGTCCCGGATATCGGCTCTACTATATGTGGAAAGGCGACAAGCTGATTTTGCTGCTGTTTGGCGGGGACAAAGACAGTCAAGCACGCGACATCGCGCAAGCCAAGATGCTGGCAAAGGAAATGGATGATGACCTCGAAAACGCTTCCTTTTGATGCGGCCGATTACCTCGAAACCGCCGAGGATATTCGCTTTTATCTGGAAGCGGCGATGGAAGGGAATGACGCAAAGCATATTGCCCGCGCGCTAGGCGCCGTTGCCCGCTCGAAGGGCATGACCGAAATGGCGCGCCAGACCGGACTTGGACGGCAGGCGCTTTACAATGCGCTGTCGGAAAACGGCAATCCAACCCTTCAGACGCTGACGACAGTCCTCGACTCGCTCGGCCTGCAACTTACGGTGCAGCCCAAGAAGGCCGCGTAAGCCCTTCGACGAAACCCCGGCTGTAACCGACAAGTAGCCTTGCCCCCTCCCCGCGCGCTGCATAGGGTCCGCGCACAATCGGGGAGATATGTATATGAAATCGGGTCTGTCGCTTATTGCATTGGCGCTTACCGCCGCCGCGCCCTCCATCCTCTACGCGCAGGACAAGCCCGCCGAGAAGGCGAAGGTCGAAAAGCCCGCCGATTACGAACCGCAGGTCCGCACGACCAAGCTGTCCGGCACCTTCGGCGGCCAGCGGATCAATTACGCCGCAACGATCGGCGAGACGATCATCAAGAACAAGGACGGCGTGCCCGAGGTTGCGGTCGTCACCACCTCTTACGTCAAGGAACCCCGCGACCCCAATCGCCCGGTGACCTTCCTGTTCAACGGCGGCCCGGGGTCGGGCACCGTCTGGCTGATGATGGGGGCGTTCGGCCCGAAGCGCGTTGCGATCCCCGGCACCGGGGTCGACGACGGCGCCCCGCCCTACCCCATCGTCGACAATCCCGATGCGTTGATGGACGTTACCGACGTGGTGTTCATCGATCCGCCCGGCACCGGATTTTCGCACCTGATCGGCAAGGCCGACCCCAAGGATTATTATGGGGTGACGCAGGACGCCAAGCTCGTGGCCGAGGTGATCCGCCGCTGGATCAACGACAATGGTCGCTGGAACAGCCCCAAATATCTGGGCGGCGAAAGCTATGGCACGACGCGCTCCGCCGCGGTCGCCAACCAGTTGATGAACGTGACGTACAACGATGTCGCGCTGAACGGCATCATCCTGATTTCGACCGTGCTCGATTTCGCCGCGGGGTCGGACACCGCGGGCAACGAATTGTCCTTCATCACCAATCTGCCCTCGATGGCGGTCACCGCGCTCTACCATGGTAAGGCTACCGGCGCCTCGCCCGAAGCCTTTGCCGAGGAAGCGCGGCAATGGGCGATCGGCCCCTATGCGTCGGCGCTGCTGAAGGGCCAGGCGTTGCAGGGCGACGAGCGCGCCGCGATCCGCCGCGACCTGGCGCGCTTTACCGGCCTGTCCGAAACCTATCTCGACAGCGCCGACCTGCGCGTCACCCCCGGCCGCTTCTACAAGGAATTGCTGCGCGACCGCGGCCTGACCGTCGGGCGCCTCGACAGCCGCTATACGGGCAAGGATTACGACAGCGCCGGCGAAGAGCCCGACAACGACCCCAGCTTTTACGGCATCGACGCCAGCTACACCGCGGCGATCAACAGCTGGAGCCGCGACGGGCTGGGGTTCAAGACCGACCGCGAATATCAGTCGATCGGCGGCATCGGCGGCCAGTGGGACTGGCGCATCGGCGGCCGCGACACCAACGCGTATCTGAACGTCGCGCCCTATATCGGGCAGGCGCTGCGCGAAAATTCGGGGCTGAAGGTGCTGGTCGCGCAGGGCTATTATGATTTCGCGACGCCGTTTTTCGCCGCCGAATATGCGCTGTCGCGCACCGGCATCCCGCAGGACCGGATCAGCTACACCTATTATGGTGCGGGCCACATGATGTATATTCGCGACGAGGACCGCCGGAAATTGTCGGCGGATATTCGCGCGTTTATTCGGGCGCGGTAGGGCCGGGCCGGGGTTAAGCGATTGCGGACTTTAATCCTCCCCGTCGCGTAGCGATGGGGAGGGGTACCGTCACCGCAGGCGATGGTGGAGGGGCGGCGACGTTGCGCCATGGCCCCTCCGTCAGCGCTTCGCGCTGCCACCTCCCCATGGCTTCGCCACAGGGAGGATCTGGGCTGTGACCGACCCCCGGGCTAGCCCATGTCAGCGCAACACGCCCTTCGCCACCTGAGCCCGCGCATAGAGAAACAGCCCGATCAGGATTACCCAGATCACGATGGTGAAATACATCGGGCCGGGACCGAACAGGCCTATGAATTCGTCTTTCTTCAACACGAATTGATAGATCGTCATAACCAGCAGGCCTGCCGCCGATACCATGAATGCAGCCACCGAATGCCGGCTGCGCATCAGCAGCAGCAATGTGCCGAGGAACGATCCCCACACGCCCAGCGCCCAACCTACATTAGCCCATAGTGGAAAGTTTCCGAACCACGCGACCTGTTCGACCGTGAAC
This sequence comes from Pseudomonadota bacterium, assembly GCA_023422695.1. Taxonomy (GTDB): domain Bacteria; phylum Pseudomonadota; class Alphaproteobacteria; order Sphingomonadales; family Sphingomonadaceae; genus Sphingopyxis. The sequence continues at coordinate 7,538 of JAFAGN010000228.1, forward strand.
TGGCTAACCTCCTTCATGTACCAATCGCTTTTCATCTTCGCGAAAGTGTAGTCGGTAACCCCGATCAAATTCCACAGCAGACCGGCCAAACCGACAGCCCAAAGGTGCCACGGCGTTTTGACGACATCAGTCATATTCGTCTCCCTCCCCAGAAAGATCAGGCGAAGCTATCACGCTTTGCGGTTGCCAGCAATGCGGTGATATAGTCACGCAATACAGCAATGTTGCGGTCGAAATAGCCGATGTCGCGATAGGTTCGCGCCTGCATCACCGCGCCCTCCATCACCGTCAGGACGAACTCGCCCAGCGCCTGGCTGTCGCTGTCCGGCGGCAAGCGATCGGCGGCGGCGTCGAAGCACCCGGCGATCGCCGCCGACCAGTTGGTGAAATTCGCCGCCATCAGGTCGCGCACCACCGGGTCGGGTTCGTGGATCTCGAGCGCCAGGCTGCCGATCGGACAGCCATAGGTGCAATCGGTGACGATCAGATGGGTGCGGTACCCGGCGAGCAGCGCAAAGATGCGGTCGATCGGGTCGTCCACCCCCTGCCAGTTCGGCGCGAGCAGATTATCCTCGATTCCGTCGCGGTAAAATTCGAGCACCCCGACCAGCACATCCTGTTTGCCGGGAAAGAAGTGATAGAGGCTGCCGCTATGCACCTGGCTGCGCGAGAGGATGTCGGCGATCGACGTCGAGCCGTAACCCTTCTCCCAGAACAGTTCCATCGCGGTCATCAGGATGCGGTTGCGGGTGTCGGTGGCGTTCATCGCCCGCCCTACCCCGCCCGGTCATAGGCCGCGCGCAGCCAGCCCGCGACATCGTCTCCGGCCTCTTCATCGGCGGCGATCCGCACCCGGTGCGATACCATCGCATTCCAGCTTCCCGCCAGTTCGAGCTTGCCGACCGGCGCTTCGCCCTTCAGCGCTAGGCCGATGTCGAACCGATCCTTGGTCGACGGCTGGAGCAGCGCAAACTGTTTCTTGCGGCGCAGGCTGACATAGCCCTTCTTCGGCGCCCGTTCGACGTCGTCGCCGAACCCCTGCACCACAGCGATCAGCCGGTCATAGAGCGGCCGCCAGTGCGCTCTGGCCCCGTCGAAGGCCGCCGCAACCAGCGCGTCGTCATCCTGCGACAGCGCGGCGGAGCCGTTGACGGCATGGACGATCATGTTCGCATAACCATGGCCCAGGCTGTGTTCGGATTTCAGATGGTTCACCAGCGCCATATGCCCGGCGATACCCGTGGCGCGCGCAATGGCTATCCAGTCGTCAAGGCCTTTGCCTGTCTTGGCGCGCAGGCTTTCCCCCATCTTCTCGAATTCGTCGGCCATCGCCATCCTCCCTCTCCAAGATCACTTGATTGAACATTCAACCAAGCAATTTGTCAAGAGACTTGGCAAGCGGCGGCGGGCGCGCGATAGGCGCGGCGATGTGTGTCGTCGCTCTCGCCTGGCAGGTTCATCCCGATTGGCCGCTGATCGTGATCGGCAACCGCGACGAGTTTCACCCCCGCGCTGCCGCCCCGCTCGCCGCGTGGACCGACGGCAGCGGCATTGTTGCCGGGCGCGATTTGCAGGCGGGCGGGACATGGCTGGGGGCGCATCCGGCAAGCGGACGGATCGTCGTGGTGACCAATGTGCGCGGCGCCATGCCCGATCCGGCGAAGGACTCGCGCGGCGCGCTCGTGGTCGACATGCTGCGCGGCGACGGAGAATTTGCGAACCCGGTCGAGGCCGATCTGAACCGTTTCAATGCCTTCAACCTGTTCGCCGTTGGCGTCGACGGGCCGCGGCTGCTCACCAATCGCCCGCAGCCTTTGATCGCGGCGCTGGGTGCGGGCATCCACGCGCTCGCCAACGAACCGGTCGATGTCCCCTGCCCGCGCGCCGAGCGCCTGCGCAGCGCGCTGGCGGCGGTCGTCGAAGCGCGCGCGGATCCCAAAGGCCTGCTCGACACCCTGACCGCCGAGAGTGACCCGGCGCTGTTCCTGCGCGGCGAGGTCTATGGGACACGCGCATCGACGCTGGTCGCGGTCGCCGCCGATGGCAGCGTACAAATGATCGAGCGCCGATACGAAGCGGGCGGCCGTCCCATCGGAACGACCGCCCTGCAGTTTCGTATCGGTTGAGTACCAATCGTCGTCCCCGCGCAGGCGAGGACCGCTGGAGGTTTGCCCAGCCGCCGATGAGATAGGCCGACTGCGGCCCCCGCCTTCGCGGGGGCGACTGCGTGCTATTTCGGCGCGATGACCATCAGCATCTGACGGCCTTCGGTGCGCGGATGCGCCTCGACCTTAGCGATCTCCGACGTCAGTTCGGCAACGCGCTGCAGCACGTTGAGGCCCAATTGCGTGTGGCTCATTTCGCGACCGCGGAAACGCATGGTCATCTTGACCTTGTCGCCTTCACCAAGGAAATCGAAGACCTTGCGCATCTTCACATCGAAATCATGATCGTCGATGTTCGGACGCATCTTGATCTCTTTGATTTCCTGCGTCTTCTGGCTCTTGCGCGCCAGATTCGCCTTTTTCTGAGCTTCGTATTTGAACTTGCCCACATCGAGGAATTTGCACACCGGCGGATCGGCGTTCGGGGATACTTCGACCAGGTCAAGACCCACAGAGGCCGCCTGTTCAATCGCTTCAGCGGTCAGCATCACGCCCAGATTTTCGCCTTCGTCGTCGATCACGCGGACCTTCGGAGAGGCGATGAATTCATTGTATCGCGGGCCATTCTTGGGCGGCGTGCGCTCCATCGGGCGGCGGGTCATGGGCGGTGGTATAGCTCTATCTCCTGATCGTTACGGATGGCGCACGGAATCAGCACGATTTCCGCGCGCACTGCTCATATAGTGAACGCGGGCGCCCCGTAAAGGCTGCCCGTGACATCCATGCGACGCTTTTTCGACCGACTGTGGCGGTCAGGCCACGCCGATCACCATTTGGTCGGCGCCGGATCGACGACGCGAAAGCCCCCCGCTCCGATCTCGCTGACCTCGAGCGCGCGCTGCGCAATGCCGCGGTTGTTGAAGCGGAAAATGCCATCGATGCCGCCGAAGCCGTCGGCCGCGAGCAACTGGTTCACGGGAAAGCTCGTCCCCGGTTTCCAGTCGCGCGCGATGCGGACGGTCAGCAGCACCGAGTCATAGCCCAGGCTGGCCAGCCGGTACGGCGCCTTGCCGAAACGGGTGCGATATTTGCCCGCGAGCTGGCCATAAAGGCCGTCCGACACGCTGGCGAACCACGATCCGCGCATCACGGCGCTGGTGCCGAGCGATGCGTCGGTGTTCCACAGTTCGGTGCCGAGGATCTGACGCTGACCGGCGCCCTTGATCACCGGCACGGCGCGGATCGCATTGCCGCCGCTGTCCGCGATCAACACCGCGTCCATTGCGCCCGCGTTGGCGATCCGCCGCGCGGCGCCGGTCAGCGCGGTCGCGCTGCGGTCATAGCTTTCGACGGCAACCAGCGTGCCGCCCGCCGCGGTAACCGCGCTGCGGAACGCTGCCGCCGAACGGTCGCCATAAACATTCTTCGGCACCAGCGCGCCAAAGCAATGATGACCCTTGCCGCGCGCATAGGCGACGACGCGCTCGACCGACTGGCCAGGGACGAAACCCATGATGAAAACGCCATTACCCGCAACGCCGCTATCGTTCGAGAAGCTGAGGACCGGCACCTTTGCATCGCGCGCGATCGGCGCAACCGCGGTCACATCCTCGCTGAGCAATGGTCCCAGGATCAGCCGGTTGCCATCGGCCACCGCCTGCCGCGCCGCCGCCGCGGCGCCGAGCGCGGTGTCATAGGTGGTGATGCGGACGCGTTCGGTGCGCGAATCGAGCAGTGCCAACGTCGTCGCATTGGCGATCGCCGTGCCGACGTCGGCGTTGGGGCCGGTCTGCGGCACCAGCAATGCGACGCGGTGACGGTCGGTGTCAGTGGGCAGGCCGGGACCGACATTGTCGGTCGGCGTCTCGGGCGGCGGCGGGGTCGCCGGTCCGTTGGTTTTCGGTACCACCTGACACGCCGCAAGCAGCCCGGCCATCGTCATCACGCCCAGCCCGCGCAGCAGGTGCCGCCGCGACGACGCATATCCTTGGCGCTGCGCAGCAGTTTCTGCCATTTTCGGCGTCATGCCAGATTCGACCATCTCAAATTCTCCCTTGCCCGGTCTCTATATCGTCGCGACCCCCATCGGCAACCTTGGCGACATCACCGCACGCGCCGGGGCGATGCTGGGGCACGCCGATCTGATCGCGGCCGAGGATACCCGCGTCACGGCAAAGCTGCTTTCACATCTTGGACTACGCGTGCCGATGATCCCCTATCACGACCATAGCGACGAGCGCACCCGCGCCGCGCTGGTGGCGCGCATGGCCGACGAAGTTGTCGTTTTGGTGTCAGACGCGGGAACGCCGCTGATTTCGGACCCGGGGTACAAGCTGGTCCGCGACGCGCGCGCGGCGGGGCGGCATGTGAGCACCCTGCCCGGCCCTTGCGCCGCGATCGCCGCGATCACGCTGTCGGGACTGCCGAGTGACCGATTCCTGTTCGCGGGATTCCTGCCCTCGAAAGCCAAGGCGCGCGCCGACACGCTCGCCGAATTTGCCGGTCTGCGCGCCACGCTGGTATTTTACGAGAGCGGCCCGCGTCTTGCCGCTGCGCTGACCGCGCTCGCCGATGGCCTAGGCGACCGCGATGCGGCGGTCGCGCGCGAGATCAGCAAGATGTTCGAGGAATGTGTCACCGGGACGCTGACCGAACTCGCCGCGCGCTATGCCGACGCCCCGCCCAAGGGCGAGATCGTCATCGTCGTTGGTCCGCCCGGCGATGCGGCGCCCGAGCAAGCCGACGATGCGGCCATCGACGCGGCCTTGCGCGAAGCGATGGCCGACAAGCCCGTCGCGCAGGCTGCAAAAGCCGTCGCCAAGCGGTTCGGGCTTGATCGCCACGATATTTATGCCCGCGCCCTGACGCTGAAGGACGCCGGTTGAAGCGCGCCGCCGCCGAAGCGCGCGGCCGCAAGGCCGAGCGCCGCGCGGCGTGGTGGCTGCGCCTCCACGGCTGGCGCATTTTGGGCGAGCGACTACGCGTCGCTGCGGGCGAAGTCGACCTCATCGCACGGCGCGGCCGCATCGTCGCGTTCATCGAGGTGAAATGGCGCGAACGCCCCGAAGACCTCGACCTCGCGATCGATCAATATCGCCTGCGCCGCGTTGCCGCGGCGGCGGAGATGCTCAGCGCCCGCTTTGCCCGACCGCAAGATGACATCCGCATCGACGTGATGCTCCTTGCGCCGGGGCGCCTGCCACGCCATCTGGTCCACGTCTGGCAACCCTAGGTCAAACCACGCCCGTTCGTGCTGAGCTTGTCGAAGCACCGTTCTTCTTTTCGCCGGTGCAGAAAGAAAGTACGGCCCTTCGACAAGCTCAGGGCAAACGGCGAGAGTTGAAACGTCCGGTTGCTCAAAAGGAGAGACAGATGACCCTGCGCGCAGCCGTGCAAATGGACCCGATGGACAATATCAACATCGGGGGCGACAGCAGTTTCCATCTGATGCTGAAGGCGCTCGAACGCGGCTACACGCTCTATCACTATGACGTCCGCGGGCTGACGTGGGAGGCCGGGCGGCTGACGACCAAGGCGCACCGCGTGCTCGACGTGAAGCGTGAGGTTGGCGCTCATTACAGCTTTGGCGACCAAGTGACGCTCGACCTTGGCCGCGACGTCGATGTCGTGCTGATGCGGCAGGATCCGCCGTTCGATCTCGGCTATCTCACCGGCACCTGGCTGCTGGAACGGATCGCGGGCGAAACGTTGGTGGTCAACGACCCGGTGTCGGTCCGCAATGCGCCCGAAAAGGTGTTCGTGCTCGATTTCCCCGAATTTATGCCGCCGACGATGGTCACCCGCGACCTTGACGCGGTGAAGGATTTTCAGGCGCGTCATGGCGCTGTCGTGATCAAGCCGCTGCACGGCAATGGCGGCAAGGCGGTGTTCCGCATCGACGCCGACGGCAGCAACCTCGGCGCGCTGGTCGAATTGTTCGGGCAAGTGTGGGCCGAACCCTTCATGGTCCAGCAATTCCTGCCCAGCGTCAGCCAAGGCGACAAACGCATCGTGCTGATCGATGGCGAAGTTGCGGGGGCGATCAACCGCCGTCCGGGCGAAGGAGAATTCCGTTCGAACCTGGCGGTTGGCGGCTATGCCGAATCGACCGAGCTGACCCCGCGCGAACAGGAGATCTGCGCCGCGCTCGGCCCCGCGCTCAAGGAACGCGGGCTGGTCTTTGTCGGCATCGACGTGATCGGCGGCGAATGGCTGACCGAAATCAACGTCACCTCACCGACCGGCATCGTCGCGATCGACCGGTTCAACGACAGCGATACGGCGGGCATGATCTGGGACGCGATCGTCCGACGGATCGGTTGACGCGGCCCGCGCGTTACCACCGCCATGACCGATTTTATCCTGAACCTGATCCAGAGCTGGGGCTATATGGGGATATTCATCCTCATGCTGCTCGAGAATGTATTCCCGCCGATCCCGTCCGAAGTGATTATGGGGCTGGGCGGCATCGCGGTGGCCAAGGGGCATTTCGATTTCTGGACGCTGGTTGCGGTCGCCGTCGCCGGAACGACGGCGGGTAATTGGGTGTGGTACGGCATCGGGCGCTGGATCGGCTATGAACGACTGAAGCCTTTCATCGACCGCCATGGCCGCTGGCTGACGCTCGACTGGGCCGAGGTCGAAAAGCTGCACAACTGGTTCCTGAAATATGGCCCCGGCATCGTGTTCGTCGCGCGCTTCATGCCCGTCGCGCGCACGATGGTGTCGCTGCCCGCGGGGATGGTGAAGATGCACCAGGCGAAATTTCTGGCTTGGACGGCGGCAGGATCGACCATCTGGATCACCGCGCTGGCGGGCGCCGGCAATTGGTTCGGTGGGCAGTTCGCCAATCTGGATGCGTTTGTGGGTCCGGTGGCGCTGGTCGCGATCGGGTCGCTGGTATTGCTATATTTTTACCGGGTGGTGACTTGGAAGCCGAAGACAAGAATAGATCATTGATCCCCTCTCCCCCTGCGGGAGAGGGTTGCGCAGACTTGGCAGCTTGCTGCCTAGTCGAAGCTGGGTGAGGGGTTGCGGTCGCAAAGCGCCCGCGCCAGCCATTGGCTCGCAACCCCTCATCCAAGTTCGCCTAATCGCTTCGCGATAAGGCTCCCCATCCTTCTCCCGCAAGGGGAGAAGGGGAATTTGCCGATCAAGCCCGCGGATGCGCGCTGCGATAGATGTCGAGCAGGTGCGCGGCATCGACCGCGGTATAGACCTGCGTGGAAGCGAGGCTGGCGTGACCCAGCAACTCCTGCAAACTCCGCAAATCGGCGCCGCCCGCCAGCAGATGCGTCGCAAAGCTGTGGCGCAGCGCGTGCGGCGTCGTGCGTTCGGACAGCCCCAGCGCGCGCCGCGCCGATCGCACGCTGGCGCGCACGACGCCGGGCGCCAGCGGTCCGCCGCGCGCGCCGAGGAACAGCGCGCCGTCCTTGGCGATCGGAAAAGGACAGGCATCGACATAGCGCGCCACGGCACTGGCCACCGCGGGCAGGATCGGTACGACGCGGGTTTTTCCGCGCTTGCCGGTGACGCGCAGCGTCTCGCCCAAGGGCAGCGCTGCGCCGGTCAGCCCCAGCGCCTCGCCGATGCGCAGCCCCGCGCCGTAGAGCAGCAGCAGCAGCGCAAAATCGCGCGCGCCGATCCAGCCCTGCCGGGCCTTGTCCTCGACATCCTGCGCCAGCGCCAATGCCTCGGTCGGGGCAACGGGGCGCGGCAGCCCCTTCTTGACCCGCGGCCCGCGCAACGGCGGGATGCTGGTGTTCGAGCCGCCCACAAAGCGCAGGAACCCGCGCAGCGCCGACAGCTCGCGCGCCGCCGACGCATTGCCCAACCCCTCGGCGCGGCGATCGGCGAGATAGGCGCGCAAGTCGTTCGGGGTCAGCTTTGTGAGCATCGGGCCATCGACGGCGCCGCCGCGGTGCTGCGCCAGGAAAGCGCAAAATCGTTCGGCGGTCGCGATATAGGCGCGGCGCGTATGCTCCGACCGGCGCTTTTCATGCGCCAGATGGGCATCCCAGTCGCGGATGATAGTCTGGACCAACCTTAATCCGTTCGTGCTGAGCTTGTCGAAGCACCGTTCTTCTTTGCGACGGTGAAGGAAAAACGGTCCTTCGACAAGGCTGTCGCGAGCGCCTGAGGGGCAGTCGAGGGGCCCAGCACGAACGGGAGATGCCCGTTCACTCCGTCAGCACTACCTCTGAAAGGATCGAGTCGAGCAAGAGGATGCCATCATCGGTCACCGCAATCCGGTCACCGTCTTGTCGCATCAGCCCCTGCCCTGCCAGCCGCGCCACCGCACCTGCGTCAACAAAATCCGCGCGGCCCAGCCCACTCCGCGTCTCGATCCGCGCCAGATCGATCCCTTCGGTCAGCCTGAGTCCCATCAGCATCGCCTCGGTCGCGCGCTCGTGCGCTGGCAGATCGCTCTCGACCTTCAGGGCATGGCCATTGCGCTCCACCGCGGCGATGAAATTCTCAGGCTTCTTGTGCCGCTCGGTCGCCTGACCCAGCCGCCGCCCATGCGCGCCGGGGCCAATTCCCGCATAGTCGGCGTAGCGCCAATAAGCGAGGTTGTGGCGGCTTTCCTGCCCGACGCGGGCGTGGTTAGACACCTCGTAGCGCGGTAAGCCCGCCGCGCGCGTCATCGCCTGTGTCGCGTCGAACAGATCGGCAGCGGCATCGCCGTCGGGGATCGTCAGCTCGCCCTTTGCCGCGAGCGTCGCAAAGCGCGTGCCGGGTTCGATGGTGAGCTGATAGAGCGAGAGATGATCGGTGCCGAACGCCAGCGCCTGCGTCAGTTCGCTTTCCCACGCGGCCATTGTCTGGCCCGGCCGCGCGTAGATCAGGTCGACGCTGACCCGCGCAAAATGCTCCTGCGCGGTGGCGATCGCGCGCCGCGCTTCGTCCCCGCTGTGCGCACGGCCAAGAAATTCAAGTATTTGCGAATCGAAGCTCTGAACGCCAATCGACACGCGGTTGACCCCCGCGGCGGCCAGGTCGGCAAAGTTGGCGACTTCGACCGAATTGGGATTTGCTTCCAGCGTGATCTCGCAGTCGTGGTTCAGCCCCCACTCAGCCTCTGCCGCCGCGATCACCGCCGCGACAGTCGCGGGCGGCATCAGGCTGGGGGTGCCGCCGCCGAAAAAGATCGATCCCACAGTGCGACCCGGCAGCAACGCCGCCTCATGCTGCAGATCGGCAAGCAACGCCTCGCGCCAGACCGCGTGATCGACGCTGTCGCGGACGTGGCTGTTGAAGTCGCAATAGGGACATTTCGACACGCAAAACGGCCAATGGACATAGAGGGCGAGCGGTTCGGGCATGGGCGAGGGTATAAGCTCAACTAGATAAGATAGCACGTCGCCCCCGCGCAGGCGGGGGCCGCTATC
>JAFAGN010000231.1 GCA_023422695.1 Pseudomonadota bacterium
ACTACCGTGACGAGTTCGCCCATCACATCGAGCACAAGCGCTGCGTCGTGTCGAACTACCTCTGATCCCAGGACCGGTTTTCGGAAGACACATGGTCGAAGTCGAGATCGACGGCAAGAAGGTCGAGGTCGCCGAGGGCAGCATGCTGATGCATGCCGCCGAAGCCGCCGGAATCTATGTGCCGCACTTCTGCTACCACAAGAAGCTGTCCATCGCGGCCAACTGCCGGATGTGCCTCGTGGAAGTGGAGAAAGCCCCCAAGCCGCTGCCGGCCTGCGCGACACCTGTCAGTGTCGGCATGAAGGCTTACACCCGCTCGCCCAAGGCATTGCAGGCGCAGCAGGGCGTGATGGAATTCCTGCTGATCAACCACCCGCTCGACTGCCCGATCTGCGATCAGGGCGGCGAATGCGATCTGCAGGACCAGTCGGTTGCCTACGGCCGCGGCGCGACGCGCTATGACGAGAACAAGCGCGCGGTCACCGAGAAATATATGGGGCCCATCGTCAAGACGGTGATGACCCGCTGTATCCAGTGCACGCGCTGCGTCCGCTTTGCGGAGGAAGTTGCGGGCGTTGAAGACATCGGCGCGATCTATCGCGGCGAGAATATGCAGATCACGTCGTATCTGGAACGCGCGGTTGCGAGCGAGCTGTCGGGCAATGTCGTCGACCTCTGCCCGGTCGGCGCGCTAACCAGCAAGCCCTATGCGTTCGAAGCACGGCCTTGGGAACTGACCAAGACGCTGGGTATCGACATGATGGACGCCATCGGCACCAATGTGCGGATCGATGCGCGCGGGCGCCAGGTCCTCCGCGTGCTGCCGCGGGTCAACGACGACGTGAACGAGGAATGGGCGAGCGACAAGACGCGCCACCATGTCGACGGCCTGACCCGCCGCCGCCTCGACCGCCCTTATGTTCGCAAGGACGGCCAGCTGGTCGAAGCAACATGGGCCGAGGCGTTCGAAGCGATCAAGGCCGCGAAGGCCGGGAAGTCGGTCGCGGCGATCGCGGGCGACATGGCCGATTGCGAAACGATGTTCGCTGCAAAGGCGCTGGTGAACGCGCTGGGTTCGACGCTGCTCGAAGGCCGCCAGACCGGGCTCGATTATGACGTCAGCAGCCTGTCGGCGGTCAATTTCAACACCGGCATTGCCGAGGTCGAAAACGCCGACGTCATCCTGCTCGTCGGCACCAACCTGCGCTGGGAAGCGCCGCTGATCAACACGCGCGTCCGCAAGGCGGTGTGGAAGAAGGGCGCGAAGGTTTTTGCGGTCGGGCCCGAGAAGGACCAGACCTACAAGGTCAGCTGGCTCGGCGATGACGCCTCGCTGGTCGCCAAGCTGCCCGCGGCGGCGCTCGACGCGCTGAAGGGCGCCGAACGACCGCTGATCATCGTCGGTGGCGGCGGGCTTGCCGTTCCCGGCGTGCATGGCGCGGCGCTGGCGCTCGCCAAGTCGGTGAACGCGGTGAAAGACGGCTGGAATGGCTTTTCGGTCGTCCATATGGCTGCGAGCCGCATGGGCGGGCTGATGCTCGGCTATGCGCAGCCGGGCGGCATCAAGGACATCGTCGCCGCGAAACCCAAGCTGGCCTTCTTCCTGGGCGCCGACGAGGTCGATTTCACTGGCTTTACCAAGACGTTGAAGGTCTATGTCGGCCACCACGGCGACAAGGGCGCACATGCTGCCGACGTCATCCTGCCTGCCGCGGCGTGGACCGAAAAGGATTTCACCACGGTCAACACCGAGGGCCGGGTTCAGCGCAGCGAGAAAGCGGTGTTCGCGCCGGGTGACGCGCGCGAGGACTGGAGCATTTTCCGCGCGCTCGCCGATGCGCTCGGCGTTTCGGTCGGCTTCGACAGCTTTGACCAGTGCCGCGCCGCGATGGTTGCGGCGGTGCCTGCGCTCGGTGTTGAAGGACTGGTTGATTACGGCTGGTCGGTACCCAAGCTCGACGCCAAACCGGCGAAGGGAGCGATCCCGTCGCCGATCAAGGATTTCTACCTCACCAACGCCATCTGCCGCGCGTCGCCGACGATGCAGCGCTGCTCGGACGAGCTGATCCATGGCGCAGACTTTGCGGAGGCCGCGGAATGACCCCGGTACATGCCATTGCCAGCGTGCTGCTGGCGGGAATGAGCTTCGCCGTGTGGCGCGGCTTCAATCCGCGCGGCAAGTCGGACAAGCCCGGCCCGCACAATGGTTGGCGTAATCAGGACGGGACCGGTAAATGACCGAGACCTTCATCTCGTGGGGCATGGACCCGAACTGGGCGTGGGGCGTGGCGACGATCGCGGGCATCCTGCTGATCGCGCTGCCGCTGATGCTCGCCGTCGCGATGATCATCTATGCCGACCGCAAGATCTGGGCGGCGATCGCGCTCCGCCGCGGTCCCAACGTCGTTGGCCCCTTCGGCTTGCTGCAGAGCTTTGCCGACGGGTTGAAGGTGTTCCTGCAGGAAACGATCATCCCGACGGGCGCGAACCGCGGGCTGTTCCTGATCGCGCCGATCATCACCTTCACCGTCGCGCTGCTCGCCTGGGCGGTGATCCCGTTCAATTCGGGCGCGGTGCTCGCCGACATCAACGTCGGATTGCTTTACATCCTCGCGATCTCGTCGCTTGGCGTCTATGGCGTGATCCTGTCGGGCTGGGCGTCGAACTCGAAATATCCGTTCTTCTCGGCAATGCGCGCCTCGGCGCAGATGATCTCCTATGAAGTCTCGATCGGCTTCATCCTGATCGGCGTCGTGCTGTTCGCCGACAGCTTCAACATGAACGAGATCGTGAAAGCGCAGCAGGGCCACGGGCTGGGGATCGTCAACGCCTTCGGCTTCAACCTGGCGCTGTTCCCGCTCGCGGTGATGTTCCTTATCTCGTCGCTCGCCGAAACCGCGCGCGCGCCGTTCGACCTGACCGAAGCGGAATCCGAGCTCGTCGCGGGCTACCAGACCGAATATTCGTCGATGAGCTTTGCGCTCTTCTGGCTGGGCGAATATGCCAACGTCCTCCTGATGTGCACGCTCAACGCGGTGCTGTTCTGGGGCGGCTGGCTGCCCCCGATCGACTGGGCGCCGCTTTATGCCGTTCCGGGCATCATCTGGCTGTTCGCGAAGATCCTGTTCTTCTTCTTCGTGTTCAGCTGGGTCAAGGCGACCGTCCCGCGCTACCGCTATGACCAGCTCATGCGGCTGGGCTGGAAGGTTTTCCTGCCGATTTCGCTTCTCTGGATCTTCCTGATCTCCGGCTATCTGATGCTGACGAGGTATTCATGAGTACCATTGCCCACCTCATCAAAAGCTTCACGCTGTGGGAGTTTGTGAAGGCGCACGCCCTCACGCTCAAATATTTCTTCAAGCCCAAAGCGACGATCAACTATCCGTTCGAGAAGAACCCGCTGAGCCCGCGTTTCCGCGGTGAGCATGCGCTGCGCCGTTATCCGAACGGCGAGGAACGCTGCATCGCGTGCAAGCTGTGCGAGGCGGTGTGCCCGGCGCAGGCGATCACGATCGAGGCGGAGCCGCGCGACGACGGTAGCCGCCGCACGACGCGCTACGACATCGACATGACCAAGTGCATCTACTGCGGCTTCTGCCAGGAAGCATGTCCGGTCGACGCGGTGGTCGAGGGGCCGAACTTCGAGTTCGCGACCGAAACGCGCGAAGAACTACTCTATGACAAGGCCAAGCTGCTCGCCAATGGCGACAAATGGGAACGCGCGATTGCGGCGAATCTTGCCGCCGACGCGCCCTATCGATAAGGGCGCGCGCATATGATTCAGGTCATCGCCTTCTGGCTCTTTGCTTCGATCGTCATCGCATCGGCGACGATGGTCATTCTGGCCCGCAACCCCGTCCACAGCGTGATGTGGCTGATCCTCGCCTTCTTCAACGCGGCTGGGTTGATGCTGCTCGCGGGCGCTGAATTCATCGCGATGCTGCTCGTCATCGTTTATGTCGGTGCGGTCGCGGTGCTGTTCCTGTTCGTCGTGATGATGCTCGACATCGATTTTGCCGAGCTGCGCGCGGGTTTCGTGCGCTATCTGCCGCTCGGGGCGCTGGTCGCGATCATTCTTGCGGCAGAGTTGATCGTCGCTGTTGCGGCATGGAGCGCGGGCAAGGTCGACCTCGCTGCGCGCGCTGCGCCGGTCGTCACCGACAAGAGCAATATCCAGCAGATCGGTGAGCTGCTCTACACCAAATATATCTTCCTGTTCGAGGCGGCGGGCATCGTCCTGCTGGTGGCGATGATCGGCGCGATCGTGCTGACGCATCGCCAGCGTGGCGGGGTGCGTACCCAGAATATTTCGGCACAGAACCGGCGCCGGCCCGAGGATGCGACGCGCCTCGTCGATCCGGGCGTCGGGCAGGGGATGGAACTGTGATTTCGGTCGGTCACTATCTCGCCGTGTCGGCGGTGCTGTTCACGCTCGGCGTGCTCGGTATCTTCATCAACCGCAAGAATATCATCGTCATTCTGATGGCGATCGAGCTGATCCTGCTGGCGGTGAACATCAACCTGGTCGCGTTCAGCGCGGCGTTGGGCGATCTGGTCGGGCAGGTGTTTTCGATGTTCGTGCTGACCGTTGCTGCGGGTGAAGCCGCGATCGGTCTTGCCATTCTTGTGATCTATTTCCGCGGCCGCGGCACCATTGCGGTCGATGACGCCAACCGGATGAAGGGGTGAGCCGGTGATTCAGGCGATCGTATTTCTGCCGCTGCTCGCGGCGCTTGTCGCAGGGCTGGGCCAGCGGGCCATCGGTCCGTTCGCGTCGAAGCTGGTCACCACAGGCGCGCTGTTCACCAGCTGCGCGCTGAGCTGGCCGATCTTTTTGTCGTTCGTCACCGGATCGGGCGAAGCCGAAGTCGTCACGGTGCTGCATTGGGTGTCGTCGGGCGCACTCCAGTTCAACTGGGAGCTGCGCGTCGACGCGCTGACCGCGGTGATGCTCGTCGTCATCACGACGGTGTCGGCGCTCGTCCACCTGTATAGCTGGGGCTATATGGAAGAAGACCCGGATCAGCCGCGCTTCTTCGCCTATCTCTCGCTCTTCACCTTTGCGATGCTGATGCTGGTGACCGCAAACAACCTCGTCCAGATGTTCTTCGGCTGGGAAGGCGTCGGTCTCGCGTCCTATCTGCTGATCGGTTTCTGGTACAAGAAGCCGAGCGCCAACGCCGCGGCGATCAAGGCGTTCGTCGTCAACCGCGTCGGTGACCTTGGTTTCATGCTCGGTATCTTTGGCACCTTCCTGGTGTTCGGTACCGTCTCGATCCCCGAAATTCTGGCCGCTGCGCCGGGTATGGCAGGGTCGACGATCACCTTCATGGGGATGCGCCTCGACACGATGACGATCCTCTGCCTGCTGCTGTTCATCGGCGCGATGGGCAAGTCGGCGCAGCTCGGCCTGCACACCTGGCTGCCAGACGCGATGGAAGGCCCGACTCCGGTGTCGGCGCTGATCCACGCCGCGACGATGGTCACCGCGGGCGTGTTCATGGTGTGCCGCCTGTCGCCGATGTTCGAAACGTCGGACGTCGCGCAGGGCGTCGTGATGTTTGTCGGTGCCGCGACCTGCTTCTTCGCCGCGACCGTCGCGACGACGCAGTGGGACATCAAGCGCGTCATCGCCTATTCGACCTGCTCGCAGCTCGGCTACATGTTCTTCGCCGCGGGCGCGGGCGCTTATGGCGCCGCGATGTTCCACCTGTTCACGCATGCCTTCTTCAAGGCTTTGCTGTTCCTCGGCGCTGGTTCGGTCATCCATGCGATGCACCATGAACAGGATATGCGCTATTATGGCGCGCTGCGGAAAGAAATCCCGATCACCTATTGGGCGATGATGCTCGGCACGCTGGCGATCACCGGCGTCGGGATCGCGGGCGTCGCGGGCTTTGCGGGCTTCTATTCGAAGGACGGCATCCTCGAGGCGGCCTATGCGAGCGGCGGCGGCGGGGTCATTGCCTTCTGGGTCGGCATCTTTGTCGCCTTCCTCACCAGCTTTTATTCGTGGCGGCTCGTCTTCCTGACGTTCCACGGCAAGGCGCGGTGGGAACAGAGCGAGCATATCCAGCATGCGGTGCATGACGATCATGGCCACGGTCATGATGACCATGCGCACGCGCATCACCACGACGCTCATAGCGACGGCACCGCGGGCTATCATCCGCATGAAAGCCCGATCACGATGCTGATCCCGCTGGTGGTGCTGTCGATCGGCGCGGTGTTCGCGGGGATCGCCTTCCACCACCCGTTCATCTATCCCGAGGAAGGATTGGCGTTCTGGAACGGCAGTCTGGCGTTCGACGCGCATCTGATGCACGAAGCGCACTCGGTTGACCTGTGGGTGAAATGGACGCCGTTCACGGTGATGGCGATCGGGCTGTTCCTCGCGTGGAACAGCTATATCCGCAACACGACGTTGCCGGCGCGGTTCGTGGCGCAGTTCAAGCTGCTCCACCAGTTCCTCTACAATAAATGGTATTTCGACGAGCTCTACCACGTCCTGTTCGTGAAGCCCGCCTTTGCGATCGGCCGCTTCTTCTGGAAGCGCGGCGATGAACAGACCATCGACCGCTTCGGTCCCGATGGTATGGCGGCGCTCGTCCAGGGCGGCACGCGGCTCGCGGTGCGACTGCAATCGGGTTATGTTTATGGATATGCGTTTGTGATGCTGCTCGGGCTTGTCGGCCTTGCCAGCTGGGCGATGGTGAAATTCCTGTGAGCGGCTTTCCGATCCTTTCGCTGATGCTGGCGGTTCCCGCGATCGCCGCCATCGCTTGCCTGTTCACCGGCGACAAGATGGCGCGCTGGGTCGCGCTGGGCGCGACGCTGGTGACCTTTGTCCTTGGCTGCGTGATGTGGGCCGGGTTCGACATCGGCGGGCCGCAGTGGCAGTTCACCGAACGCGCCGACCTGTTCGGACGGTTCAGCTGGGCGCTCGGCATCGACGGCATGGCGTTGATGCTGATCATGCTCAGCGTGTTCCTGATGCCGCTGTGCATCCTCGCCAGCTGGGACGCAATCAAACAGCGCGTCGGGCTGTACATGGCGATGTTCCTCGTCATGGAAACGATCATGATCGGCGTGTTCTGCGCGCAGGATCTGCTGCTGTTCTACATCTTCTTCGAAGCCGGGCTGATCCCGATGTATTTCATCATCGGCATCTGGGGCGGCGCGAACCGCAAATATGCGGCGTATAAATTCTTCCTCTACACGCTGCTGGGTTCGGTGCTGATGCTGGTCGCGATGATCGCGATGATCGGCGAAGCGGGGACGACCGACATTCCGACGCTGCTCAATTACGACTTCCCGGTCGAAATGCAGACGTGGTTGTGGCTCGCCTTTTTTGCCAGCCTGGCGGTCAAGATGCCGATGTGGCCCGTCCACACCTGGCTGCCCGACGCGCACGTGCAGGCGCCGACTGCAGGGTCGATGATCCTGGCGGGCGTGCTGCTCAAGCTTGGCGCGTATGGCTTCATCCGCTTCATGATGCCGATGTTCCCCGTTGCCTCGGCGCAGCTGATGTGGGTCGTGTTCGGCCTGTCGATGGTTGCGGTGGTGTACACCAGCCTTGTCGCCTTGGCGCAAAGCGACATGAAGAAGCTGATCGCCTATTCGTCGGTCGCGCATATGGCGATCGTCACCGCAGGCCTGTTCGCGTTCAACCAGCAGGGGATCGAGGGCGCGCTGATCATCATGCTCAGCCACGGCGTCGTGTCGGCCGCGCTCTTCTTCTGCGTCGGCGTGATTTACGACCGGCTCCACACGCGCGAGATCGATCGTTACGGCGGCCTGGCAGTGAACATGCCGGCCTATGCGCTGTTTTTCATGCTGTTCACGATGGCGTCGATCGGCCTGCCGGGGACCAGCGGCTTCGTCGGCGAATTCCTGAGCCTGCTCGGGATTTACGAAGCGTCGAGCGTTGTCGCGTTCGTGTGTACCACCGGGATCATCCTGGGCGCCGCGTACATGCTCTACCTCTACCGCCGCGTCGTGTTCGGCGAACTGACCAAGGACGATGTGAAGGCGATGCCCGACCTTAACCCCCGCGAATGGGCGATCATGGCGCCGCTGGCCGCCGTGGCGCTGTGGATGGGCGTTTATCCCGAAAGCTTCCTCGCGCCGATGCGCGGCGACGTGACCACGGTTGTCGCGCGCCTTGCCCCGGCGAAGCCCGCGGGCGACGCGCATCTTGCCGCTGGCAAGCCGAAGCCCGCCGCGGCGCATGGTGAAACCGCCCACGGATCGAGCCATGCGGGAGGCGTGCAATGACCGCCGATCTCGCGCTCATCTGGCCCGAGCTGATCCTGACGATCGGCGGGCTCATCACGCTGATGCTCGGTACCTTTTTGGGGGACCGGCAGGTTGGTCTTTACCAACTCAGCGCGCTACTGACCCTCGCGGCTGCTGCCGCGGCAGTGGTTGCGCTGTTCGGGGTCGAGGCGTCGGTGTTCTCCGGCACGCTGGCCGTCGACGGTTTCGGCGGGTTTGCGAAGCTGCTGATCTATGCCGCCAGCTTCATCTGCATCATCATCGCACCGCGCTTTTTCAACGGCGCGATGCGCGCCGAATATCCGGTGCTCATCCTCTTCGCGGCGCTCGGCATGGGCATCATGGCGTCGTCGCGTGACCTGATGACGCTGTATGTCGGGCTCGAGCTTAACAGTCTGGCCGCCTATGTGCTCGCCAGCTTCATGCGCACCGACGAACGGTCGAGCGAGGCGGGGCTGAAATATTTCGTTCTTGGCGCGCTGGCGTCGGGGATGCTGCTCTATGGCATTTCGCTGCTCTACGGCTTCACCGGCACCACCGATTTCGCCGGGATCGCCAAGGTGATGGGCGGCGAGCTCAACATCGGGCTGATCTTCGGCATCGTGTTCGTGCTCGCCGGTCTTGGCTTCAAGATCAGCGCCGTACCGTTCCATATGTGGACCCCCGACGTCTATGAAGGCGCACCGACCCCGGTGACAACCTTCTTTGCCAGCGCGCCGAAAGTGGCCGCGATGGCGCTGATGACCCGCGTGGTGATCGATGCGATGGGTCCGGCGGTCGGCGCCTGGCAACAGATCATCATCTTCCTCGCGCTCGCGTCGATCATCCTCGGTGCGGTCGGCGCGATCGGGCAGAAGAATATCAAGCGCCTGCTGGCTTATTCCTCGATCAACAATGTCGGCTTCATGCTCGTCGGCCTCGCCGCGGGGACGCAAGCCGGGGTCGAAGGCGTGCTGACCTATCTGCTCGTCTATGTCGTGACGACGCTCGGCGCATTTCTGGTCGTGCTGCAACTGCGCGATGCCGACGGCAACCAGATCGAAAGCATCCCCGCGCTCGCCGGGCTGTCGCAGCGCCGCCCGGGCCTCGCCGCAGCGATGGCGGTGTTCCTGTTCAGCCTGGCGGGCATTCCGCCGCTGTTCGGGTTCTGGCCGAAATATCTGGTGTTCGAGGCTGCGGTGAATGCGAACCTCGTGCCGCTGGCGGTCGCGGGCATCGTCGCCTCGGTGATCGGTGCTTTCTATTATATCGCGATCATCAAGACGATGTATTTCGATGACAAGTCGGACACCGAAATCCCCGCTGGCGGTGGAGCGATCGTCGAAGATGCCGTGATTACCGCGAGCGCGCTGTGGCTTTCGATCATCGGTTACCTCTTCATTCCCGTGCTGGCCGTCGTATCGGCTAGCGCCGCCGCGGTGCTGTTCTGATCCCGCCGATCGAGTGGACGCAGCAGACCGGTTCGACCAACGCCGACCTGCTGGCGCGGCTGGCGGGCGGCGAGCAGGTTGGCGAGGGCCATTGGCTGGTTGCTGATCGCCAGACCGCGGGGCGAGGCCGTCTGGGCCGTGCCTGGGGAGACGGGCAGGGCAATTTCATGGGCTCGACCGTCGTTCATCTGACGATCGGTGACCCGTCGCCCGCAAGCCTCGCGCTGGTCGCCGGGGTGGCGCTGGCCAAGACCGTCGCCGCGCTGGCACCGGGCATTGAAGCCACGCTCAAATGGCCGAACGACCTGCTGGTGGACGGCGCCAAATGCGCGGGTATCCTGATGGAGCGCAGCCGCAATTCGGTGGTCATCGGGATTGGCGTCAATCTGGTTGTTGCTCCTGAGCTGCCCGACCGTCCCACCGCGACATTGGCGGGCAAGGGCGCGGCGATCGACCGCGACCATTTTGCCGGTGCGCTGGCGATCGCGCTCACCGATGCGCTCTGGACATGGCGACAGGAGGGCGCCGCGAGCATCGTGCGCGCGTGGCTGCCGCTGGCGCACCCGATCGGCACGCCGCTGCGCATATCCGAACAGGGCATCGACGGGACGTTCGACGGTCTGGCCGACGACGGCGCGCTGCGCTTGCGCCTTGCGAGCGGGGAGACCATGCTGGTGCATGCTGGCGACGTCGAACTGCGTCGCCCGGTCGAGGAAGAAAGATAGATGCTGCTCGCGATCGATGTCGGCAACACCAACGCCAAATTCGCGCTGTTCGACGGCGCAGCGCTGCTTGCGCGCTGGCGGATTGCGACGGACGACCGGCGCACCGCCGACGAATATATGGTGTGGCTCGATCAGTTGCTGCGCATCGAGGGGTACGACCGCGCGCAGGTCGACGCGGTGATCATCTCGACCGTCGTGCCGCGCGCGCTCCACAACCTGCAACTGCTGGCGGTCAAATATTTCGGCGTCGATGCGCTGGTCGCGGGGCGCGATCCGGTGACGTGGGGCATCGCATTGAAGGTCGACGAGCCGCGCTCGGTCGGCGCCGACCGCGCGGTCAATGCCATCGCGGCGCAGGCGGTCGAACCGGGCCAGGACAAGCTGGTCATCAGCTTTGGAACCGCAACGACGCTCGACCATATCGGCCCCGATGGTGCCTATCTGGGCGGCATCATCGCCCCGGGGGTAAATCTGTCGCTCGAAGCCCTCGTCGCCGCGGCGGCCAAATTGCCGCGCATCGCGATCGAGGCACCTGCGACGTCCAGCGTCATCGGGCGCACGACCGAAAGCCAGATGCTGATCGGCGTCTATTGGGGCTATGTATCGATGATGGAAGGTCTGATAGGGCGGATGAAATCCGAAATCGGCAAGCCGCTCACCGTCATCGCAACCGGCGGCCTCGCCACGCTATTCCAGGAACAGGCGCACCTGTTCGATCGCATCGAACCCGACCTCACGCTCAACGGATTGATGCATCTCTATAATCAACGAAAGCCAATAATATGACGACTCCCGGAAAGGAGCTGCTTTTCCTCGCGCTCGGCGGATCGGGCGAGATTGGCATGAACGCCAATCTCTATGGCTGCGACGGCAAATGGATCATGCTCGACCTTGGCGTGACGTTCGGCACGCATGACTATCCCGGCATCGATATCATCATGCCCGACCTGGAGTTCATCGAGGATCGCAAAAAGGATCTGCTCGGCATCATCCTGACCCACGGGCATGAGGATCATATCGGCGCTTTGCCCTATCTCGCCGCCGACCTCGGCGTACCGCTGTACGCCAACCGCTTTACGGCGGGGCTGATCGCCAACAAGCTGGCCGAAGAAGGGCTGGAGAAAGACGTCAAGATCAAGACCGTCGACATCGACGCGCATTTCCAGCTGGGCCCGTTCGGCATCCGCCTGATGCCGCTGGCGCACTCGATCCTCGAGATGAGCGCAGCGGTGATCGACACGCCTTATGGCCGGGTGTTCCACACCGGCGACTGGAAACTCGACGCCGATCCGGTGCTGGGTACTCCATCAAGCGCCGCGGCGCTGACCGCGATCGGTGATGAGGGCGTCGATTTCCTGATCGGCGATTCGACCAATGCCTTCAATCCCGAGGCGTCGGGCAGCGAGGGCGACCTGTATGACGGGCTGCTCACCGCGGTCAGCAACGCCAAGGGGCGCGTCATTGTCACGACCTTTGCGTCGAATGCGGCGCGGCTCAAGACGCTGGGGCGCGTTGCTACGGCGACCGGGCGGTCGCTGTGCGTCGCGGGCCGTTCGCTCGACCGCATCCTGGGCGTCGCGCGATCGGTCGGCTATCTCAAGGACTTCCCGCCGACGGTCGATTTCGACGAGGCGATGCGGCTGCCGCGCGAAAAGGTGATGGTGATCGCCACAGGCGGCCAGGGCGAACCGCGCGCCGCGCTGGCGCGCATGGCGTCGGACAATCACCAGATCAAGCTGGCGCCGGGCGATACGGTGGTGTTTTCGTCGAAGCAGATTCCGGGCAACGAAGTCGCGATCGGGCGGATCATGAACCAGCTGGCGGCGAAGGACATTCTGACCGTCACCGAGAAACAGGCGCATATCCATGTCAGCGGTCACCCCGGCCAGCCGGAACTGGCGGCGCTCTATGGCTGGCTGCGGCCCAAGCTGGTGGTGCCGGTGCACGGAGAGATCCGCCATATGCACGAACAGGCGCGTTTCGCGCTGGAAACTGGCGTCCCCGACGCGCTGATCCAGGAAAATGGCGATCTGGTGCGGTTGGCGCCGGGACCGGCGCAGATTGTCGAGCGCGTGCGCGCCGGGCGGCTGATCCTGGACGGCGACGTCATCCTGCCCGCCGATGGCGAGACGATCAACGAGCGTCGTAAGCTGGCGCTGCACGGCCATATCACCGTCGCGGTGATCTTTACCGGCAAACGCTTCACCGACGTCGCGGTCAGCTATCGCGGTGTCCCGGTCGAGGGCGAGCGCGAGGCGTTCATCGACGAGATGCGCGAGGCGGCCGAGCAGGCGGCGCTGGCCCCCGCCAAGGAGCAGGAAAAAATGCGCGAGGCGATCCGGCTGAGCGTGCGCCGCGTCGCGACCGACTGGACCGGCAAAAAGCCGGTGGTCGATGTCATGCTTGTGCAAATCTGAACGGACTACCGACGATGAAATGGACCTCGGCCCTCGCCATCTATTCGCTGTTCTTCGCGCTCAGCGCCTTTTTTGTGCTGCCGTTCCACGGTCGCAAGGCGAGCGACGATGCGGCGCCACTGGTGAAGGGACAGGATCGTGGCGCTCCTGCGACGTTCCGGCCCGGCCGTATCCTGCTCCAGATGGCGATCGTCGCGACGATCGGGTTCGTGCTATACTACGCCGCTTATGTGAACGGCGTTGTCGATCCTGACGTGGTGAGCGGACGCGCCTGAGGCTACGCTCGGAGGCTGGTTTCATGGGTTTCCCGCGATTGCGCCGGGGTTGGGGCCGTTCACTACACCGTCGATGAGCATCCAAAGTTCAGTAAAAGTAAGCCCAACGACGGCTGCCTTGCGATCCTGTGAATACGCTCGATGGGTCGTGTCGATGAGGCGGAACAAAGGCTGGCACAGCCGAAGATTGTAGGAAAGAGCTATTTGGAAAGCGATGTCGGCTTTGGGTGGGGAGCGGACATGCCTAGGGTCTGGACTCATTTGATCCAGAAGCAAAGAGCGGCGACGATGCAGACACCGGCGAGGAAGTTGCGAGCAAGCTTGTCGTAGCGTGTTGCGATAGCTCGGAAGTCTTTGAGGCGACAGAAGG
>JAFAGN010000235.1 GCA_023422695.1 Pseudomonadota bacterium
GGGAAGCGACGGTAGTGTCATCGCCCCTCCGTCAGCGCTTCGCGCTGCCACCTCCCCATGGCTTCGCCACAGGGAGGAAGTTTCGATTAAATCCGGCGTCCCGTAATCCGGCTGATTTCCTTGGCGACCATCGCCTCGACCATGCTCGGTAGGTTGGCGTCGAGCCAGTCCTTCAGCATCGGGCGCAGCGCATCGAGCACGACATCCTCCATCGTGCGACCAGCAGCGGCGGGCGCGGCAGTCGTTGCGGCGGCAACCGCGGGGGCGATCGCGGCGGTCAGCGCATCGAGCGATTGGCGCGCCGCATCGGCGCTGGCTTCCGAGACTAGCTCGTCGGCTGCGGGTCCGGTTTCGGCGTCGTCCTCTTCCTCGTCGTGCAGATCGAGAATATCTTCGGCGATCGCGGGCGTGATTTCGCGCGCCGTGCCAGGGGCTTCATCGCGTGCGATGACGCGCCTGATCGACGACAGGATATCTTCCATCGATGGTTCCCGCGACATATCGCCCATAACCAACCCCCTAAACCATCGCGATTACCGGATGGTTAACCATCCTCTTACCGATTTGGGGCGCGCTTTGCCAAGCTTTATTGTCGCGGCGGCGCGGGCGGACCGACCGGAACGCTGGCCGTCGCCGCGGGGATGGCGCGGGTGTCGGTGGCCTGCTGTTGCGGCGCGGGATCGTCCGCCCAGTCAAAGATCTGGCCTTTGACGCGGTTGTAGTTGACCTCGGGGTCATAGAGCGCGCCGCCCTCGATCCCGAGATCACGCGCTTCGGCCTTGCCCATTGCGGCGAGGACCGAGAAGGCGGCGACATAGCTATTGCGCTGCGCCGACACCAGCTGGACCTGCGTGTTCAGATATTCCTGCTCGGCGTTCAGAATGTCGAGGATCGACCGGGTGCCGACGCTGTTTTCGGCGCGCACGCCCTCCAGCGACAGCCCGTTGGCGCTCACCGCCTGCTGCGTCGCGGCGATGATCTGCTCGTTGGCGCGCCACGCCGCATAGGCGCCGCGCGTCTGCGCGATGACGCTGCGTTCGACCTCGATATAATTTTCGATCGCCTGGCTGGTGCGCGATTGCGCCTGCCGTACCTGCGCCGACGGACGGCCGCCCTGAAAGATGGGCACCGTCAGCGACAGTCCGGCCGACGCGCTTTTGGTGGTATTTTCCGATGCCGGGTCGTTCACCGAATTCAGGTTGTTGTTGTACCCGCCGCTGGTCGTCGCCGACAATTTGGGCAGGCGGCCCGCGCGCGCGACGCCGATATCGGCGCGGCTGGCGTTCACGCTCTGATTCGCCGCCTCGATGTCGGGGTTGCTGGTCAGCGCGATCGCCACCGCTTCGTCGGGCGAGGCGGGCAGGTTGGGCAGCTGCGGCGGCTGTTCCAGATCGACCGGCGCTTCACCGACCAGCCGGACATAGGATTCGCGGCTGGCGATCAGATTGGCTTCGGCGGTCCGCAGATCGCCCTCGGCCAGCGCCAATCGCGCCTCCGACTGGGCAACGTCGGTGCGGGTCAGGTCGCCGATTTCGAACCGGTCGCTGGTCGCCTGCAAATTGGTGCGCAGGACGGCGACATTCTTCTGGTTCAGCTGAACGATCGCCTGATCGCGGATCACGTCCATATAGGCGCCGACGACCTGCGCAAAAATGCTCGCTTCGGTCGCGCGCAGATCGGCCTGACCCGCTTCGACGCGGAATTTCGCGGCCTTCACCGCATTGCGCACCGCGCCGCCCTGATAGATCGGCACCGACACCTGGCCGCCGACGCTGACGAAGCGTTTGGGCGAGAAAAAGCTGTTGCCGGGCAGCACCAGATTTTCCTGATAATCGACCCCGACCCCGATGTTCGGCAGCCCGCCCGATTTCTGGATCGGTACATTTTCGTCATTCGCGCGCTGCCCGGCGCGCGCCGCGGTCAGCGTCGGGTTGTTTTCATAGGCTTTCGCCAGCGCATCCTGCAATGTTTCGGCGTGCGCGGCTGACGACAATGTCAGGGCGCCGACGGCCAGACCGGCAAGCCAGCGGGCGCGGGGGAGAGGCCGTTTCTTATCGGTATCGAGCATCGTCATGTCAGCCTGAAACAAGGAGGGGATTGGCTTTTTAGAAGGTGAAGCCCGCCGGGGCGGCAAATCCGGGCAGCGGCGCGGCGTCCATATCGGCAAAGCTGCGCAGCGGCACGGTGCCGCCGGCCTTCACCCCCTGGACCAGCCGGGTCACCGCGCCTTCGCGGCGCGCCGCGACCAGGCGGCCGCCCTCGGCCAACTGCGCCGTCAGCGCGTCGGGCAGCACTTCGATCGCGCCGTCGATAATGATGCGTTCGAACGGCGCGGCGCCGGGCGCTCCGCCATTCAGCGGTCCGGCGATCCAGTGGATGTTCGCGTCGGGTACCGCCGCCTGCGCCGTTGCCATCAATTCGGCCTGTTCCTCGACCGCATGAACTTCGGCGCCCAGCCGCGACAGCAGCGCCGCAGTATAACCGGTCGCGCTGCCGATCAGCAGGACGCGCTGGCCAGGCCGGATCGCGGCGGCGACCAGCATGCGGCCGGTGACCAGCGGCGCGTTCAGCGCGCGGTCGCCGCCCAGCGCGATCGCGCGGTCCATATAGGCGACGCTGGCAAGATGCGCGGGCACGTGGACTTCGCGCGGCACCGCGCCCATTGCGCCGACCACCGCCGCGTCGATGACGTCGTTGGTGCGCAGCTGGCTGTCGATCATGGCAGCGCGCATGTCCGCCGCGGTGAATTCGCTAAACTTCGTCGCCATCAGCCTTTTCCGATTCCCTGAGGACAAGAGCCTGTGCGGGCAGCTCTAGCCCAACCGATGCTGTATTGCAAGGGTAATACAGCCTCTACCCGTACAGACGCGCATAGCGGGCAACGCGGGTGCCGCCAACCCCGCAACATGCTGCGCGGCGGGGTGTGCGGGCGAATCCTTGACAAGGCGGCGAAACCCCCTCACTAGCGGCGCCGTCCAACCCCCGGCCCATCCTCCACGGATGCGGTTTTTGGCATGAGGCCCGATGGCGGAGTGGTGACGCAGCGGATTGCAAATCCGTGCACGCCGGTTCGATTCCGGCTCGGGCCTCCAACAATTCCAGATTATTCACTGAAATTAGAGGCTTAGCGTCGTTTCGTGTCTAACCTTGGGATCAAGGTTAGACATTAGATGCCTTTCAGCTTCGGGCGCTGATCCTTTGCGCGGTCGCGCAGCATCTGTTTTTCCCACTTCGACAGGCGCGCGATCGCGGCATCGGCCATGCGTTTCTGGTTCGCCGCGGCGGTGTACAGGGCGACCTCGTCGTCCTTCGTATGGCCCGACATCGACTTCATCGTCTGGTTGCCCATGTCGAGTTCGGCCATGCGCCGCATTGTCGCCTTGCGGAGGCCGTGCGCGGTGCAGTTGGGCAGGTCGGCATCGTCGCAGCGCTCCCTGAACCAGTTGCCAAAGGCGGCATTGGTAAAAGGCTTGCCAGCGTCGTTTAGCAGGTAGCACATCGGGCTGCTGCGGTCGGGCGGCATCGCGACGATCGCCTCAAGCAGCTGCGGTGCAACGGGGATCCACAGTTCCTTACCGGTCTTGGTCTGGGTGACCTTGATCCGTCCGTCGGTGATGTGCTGGCGCCCGATATGAATCGCATCGATCCGCCGCTGGTCGGTCCACAAGATCAGTTCCATCGCCAGCCTGGCCGAGGTGCCGAGCGCATGGTGCGCGCGGTACTGCGCGATGTCGGCTTCGGTCCAGGTATAGAAACCCTTCGACCTTTCCGCTGGCGCGACCTTGATAGTCGCGGCATCGGCCGCAGGATTGCGATCGATCATCCCCAGCTTCACCGCAAAGGCGAACATGCGGACCAGTTCCTTGCGCAGTTTTCGCGCCGCCTCGACCCCGCCGACCACGCGGTTGCCTTTCTGACGCTTGACGCGAGCGCGGGCGATCACGGCGTCGATATGAACGAACGACAGGTCGGCGACGCGGCGATCCTCGTACCCGTCACAAAAGCTGTCGATGATGCGCCGCACTTTTCGCTGGGTCGTCTCGGTCGGGCCGAGGCGGTCGGCGGGGCTGTAATATTGGGCGCGCAGATCGCCAATCGAGCCCTTGGCATAGGGCGACGGGCGCGGGGGCGGGGTGCCGGTGCCGTCGCCCATGCAGGCGTCATATTCGGCCTGAAATTCGGCGGTACCGAACGGATGCTTGAAGCTGTGCGGTTCGAACCCTTTGAGGCGAAATCGCAGGCGCAGTTTCTTGTGCCGGTCGAGATAGCTCGTGACGCCCTTCGGCAGCAGCTGGTTCGCGGCGATCCGGCGTTTCGATCGGCTATTGCGGCGGGGGGTTTTCAAGCAGGTCATCCCACGGGTTTGGCGCTGGCGCGGCGACATCGTCGCGAGTCTCGCCCAGGAAGATGTCGATGGTTTGATTGGCAAGGTCAAGGCGGATGCGCGCGCGCTCCACGCCGTTCTTTTGGCACGCTTTTACCGCACGATCGTAGTCGTCCTGCCCGATGGCAGCGGGGCGGGTCATGCCGCCACCGCCTCACTGACCGCGCATTCGTCGGGCAGGTTGGCGCGCACCAGCGCCTCGGCGAGGGGTGGGCAGACGCTGTTGCCGCATTTGGCGACCTGCGCCGTCTTGGTCATCGGCACGCCGTCGGCGTCGCGATCGATGATGTAATCGGGCGGGAAGCCCTGCGCGTTGAACAGCTCGCGCGGGGTGAGCATACGCATGCCGATGTCGACGATGACATATTCCTCGCCGTCGATCATGACCGTGACGAGGCCAAAGCGCGCCTGGTGCGTCATGGTATGCAGCGGTTCGGAAACATCCTGTCCGTGCTGAGCACTCTGATAATATTTGATCAGGAAAGCGCGGACCTCGGCCATATGGGTGCCGCTGGCGCAGACGGTGTGCAGCGGTTCCTGAGCGTCGACGGCGCAGGACTCGATGTGGCTTTCGTCGCCGCCGCGCAGCTTGACCAGGTTCGATGTGACCAGCCGCTGCTGACTGCCGCTGGTCGCGACCGTCGAGAGCGGATCGTCGGCCGCGCGACCGGCGAGGTTGTCGTTGTTCGGGCCGCCGTTTGCCTGTTCGATATGGGCGCAGACCACGGCCGTCTTGCCGCCGCCACCGGCGGTGGTGGTCGGTAACGGCGCCGCGGCATCGGCGCCTTCGCTCTTGCCAAACTGACGCTCGAGGAATGCCGTCACGGCATGATGCTTGATCCCGCCCGCGACGACCGTGCCCAGCGGCTTTTCGATGTCCATAGCGCGGGGCGCCTGCCCTTCGCGCTCGCCGTTGCCGACATGCACCAGGTGTGCCGCGGCGACGCAATTCTGATCTTTGCTCGACGCCGTCACGGTGTGCATCGGATCCTCGGCGCTGCGATTGGCGCCGCCCTGCTGCGCGTAGGTAGCGAAGGGCGCGACAGCGGCTTCGACGACGCCCAGCGGGGCCGCGCCGCCGGGGCGCTTGACGAAGCTGTTGGCGGTGACCGTGTGCATCGGTTCGTCGATGGCATGGCCGATCGCTCCCGAGCGGAATTTGGTGATGTGGGGCATGATCAGGGCGCTGTCCTGACTTTGCGTCACGGTCGGAAAGCCGTCCTCTGGACCATGGCAGGGCTGACCGCGGCGCTTGCCATTCTTGTCCACGTCGCCATGCGCGGTGCGCGCGAAATAGGGGGCGACCATGGCCATTTCGCCGCGATTGGCGCCGGTCACGGTGTGGAGCGGGGTGTCGAGGCCGTAGGACCGCCCATCGCTGCCCGCGTGGGTTAGCGGGACGATGAAGGGTTTGGGATTGTTGACGACGAATTTCATGATGCCGTGGGCGATGCGCCGCAGCGTCTTTTCGGCGAGCGTTTTCTTGCGGTCGAAGATCGACGGACAGGGGATCGACCAGTCGATAATTTCAGCGGCGGTGCGCCATGGTTTCAGCTTTCCGGCCAACACGTCTGCGCTGTCGGGCTTGCCATGGGTCGGGGCGGGCCAGACGATCGGCTGACCATCGCAGCGCGCGACCATGAACAAGCGTTTGCGAATGGTCGGGGCGCCATAGTCGCAGGCGCGCAGCTCGCGGAACTGAAGCTTGTACCCTGCCTTGCGGAGCGCCCGGCACCACTGGTCGAACGTCTCGCCCGCGCGTTCCTTGATCGGATAACCGTTGCTGTCGAGCGGTCCCCAGGTGCGGAATTCCTCGACATTTTCGAGCAGGATCAGGTCGGGTTTGACCTTTTGGGCCCACAGGATGACGACCCATGCAAGGTCGCGGATCGATTTTTCGCGCGGCTTCCCGCCCTTGGCCTTGCTGAAATGTTTGCAGTCGGGGCTGAACCAGGCGAGCGAGACGTGGCGCCCCTGCACGACATCGCGTGGGTCGATCTGCCAAATATTGTTGCGGATACACCTGACTCGCTTTGTGTTCCGAAATCGCGAGCGCGGCTCCGTCCTGTTCGACGGCCTGGCCGACAAGGATCAGCGTCGGGGAGTCCGCTGCGAACGACTGGGTCGCAAGATCGAGCAGATCGAGCCGTGTTGCGAGCCGACGCTCGTCGGGGGCGCTGACGTTGCAAGCGATCATCACCGGAACGTCGCCGACCATTCCGGCACGCATAAGCCCGCGCATGATCTCGCCCGCGGCGTCGCGCCCCATGTAGAAGGCAAGGGTCGAACCGCCATTCACCAAGGAGGCCCACTCGATGTCGAGCGCGGCGCCACGTCGGCTGTGCGCGGTGACGAAGCGGACGTCGCGGGCGACGCCGCGAAGCGTCAGCGAGAGGCCGGCAGAGGCCGCGGCGGCGCAGGCGGTCGTGATGCCGGGGCAGATATGGACGGCGTAGCCCGCTTCACGAAGCGCGGTCATTTCCTCGGCGGAGCGACCGAAGATCGACGGGTCGCCGCCTTTCAGGCGCACCACGCGCTTGCCGGTTGCGGCGGCATCGACGAGCAGCGCATCGATCGTCCGCTGGTCCTTCGAGTGACGGCCCGAACGCTTGCCGACGCTGACGCGCACGGCGCGCGCGGGGATGAGATCGAGAACGCCGTCGCCAACCAGTGCGTCATGAAAGACGATGTCGGCGGCCTCGATCAGGCGCACCGCTTTCACCGTCAGCAGCTCGGGATCGCCCGGCCCGGCGCCGACCAGCCACACCGTGCCGGGCGCAAAGTCGTCATGCGGCATGGGTTTTCTCCTCGGCGATGAGCTTGGCGAGCGCGGGGCGGCACGACCCACAGTTGGTCCCGGCACCGATTGCGGCGCCAATCGCGCCGACGTCGGTCAGGCGCTGGTCGCGGATCGCGGCGGCGACCGTCTTCAACCCGATGTCGAAACACACGCAGATGATCGGTCCGCGGTCGGCCTGGACGCCGGGGGCGCGGCCCGCGAGCAGCGTCGGGGCGACTTGCGGGGCAGACAGCTGCGCGATCAGCCAGTCGCGCGGCGGCAGCTCGCCGGTTTCGGTCACAAACAGCGCCGCGGTGAGCCGCCCGCCTCCGATAACCGCAACGCGGCGGGTGCCGCGCGCCGCGTCTTGCGCCTCGATCCGCTCGCCCTTGGGCAGCAGCGCCTCGATGGCGTGCCGATCGCTATCGCCTGCCAGCTCCCACAGCACCCCCGACGGCACCGCGACGCGCGTCGCCCACAGACAGCGCGGGGTGTCGGCGAGCTCGTGGGAAAGGAGCAGGAAGCCGCGCCATTTTGGCGTAACCCCCACAATCGCCGCCGGGGTGCGCTTGAAGCCCGGCTGGCCCGACACCGGATCAACCAGCGGCCGCGACAACAGGCCGGTGCGTCCGCCGCTGCTCGTGCGGTCGGTCCAGTGGATCGGCACAAACATTTCACTGCGCCGCTGGCCGGGGTGGAAGGCGACGCGGAAGATGCTGTCACCCTGCGGAGTGTCGACGCGCGCCAAGCCGCCGTCGGTCAGGCCCAGCGCAGCGCCATCGTCGGGGTGGACCTCGACCAATGGCTCCTCGCGGTGGCGCGCCAGCTTGGGCGCGAGCCCGGTCCGCGTCATCGTGTGCCACTGGTCGCGGTAACGCCCGGTGTTCAGCGTCAGCGGCCATTTGGCGAGCGGCTCGGGTAGGTCTTTCTGGACCACCGGGACCAGCCGCGCTCGCCCGTCGCCGGTTGAAAAGCGGCCGTCGGCGAACGGGTGCTCGCCGCCCCAGCGGAACGGCACCATCGCGTCATAGGCGGCGTTGCCGCCCTGCGCCGCGCCGGGCAAAGCGAACAGGCGGCTGCCGTCATTGTCGTATGTCGACAGGCGGCAATGTTCGCGCCAGATGTCGGCGGGACGGTCATAAGCGAAGGGGGTTTTCCAGCCCATCCGCCGCGCCACTTCCTTGATGATCCACCAATCGGGCATCGCCTCGCCGGGTAGCGGAAACAGCGCGCGCTGGCGGCTGATCGTCCGGTCGCTGTTGGTGACGGTGCCGTCCTTTTCGCCCCACGCCGCCGCGGGCAGGCGGACATGGGCAAAGGCGCCGGTGTCGGTGTTCTCGATCACGTCGCTGACGACGACAAACGGGCAGCCGGCCAGCGCGGCGCGCACCCGGTTCGCGTCGGGCATCGACACCGCGGGGTTGGTCGCCATCACCCACAGCGCCTTGATCCGCCCCTCGCCGATGCTGCGGAACATATCGACGGCTTTCAGCCCCGGTTTTTCGGCGATCGTCGGCGCGGCCCAGAAGCGCTGGACACGTTCGCGATTCTCGGGCGCAAAATCCATGTGGGCGGCGAGCGTCGAGGCCAGCCCGCCAACCTCGCGCCCGCCCATCGCATTGGGTTGGCCGGTGATCGAAAATGGCGCGGCGCCGGGCTTCCCGATCCGCCCGGTGGCGAGATGCAGGTTCAGGATCGCATTGACCTGATCGGTCCCGGCGGTCGACTGATTCACCCCCTGGCTGAACATCGTCACGGTGCGCGGATAAGCGGCGAACAGCTCATAGAAACGCCTGAGGTCGGCGGCCGGCACTTCGCATGTCCGTGCCACCGACCACAGGTCGCTCCCCTCTCCAAGCTGGTCCCAGAAATCTGGCGGTACCGCGACGTGCGCGGCGAGATAATCCTCGTCGACGGTGCCCGCCTCGCGGCAATAGTGCAGCAGCCCGTTCATCAGCGCGACGTCGCTGCCTGGGCGGATTGCGAGGTGCGAATCGGCCTCTTCGGCGGTTTCGGTGCGGCGCGGGTCGATGACGACCAATTTCGCCCCGGCGTCGCAGCGCGCGCGGATGCGCTGATAGACGATCGGGTGGCACCAGGCGGTGTTCGATCCCACGAGGACAATCAGATCGGCGGCGTCGAGGTCGTCATAGGTGGCCGGGACGATGTCTTCGCCGAACGCGCGCATATGCCCCGCGACCGCGCTGGCCATGCAGAGCCTTGAATTGGTGTCGATGTTCGCGGTGCCGATGAAGCCCTTCATCAGCTTGTTGGCGACATAATAATCCTCGGTCAGCAGCTGACCCGAGACGTAGAAGGCGACGCTGCCGGGGCCGTGGCGGGCGATGGTGTCGCGAAACCGCTTCGCGACGAGGTCGAGTGCCTTGTCCCAACTCGCGCGCTTGTTGCCGATCATCGGCGCAAGCAGGCGGCCTTCTAGGCCGACCGTCTCGCCGAGATGGGTCCCTTTTGAGCAAAGTTTGCCGCGGTTCGCCGGGTGGTCGGGATCGCCCCCAATTTCGACCTGCCGTTCGCCGATCACCGTCGCGCGGATGCCGCAGCCGACGCCGCAATAGGCGCAGGTGGTGCGGATGGGGTGCGTCATCAGGCCGCGGCCTCCAGCGTGCTGGCACGGCAAATCAGGACACGGCCACCGTCGATCTTGACCGGTACTGTCGGGGTGCAGCCCTTGTCCTCGCCGAGCGCTTCGCCGGTCGACAGGCTGATCCGCCAATTATGAAGCGGACAGGCGACGGCGCCGCCATGCACGATGCCTTGGCTGAGGCGTCCATGCTTGTGTGGGCAGCGGTCGAGGAGGGCGAAGATCTTGCCTTCGGCGGTGCGGAAGATGGCTATGTCGCCGCCGCCCTCGACCTGCACGGTGCGGCTGCCGCGCACCGGGATCTGGTCGACCCAGCCGATGTCGAGCCATTCTGCGGTGGTCATGCGATTTCCTTCTGCGGGGTGAAGCGCGCCATCGGCGCGTGATGTTCGGCCTCGGCGCCCTCGGCGCGCTGCGCCCAGGGGTCGTCCTGCGAAAAGCTCTGGGCATAGAGGAAGCGTGCGCGCAGCGCCTCGCGGCCCGCTGGATCATCGGCGATGCGTGCCTTCACATAGTCGACCCCGACACGCTCGATCCACGGCGCTGTGCGCTCGAGATAACGTGCTTCCTCGCGGTAGAGCTGGATGAAGGCGGCGCAATGGTCCATCGCCTCCCGCTCGGTCGCGACCTTGCAGAGCAGGTCGGTGGCGCGCACGTGGATGCCGCCATTGCCACCGACATGGAGTTCGTAGCCGCTGTCGACGCAGACGACACCGAAGTCCTTGATCGTCGCCTCGGCGCAGTTGCGCGGGCAACCTGATACGGCGATCTTGAACTTGTGCGGCATCCAGCTGCCCCAGCTCATCCGTTCGAGCTTGACCCCGAGCCCGGTCGAATCCTGCGTGCCGAAGCGGCACCATTCCGACCCGACGCAGGTCTTCACGGTGCGCAGCGCCTTGCCATAGGCGTGACCCGATACCATGCCCGCGGCATTGAGATCGGCCCACACCGCCGGCAGATCCTCCTTCTTGATCCCGAAGATGTCGAGCCGCTGGCCGCCGGTGACCTTGACCATCGGCGCGTTATATTTTTCGACGACGTCGGCGATGGCGCGCAACTCGGTCGGGTTGGTGAGCCCACCCCACATGCGCGGGACGACCGAGTAAGTCCCGTCCTTCTGGATATTGGCGTGGAGACGCTCGTTGACGAAGCGGCTCTGCTGGTCGTCGATATAGTCGCCGGGGAGCGCGCAGAGGAGATAATAGTTGAGCGCGGGGCGGCACGACGAGCAGCCGTCGGGAGTGGTCCAGTGGAGCTTCTGCATCACCTCGGGGATCGAGCGCATGCCTTGCGCGACGATCTCGCGGCGGACGTCGTCGTGGCCGAAGCTGGTGCATTTGCACATCGACTTGGGCCCCGACTGCACATCGTCGCCAAGGGTGAGCGCGAGCAGATTTTCGACGAGGCCGGTGCAGCTGCCACAGCTCGCCGAAGCCTTGCAGGTGCCGCGCACCGCATCGAGGCTGTGTGCGCCCTTGGCGATGCACGAGACGACCTGGCCCTTTGTGACGCCGTTGCAGCCGCAAATCTCGGCATCATCCGAGAGCGCTGCAACGGCTGCCTTAGGGTCCGCAGCGCCGCCTCCCGCGGCGAAGGCCTGCCCGAAGATCAGCAGGTCGCGGATGTCGGAGACGTCTTCCTGTTTCTTGAGCAGGTCGAAATACCAACTGCCGTCGGCGGTATCGCCATAGAGAACGGCGCCGACGATACGGTCGTCCTTGACGATCACGCGCTTGTACACACCGCGGCTGGCGTCGCGCAGGACAATGTCCTCGCAGCCGTCGCCGCCCGAAAAATCGCCAGCGGAAAACACGTCGATCCCCGACACCTTGAGCTTGGTCGAGGTCACCGAGCCGCGATAGCCGCTCGGCTGTTCGACCAACCCGTCGGCAAGGCTACGGCACATATCCCACAGTGGCGCGACGAGGCCGTAGACCTGGCCGTCATGCTCGACGCATTCGCCGACCGCGAGAACGGCGGGATCGCTCGTCACCATATGGTCGTCGACCTGGATGCCGCGGCCGACCGCTAGTCCGGCCTCACGCGCGAGCCCGGTCGAGGGGCGGATGCCCACGGCCATCACGACGAGGTCGGCGGGGATCAGCGTCCCGTCTTTCAGCTTCACGCCCTCGACCTTGCCGTTGCCGACGATCTCCGCGGTGTCGGCGCCGGTGAGGATCGTCTGGCCGCGCCTCTCCAGCGCCTGCTTGAGCAGCCAGCCCGCAGCCTCATCGAGCTGGCGCTCCATCAGCGTCGGCATCAGGTGGATGACGGTGACCTTCATGCCGCGGAGCGACAGGCCGTGCGCGGCCTCCAGCCCGAGCAGGCCGCCGCCGATCACGACCGCCGCGCCGCCCTTGTCGGCGGCATTCAGCATCGTCCCGACATCGTCCATGTCGCGGAAGGCGATGACGCCCGGCATGTCCTTGCCGGGCACCGGGATAATGAAGGGATCGGAGCCGGTGGCGATCAGCAGCCGGTCATAGCCTTCGGTCGTGCCGCCGCGTGTCGTCACTGTCTTTGCAGCGCGGTCGATCGCGATAACCGGGTCGCCCGCGATCAGCGCGATACCGTTCGCCGCATACCAGTCGGCGTCATTGATCACGATGTCGTCAAAGCTCTTCTCGCCCGCCAGCACGGGCGAGAGCATGATCCGGTTGTAATTGACCCGCGGCTCGGCGCCAAAGATCGTCACGCGGTAGCGGTCCGCGTCGCGCGCCAGCAGTTCCTCGACCGCGCGGCAGCCGGCCATGCCATTGCCGATGACGACCAGATGCTCGCGCGTGTCGGCGTCGGGGTTGAGGGGGCGGTGTTCCATCAGAGCATCCAGTCCAGTTGCAGCCAGAATTTGTCGGTGTCGGTGGCGAAGCTGTCGGCGCGGTAATGCGCGTAGCGCACCGATCCGGTGACCTTGCCGAGCTTGGCGCTCGCGAGCAGGTCGATCTCGTCGCCATAGGACCGCGAGGCGCGGTCGCTGCGATATTGGTGATAGGCGGCCTGCACGGTGACCGCCTTCAGCGCCCCGACCGCCTTCCAGTTCCACCCGGCGCTCGCATACAGATCGCGCACGCCGTCGGGTGGGGTGATCAGGAATTTGTCGGCCCAGCCCTGAAACTTGAACCCGGTCGCCAGTGGGGTCTGAAAGCTGGTGAACGCAACTCCGTCGTCGGCGCCGAGTATTTCATACCCGACGCCGACCCGGGGGCCGCCAAGTTCGACCGCGACATCGGCGAGCCAATAGTCGGCGGAATAGTCGTTGGGGTTGCGGTGCGAGTCGGACTGGCGCGCATAGCTCAGCTGGTAAGCAATTTTGGCCTTTCCGATCGACCTTGAGCCATCGAGGCGAGCGCCATAGCTCTGGCTCGACATGCGGAACCCCTGCATCGCCGCTTCGTCCTGATCGACCAGATAGGCGAAGCCCGAAAGTTTTCCGGCGGGGGTGGTGACGCTGAGATTACCGAACAGATTGTCGCCCGACACCGCCTGCGGCCGCGCCCCGGCGCCGTCGATGCCCCAGATGGTGCGGACGCTCCACGCATAGGCGAGGTCGGCTTTCACCCCCTTCACCGGCGTGATTTCTGCGCGGACCGCGTCATAGCTTTGGCCGTTCTGGCGGAACCCGACGCTGCCGACGAACCGCTCGTCGTCGAAAGCGATCCGCTGCCGCCCCGCGGTCACCGCCAGCACCGGCGAGACGTAGCGCAACTGGGCGCGGGCGAGGGCGATGTTCTCGGGATCGGCCACCAATGGCCGGATCGCGGCGCCGTGGAGGCCGTCGAAATAATCATCAACGATCGCCAGATTGCCTTGCCCCTCGACCAGCGCCGACCAGCGCCCCGCCCTGGCCTCGACCCCGGCGCGGACGCGCAGCGTCAGGGCGTCGGCATCGGCGGCGAGACCGTCCTGATCGACCATTTCATGGCGGAGACGCGCTTCGCCGAGCGGCTTGAGGGTGACGGCCTGGGCGTGCGCCACCCCGGCCGGCGCGAGCGCCAGCAAGAGAATGAGGGTGCGGGTCATGGGTTTAGATCCGCACGCCTTCGGCCGCGCCCCAGGTCGCGCGCCACTGGCTTTTGACGAACAGCAGGCCGACCAGCGCAACGACCGCAAGTCCGGCAAAGATGTAAAAGCCCGGGGCGAAGCTGCCGCTCCACTGCTTGGCAAAACCGAGCGAGGAGGCGAGGTAGAAGCCGCCGATGCCGCCCGCCATGCCGACCAGCCCGGTCATCACCCCGATTTCGGCCGCGAAGCGCTGCGGGACGAGCTGGAACACTGAACCATTTCCGGTCCCGAGCGCGAGCATCGCGATGACGAACAGGCCGAGCGCGGCGGGCAGGGTGTCCGCCTGCGGTACCCCGGCGAGCGCCAGCGCGGCGACGACAAACACCATCATCAGCGCCTTGACCCCGCCGATCCGGTCGGCCAGCGCGCCGCCCATCGGCCGCACCAGCGACCCGGCAAAGACGCACGCTGCGGTGCAATAGCCCGCCATCACCGGGGTCAGCTGGAACTGGTCGGTGAAATAAATCGGCAGCGAGGCGGCGAGCCCGACGAAGCCGCCAAAGGTCACCGAGTAAAAGGCCATCAGCCACCAGGCATCGGCAGTCTTGAGCGGTTCGAAATAATGCACCAGCTTCTTCGGCGCGGGCGCGTTCGGCGCGTCCTTGGCCATGAACAGATAGACGAAGAAGACGATGGTCAGCGGGATGCAGGCGAGGCCGAGCACGGCGTTCCACCCGAACATGACCGCGAGGCCGGGCGCGAACAACGCGGCAAGCACGGTGCCCGAATTGCCCATGCCGGCCAGCCCCATCGCTTTGCCCTGATGCTCGGGCGGATACCAGCGGCTGGCGAGCGGCAGCGCGATCGCGAAGCTGGCCCCGGCGAAACCAAGGACGACGCCGAGTGCGAGCGTGCCGGTAAAGCTGGTGACCCCCATCGCCCAGGCGGTGAACAGCCCGGCGATCACGATCACCTGGCTGATCGCGCCCGCCCGTTTGGGACCGATGCGGTCAACCAGCAGGCCGTTGACGACGCGGAGCAGCGCGCCCGCCAGCGTCGGCACCGCGACCATCAAGCCCTTTTGCGCCGGGCTGAGGCCAAGGTCCGCCGAGATCGCGGGCGCCAGCGGCCCGAGAACCACCCACACCATGAAGGCGAGATCGAAGTACAGAAAGGCGGCGACCAGCGTCGGCCAGTGCCCGCTGGACCAGAAACTCGATTTGGGCGCTGTCGCTGCCCCCGTTTTTGCCGTCGTCATCGTCCGTCCCCTTCGTGTGACGGGCAATAAAAAAGCCGCCAGGACGGCGGCCACGCGGGCGCATCCTGACGGCTTCATTGCCTGTTGGATTACGGGAGAAGGCCTCCCGCCTGCCGCGCGGACCGGCCCCGTCGTTGGAGCCGTAGCCGCTTTATCCTGCCCCGGCAGCCTTGCCGAGTACGTTTAACCTGCCTGATTCGCAGGCTGGCCGCAAGCGGTTATTTCGCAGGTGCAGCATAAATTGAAACTCATGGAAGATCAGCAAGATAGCCCTGAATGTCGTCGGGATCGAAGGCGCGACCGTCGAAAAACCGATCGCTGCCGAGCAGCAGACGGCCCTGTACCGACCCGGCGCCGAGCGGGGTGTCGATGCCGCCCTCCAGCTTCGAACTTGCCCCCGGCAGCGGCGCTCCCGACCCGGCCAGCGCGGCGCGATAGATGTCTGGGCGGAACACGGCGGCCGCCGTGGCGGCGTCGACTGCCGAGTAAGAGCCGGCATCCCAGCGCAGCATCTGCGAATAGAGCCACGCCGCCTGGCTGCGCCAGGGGAAGTTGGCCGCTTCGCGGTACTGGAACATGAAATCGGGATAATGGATCGGCTCGCCGCCCGGGGTCAGCCGGATGCGGTCGGTGATCGCGCGCAGCACCGCATCGCGCGAAGCGTTCAGATATTCGGGGCGCGCCAGGATGTCGGCGCTGTCGTCGGCGGTGCCGGGTTCGACGAAATGGGCGGCGGCGGCGTGGAGCGCGCGGAGCAGCGCCTCGACGCCGCCCCGTCGTTCGTCGACGACCGCCTCGCGCAGCGCGAGCACCTTTTCGACGCCGCGGCGCCAGATCTGCGCGGTGGCGAGCGCAATCTGGCCCACCCCGCGCTCGACCGCGATCGAATTCCATGGTTCGCCGACGCAGATACCGTCGACCTCGCCCGCCGCCAGCGCATCGGCGGCAAAAGGCGGGCTGGTGACGACGATGTCGATATGGACATCGGGACGGATGCCGACCCCGGCGAGCCAGTATCGCAGCATGTAATTGTGGCTGGAATAGCGGTGCACGACGCCGAAACGCAGCGGCTTGCCGGCAATTTTCCGCGCCGCCGCCACGCGTTGCAGCGCTGCACCAATCGCAGCGGGATCGCCCAGCGTCTCGCCCAGCCCGACATCCTTGGCGAGCTGGGTCGAAAAGGTCACGGCATTCCCGTTCAGCCCCAGCACGAACGGTACCGCCATCGGCACCGCCGGGCGATCGCGACCGAGCGCGGTGGCGATTGCCAATGGCGCGATCATGTGCGCGGCATCGGTATGGCCGTAAAGCAGGCGGTCGCGCACCGTCGCCCAGGTCATGTCGCGGACCAACTCGATCTGTATGCCTTCGCGCGCCGCAAAGCCGAGTTCGTGCGCCAGGATCGGCAGCGCGGCATCGACCAGCGGCAGAAAGCCGATGCGGAACGTCTCGGCGCTCATTCCATATCTCCCAGCAGCGCATCGCTGGTCACGTTCGCTTCGGCTATTTCCGAAATCCGTCGGTTGCTTCGCATCGCCTGACCGCGCAGCAGCGCATAGGCGGCAGGTTCATCGATTGTGCGCCGTTTCATCAGGATTGCCTTGGCGCGGTCGATCGTGGCGCGTTCGACCAGCGCATTTTTCGCCTCGTCGAGTTCGCGTTGCAGCCGCGAAAAGGCTTGGAACCGCCGCACCGCCAGATCGATGACCGGCTTGATTCGCTGTTTCGACAGGCCGTCGACGACATAGGCCGACACGCCCGCGTCGATCGCGGCGCCCGTCGCCTCGGCATCGCTCTGATCGACGAACATCGCGATCGGCCGCGCCAGCGCGCGCGACATCGCGAAGAAATCTTCGAGCAGGTCGCGGCTGGGGTTTTCCAGGTTGATCAGGACGACTTCGGGCTGCGCCGCCTCGATCTGGGCCGCCAGCGGACCCGCCGTGTCGATCAGCACCAGATCGTCGAGCCCCGCGTCGCGCAGCCCATCCGAAATGATGGCGGCACGCGTCGTGCTGGTATCGATGATCGCGATCCTCATCGTCGCGCTTTTACGTTGCGGCGCACAAATCCGCTAGCTGGTTTAAGCTTAGTGCGGGAGATCTGCTGTCGGATGGCTGCCATTTGATATTTTTAGCGGAAAGCCGACAGGTGGCTATCGTTGAGCG
This sequence comes from Pseudomonadota bacterium, assembly GCA_023422695.1. Taxonomy (GTDB): domain Bacteria; phylum Pseudomonadota; class Alphaproteobacteria; order Sphingomonadales; family Sphingomonadaceae; genus Sphingopyxis. The sequence goes on from JAFAGN010000235.1 coordinate 17,191, forward strand.
TTTCAGACACCGTCAGGCGTCAGAATTCTTCGGTACCCGAACTGCGGTGGTCATAGGCTGTGCTATCCGATTCTGGGGCCGGTCGGTGAAGCAGTCGGTGTCCTGATGTCGAAAGGACCGACGGTGCGCTTCGCGATCTATCTGCGTGACGGCTCCGTTCGGTAGGGCTTAATTGAGCAGGCCCGATTTGGTTCATTCCGCCGCAAAGTCGAAGGTATGCAGAGCTATCAATCTGGCGATCTCATAAAGAAAATCGGATATTGGATATTGATCGCTACAGCCGCATTGATCTTGGGCGTCGCTATGGGCCCATTGGGCCTGGTTGTCGGTGCCGGCACCATCATGGGCCTAAATTCTATCCGCAGATGGAAGAAGGCCGGTGACGTGCCGGACGCGGTTGCAACTGGGAGCTCCTGGCAATTGGGGGCGATTTTGCAATCACGGGCGTCTTTCGCGGCAGAGCACGTCTTTCACCCGCCCATCGGGCAGATATTCCGTTCGCACCCAGTGTCTCTTGCGCTGCTGATATTTGACGAACTGGCTGAAGCTATCGACCCGATCATCATGCTTGCCGTGCGGGAAGGCCTTCAGCTCGGCGCGGAAGGCGTCGAGCCAAGGACGCTTCGCGCGGGAGAAGGAACTTGCTGGCCTCGACCTCGCCAAGTCAGCCGTTGAACCGCTCCTTCTTGCTCGCTACCGGCGGCGAGGCGTTCGTCGGCGATCTCGGAGAAGGCCTGTCCGGTCGAGGCGAGCACGGGCTCTTCGCCGGTCATTGCCTGCCACCGCCGAATGGCAACATCGACATAACCGGGCGCGATCTCGATCCCGAACCCGCGGCGCCTGGTGCGCTCGGCCGCAAGGATCGTCGTGCCCGACCCCATGAATGCGTCGAGGACGATATCGCCGATAGTGGTCACATCGCGGATCGCGTCGGCGACGAGCGCGACCGGCTTCACCGGCGATGATCGTGCCCGCCTCATCGACGAGCACGGGGACCGCAAAGCCGAACTCGGCGATCGAAGCCGCCAGGCTCACGAGCTGTCGTTCCGGATGCTTGCGGGGGCTGAGCTCATAGGCCGCGAGCTCGGCGACCGGGCGATATTCGATCGGACCAAACTGCCGTTCCAGAGCAGCGATGTGGTTGGCACGGGGAGGCTGGTTGAGGTTCTTCGATGTTTTGGACATGTCGCAAATCCTTGTTGGTTGAACCAGCAAGGGGGCAGGACAGAAGCAGCAGCGTACAGGCAGGCAGCCACCATCCCGCCCGCAACGCTGGCGAGTGATTAAGCTGTCCTGAGAATGCTGCTGTGCGCGGGAGGCGTGGTGCAAATCTGCCTCAAGGGACTGCGGCGATATGGTCTCTCACAGCCACCGTTCAAGGCGCAAGGCGTTGAAATATTGGCTTACCTGATCAGCGCAAACCCCACCCTGATATCGCGGACAAGTTCGCTGCTACGGGTTGGGAAGTTCCCTGTTTTTTGCTTAGGGAATGCGAAGCCGAGAATGGCTGAATTCCGGGGATTATTTGTACCCCCGATCAGCGCCTACTGCGCTCAGGTTGAAATATTCCCTGTAAATTCCCGCAAAGCAGGGAAAACGGGGCGGAGACCGGTGGTAGGAGCACTGTCCACACCTCCAACCATATTCATCGAACCCCTGCAAGCGTACCGACTTTGCCGCAGCGCTCCGGGCATCGCGGTCACGTCGGCGCGGGGCAGCTGGGCGGAGCCGGACGCAGCAGGGCGCGGCCTGCGGTGGTGCCGGTCGTCTGGCTGTCGTCGACCGCCAAGGCGCCGTTGACGAACAGCTTTTTGACCCCGACGCTGAGCTCGCGCGGGCGGACATAGTCGGCGCGGGGGGCGTATCCGGCGGGGTCCAGCACCACGACGTCGGCAAAATAGCCGGGGCGTAGATAGCCGCGCCGGTCGAGCTTGTAGATGTCGGCGGTGCGCCCGGTCGACTGCCGGATGAAGGTCGCGACGTCGATGACCTTGCGGTCGCGGGCATAGCGCGCATATTTTTCGGGGAAGGTCGCGAACATGCGCGGATGGCCGTCCGATCCGTCGGAGGATGTGACCATCCATGGTTGCTGCATCAGCAGATCGACGTCGGCCTGCGCCATGTTGAACGAGGCGACCGCGGTACCGCCGCCCGCCTCGCCGCGGCGTTTCGCCTCGATGCTCTGGCGGATGATGCGCAAGGCCGCGTCGCGCGGATCGAGCTTCCATCCCTCTGCGACCGCCGCCAGCGTCTGGCCGGTCCAGGGAAAGCCCTGTGCAATCAGCAGTAGCGCGCTCGCGCCGCCGCGTCGGCGCAGATTGTCCTCCATCTCGCCGCGGATCCGCGCCAGCGTCGCGGGGTCGTCGAGGCGGGTCAGCAGCGCCGCGCCGCCGCCATCGACCGCCCAGCGCGGCAGCAACGACGCGTCGAGGTTCGATCCCGACGCCAGCCACGGATATTGGTCGGCGGTCACCTCCATCCCGGCTCGACGCGCCGCATCGATCGCGGCGATCACCGCGCCCGCCTGGCCATGGACGTCGACCCCCAGCGCTTTGAGATGCGCGAAATGTACCGGCATTCCGGCGCGCCGTCCGATGTCGATCGCTTCCTCGACCGACCCCTGCAAACCGATGCTGTAGCTCGATTCGTCGCGCTGGTGGGTGTCGTAGAGCCCGCCGCGGATCGCCGCTTCGCGCGCCACCGCCACCACTTCGTCGGTCGTCGCGAAGCTTTGCGGGGCATAGAATAGCCCGGTCGACAGGCCCACCGCGCCTTCGCACATGCCGTTGGCGACCAGCGCCTTCATCGCGTCCAGCTCGGCTGGGCTTGGCGCGCGCGCGTCTTGGCCCAGCACGCGCTGCCGCACCGGGCCAAAGCCGACGAAGGGCACGATGTTGGTGCCGATCCCCGACGCCGCCAGCTTGCCGCTGTCCGCCGCCACATCGGGCGTGCCATTGCCGTCGACCCCGATCATCACCGTGGTCACCCCTTGGTGCAGCCAGGCGGCGTTGACGCGCACCGCCGGGTCGGGCGAGCGCAGGAAGCTGTCGGCATGGGTGTGCGGATCGATGAAGCCGGGCGCCACGATCATGCCTTTCGCGTCGATCACCCGCGGCGCGGTGACGCGTCCGATGCGGCCGACCGCGACGATCCGGTCGCCGCGGATCGCGACATCGCCGACGAACGGCTGGCCGGTGCCGCCGTCATAAATCGTCCCGCCGCGGAGGATGACATCGACCGGCGTGTCCGTCCGTGCCACGGCGGTTGCAACCCCGAACAGCGCCGCCCCTGCCGTCAGCGCGGCAAAGGTCCGGCGCACCGGGTAAAAAACGGGCGATGGCATCGGCATGATCCTTTTGAGCGGGCTGGCGGACGGAAGCTCCCGTCCGCCCCCGGTCGGCTTTTCGTGGCGGGCAGGATGTCCCGAACCCACCGCCCGCGTCCAGAGGGGGGAGTTGCAGCCCCTATAACCCGATGGCATAAGGCGGTGCTTCACCGCCTGCCCGCGCCGACACCCGCAGCTTGGAACGACACCGAATGAACCTGCGCCAGATCGAGATTTTTCATGCGGTGTTCCTGCACGGCACGGTCAGCGCCGCGGCACGCTCGCTCAACGTATCGCAGCCGTCGGTGACGAAGGTGCTGCGTCACGCCGAACGCTCGATCGGGCTCACCTTGTTTGAACGCTCGAAGGGGCGGTTGATCCCGACGCAGGATGCGCACACGCTGTTCGCCGAGGTGTCCGACATTCAGGACCGGGTGCGCTCGCTGCGGCAGGCGTGCCAGAATTTGCGCCACGGGCGCGGCGGGCTCCTGCGCATTTCGGCGCTCCCATCGCTCGGACTTGGCGCGATCCCCGATGCCGTGGCGCGCTTTCTGGCCGACCATGAAGATATCATGTTCGACCTTCAGACGCTCCACCACGACGAAATGGTGCGCAAGCTGTATGAACATGAAACCGACATCGCGATCAGTTTCGAAGTGCCGCTGTCGGCGCCCGTCGCGCATCAGGTGATCGGCGAGGGCGAGCTGGTGGTGATCTACCGCGACCAGGATATGCCCGCCGCGCCGCCCCGGCTGCATCTCGACGAACTGCGCGGGCAGAAATTCATCAGCCCGGTGCAGAGCGGCCCGATCGGCCGGATGCTGTCGAGCGAGCTCAGCCGTCTGGAGGTCGAGCTGGACGAAGTGGTGTCGGCGCGCACCTATTATGTCGCGGCGGCCTTGGTCAGCGCCGGGGTCGGCATGGCGATCGTCGACAATTTTACCGCCCATGCCGCGCTGCCTCCCGGCCTTGCGAGCCGACCGCTGCAACCCGCGATCACCTTCGACATCAACGCGGTCTATTTGCAGAACCGTCCGCTGTCGCGCACCGCCGCCGATTTCCTGTCGGTGCTCGCCACCGTCATCGAGGGACTATAGCGCAGGGCTATAGGATATGAGGCGCTGGATATTGGGGCGGTGCGGTGGGGCGAGCTAAGATCGCGGTCTTCATCGTCCCGCAGGTTGACCCGAGCCATGATCGCTACCCCCTATCTTCTCTACCTTGGTCATTCGAGCGACCCCGCCGACATTAAGACTTCGCGCGGGCTGGCGGTGTTCCGCCCCGACATCTGCATCGGCGAATATCGCCACGATGATTGTCCGATGACGCTCGACCTGCCGCGGATGGACTTCGCCGCGGCCCATGCTGCGGGCGCCCGGACGCTGGTGCTGGGTATCGCCAACGCGGGCGGCAAGCTGGGCGAGCAGCTGATCCTCGATGCGCTGGCGGCAATGGAGGCCGGGCTCGACGTCGCCTCGGGTCTGCACCACCGGCTGAACGCCGAACCGCGGCTGGTCGAGGCCGCGGCGCGGCTGGGCCGCCAGCTGCACGACGTGCGCGATCCGCGTCCCGACATCCCGATCGGCAACGGCAAAAAGCGCGCGGGCAAGCGGCTGCTGACCGTCGGCACTGATTGCTCGGTGGGCAAGATGTACACGACCCTCTGCCTCGCCAGCGCGCTCGAAAAGCGCGGTGTTGCCGCCGATTTCCGCGCTACCGGGCAGACCGGCATCTTGATCGCGGGCGACGGCGTGCCGCTCGACGCGGTGGTCGCCGACTTCATCTCGGGCGCGATCGAACAGATTTCGCCCGCGCGCGGTGACGATGGCTGGGATCTGATCGAGGGGCAGGGGTCGCTCTATCACCCGTCGTTCGCCGGGGTGTCGACGGGACTGCTCCACGGCGCGCAGCCCGACGCGCTGGTGCTCTGCCACGATCCGGTGCGCCCGCATATGCGTGGCCTGCCGCATTATCCGCTGCCCGGCATCGCCGAAACGCTGGAGGCCAATCTGCGCGTCGCGCGGCTGACCAACGCCGATGTCCGGGTGGTCGGGATCGCGCTCAACACGTCGGCGATGGCCGAGGATGCGGCGCGCGCGCTGTGCGCCGCGACCGAGGCCGAATATGGCCTGCCGACCAGCGATCCCTATCGCTTCGGGGTCGAGACGATCCTCGACCGGCTGCTCGGCGTTGCCGCTGGCCCCGCCGCCGTCGCTGCAACCGCCTGATCTTGCCGGCCATGCCCCGCACCCTGACCGTCTTTGCCGAGACGTTTAAGCTGCGCGCCCCCTTTCGCATCTCGCGCGGGGTCAAGACCGCCGCCGAGGTCGTGACGGTCACCGTCGGCCAGGACGGTCTGACCGGGCGCGGCGAAGGCGTCCCCTATCCGCGCTATGGCGAGAGCGTCGAGAGCGCGGTCGCGGCGATCGAAAGCCTGCGCGGCGCGATCGAGCAAGGGCTGGACCGGCAGGCGCTGCTCCAGCTGATGCCCGCCTCTGCCGCGCGCAACGCGATCGACTGCGCGCTGTGGGATCTCGAACTGCAACTGGGGGGCAGCGATCTGGCGACGGCGCTCGATCTGGATCGTCCGCTGCGCCCGATCGTCACCGCGATGACGATCAGCCTTGATACGCCCGATAAGATGGCCGCCGCCGCAGCGGCGCTCGCCGACGCGCCATTGCTCAAGGTCAAGGTCGACCGCAGCGACCCCGCGGCGCTCCTAACCGCCGTGCGCGCCGCGGCGCCCGGACCGAAAATGATCGTCGATCCCAATGAAAGCTGGACGATCGCCGAGGTGCGCGACTTGCAGGGGCTGATGACCGATCTGCGGATCGACCTGCTCGAACAGCCGCTGCCCGCCGATGCCGACCGCGACCTCGCCGGGTTTCGCTCGGCAATCCAGATCGCCGCCGATGAATCGGTTCACATCGCCGCCGATCTGGACGCCTTGCCCGACGGCTATGGGGTGGTGAATATCAAGCTCGACAAGACTGGCGGGCTGACCGGCGCGCTCGAGCTGGCGGCCGCAGCGCGCGCGCGCGGGCTGGATGTGATGACCGGCTGCATGATCTGCTCGTCGCTGTCGATCGCGCCTGCCTGGGCGATTGCGGCGACCAGCAGTTTTGCGGACCTTGACGGACCGCTCTGGCTTGCCGAGGATCGCAGCGGGGGAGTCCGCGGCGCCAATGGCCTGCTGTCACCGCCGCAGCCCGGATTTTGGGGCGGGATTTGACGGGATCGGGGTAAAGGGGCCGATGACAGTTTTCCTTCGCGGCTGGTTCGCGGTTCCACTCTGGCAACGCGTATTGGGGGCGATGGTGATCGGCGTGGCGCTGGGGCTGCTCTGGCCCGCCGCCGCGTCGGCGCTGGCGATCATCGGCGAATTGTTCGTGCGGCTGATCCGCATGCTCGTCGTCCCGATCGTGTTCATCAGCATCGCGTCGGGGGTCACCGCGCTCGCCGATCCGCGCAAGCTGGGATCGGTCGGCGCGCGCACCGTCGGGCTGTTCGCGTTCACGACCTTCTGCGCGGTGTCGATCGGGATCATTGTCGGTCTGTTGATCGAACCCGGGCAGGGCGCCGCGCTGGGTGGCGCCGCCCCGCATGCGTTGGGCGAGCCGAAATCGCTCCACGACCAGCTTGTCGGCATTGTTCCGGTCAATATCGTCCAGTCGCTCGTCGACGGCGACATGCTGGCGATCATCTTCTTCTCGATGCTCTTCGGCTTCGGCGTCATCCTCGCGGGAGAGCAGGGACGCCCGATGGCCGACCTGCTGCAATCGGCGGGGCAGGTGCTGTTCCATCTGGTGCGCATCGTCATGGAAATCACCCCGTTCGGCGTCCTTGCCCTGATCGCCAAGGCGGTCGCCGACAATGGCGTCGCGGTGTTTGCCAACATCGGCTGGCTGGCGGTCGCGGTCGCGGCGGGGGTGATCCTGCAGATCCTGCTCGTCCATGTGCCGCTGCTCGCTTTCGTCGTGCGCCGGTCGGTGCTGCGCTTCTATCGCACGATCGTCGATGCCCTCGCGGTCGCTTTCTCGACCGCATCGTCGGCTGCGACGCTGCCCGTCGCGCTGCGCATCGCGCTCGACGATCTGCACATCGCCCCCGGCGTCGCCAAGACGGTGCTGCCAATCGGCGCCAGCATCGGCAAGGACGGCACCGCGATGTATGTCGGGCTGCTCAGCATCTTTGCGCTGCAGGCCGTCGGTATCGAGCCCGACCTGTCGATGCTCGCGATCGTCCTGCTGACCGGCGCGCTCGCGGCGTTCGGCACCGCGCCCATCCCGTCGGCGTCGCTGTTCATGCTCGCCGCCGTGCTGTCGGCGGTCGGGGTTACCCCCGAACAGACCGCGCTGGTGGTCGGTTTTGTCCTGCCCTTTGATCGCTTGCTCGACATGACCCGCACGGTGGCGAGCGCCAGCGCCAATTTGACCGTCACCAGCGTCGTCGCGCGTTGGGAAAAGGCGATCGAGCCCGAGGCGGGTAAGTGACCGCGGCGGCGCTGAATGCCGATGCCGCGGCGGCGGCGTTCGCGAGCGATCGTGACGCCCGGTCGGCGCAGCGCCGCGCCCGCATCCTCTATCTGATGCTCGGCTTTTCCGCCGGGCTGCCCTTTTACATGTTTTCGACCGTGCTGGCGGTGCGGCTGACCGATCATGGCGTTGCGCTGGCGATCATCGGCTTTTTCGCCTGGGTCCAGCTGCTGCCGACCTTCAAATTCCTGTGGGCGCCCTTGCTCGACCGCTATGCGGTGCCGGGCTTCACGCGATTCTGGGGCAAAAGGCGCGGCTGGATCATGCTGTCGCAGCTCGGCATCGTCACCGCGATGCTGGCGATGGCGTTCACATCGGCCGACGACAGTCTGGCGCTGACCGCCCTGTTCGCGGTGCTGCTCGCCTTCTGGACGACGACGCTGGAAGTTGCCGCCGACGCCTGGCGCGTCGAACTTGGCCCGACCCCCGAATTGCAGGGGCCGCTCGCGGCGGCCAATCTGTGGGGCTATCGCACCGCGATGGTGGCGGCGGGCAGCGGAGCGCTGCTGTTCGCGGACATCGGCGGCAGCGTGGCACCGACCCTGCAATCCTTGGGAATCGTACCCGGCTGGACCGCCGCCTATCTGTTGATCGCGGTCGGGGCGTTCGTGCCGGTGCCGATCCTCGCAGCGCTGCCGCCCGAACGGCGCGGCGAGGGTGGTCGCGCCGCCGCACTGGCGGCCGGACTGGTGACGAGCGCGGCGATCCTCCTCGCGCTGGCGGCTTTGGTCGCGGCGGTCGGATGGCTGCTGCTCGGCGCAGCTGCGGAGATCGGCATCAGCGCCAAGACGAACGTCACCCCCTGGGTGCTCGGCATCGCGATGCTGCCGTTTCTGGCGATGGCCGCGATGCTGCCGCGCATCCGCAAAGCCGCGCCGGACTCTTCACTGCGTGCCTCGGCGGCGATCGGCCCCTATGTCGATTTCTTCTGGCGCTACGGCGGCTTCGCCATCGCGCTGATGGCCTTTGTTTCCGTCTATCGCATGGGCGACGTGCTCGCGCTCAACCTGTCGAAGCCGATGATCCTGGGGCTCGGCTATACCAAGACCGAGATCGGTTGGGCCGACGGCGTGGTCGCTTTGGCGGCGAGCATCGTCGGCGTCGGGCTGGGCGGTTGGATGACGACCCGCTGGCGGTTTGGCATCACCCTGACGATCGGGGCGCTGTTCGCGGCGTTCGGCAATTTCGGCTTCGTCTGGCTCGCGCACCAGCCGCACGACCAGACCCTGCTCTATATCGCCACCGCCGCCGACCAGTTCGGCAATGGCATGGCGGGCACGATCTTTGTCGTTTACCTGTCGATGCTGGTGAACCCGCGCTACCCGGGGGCGCAATATGCCTTTCTGTCGGGCTTCGCCTTTTTGTTGCCGCGTCTGTTATCGGGGGCGGGCGGTACGGTGGTCGGACAGCTCGACGCCGCGGGATATAATGGCTTCGACCTGTTCTTTCTGGCCTCGGGCGTGATCAGCCTGGCGGCGATCCTGTTCCTGCCGCTGATCGGCCGGGCCAGGCCGCGCGCGGACGACCGGCCATGATCGACGCCGCCTTTCAGCCGGTGGTGGAGGCGGTCGAGGCCGGGCGGATTCCCGGCGCGGCGCTTGGCCTAGTGACCGCCGTTGGCGAGAGCGAAGTGCGCTTCGCCGGTATGGCCGCGCTCGTCCCCGAACCCGAAACGCTGACCCGCGATCACTGGTTCGACCTCGCCTCGCTCAGCAAGGTGATCGCGACGACCACGATGATCCTGACGCTCGCCGAGCAAGGGCGCCTCGACCTCGATCGGCCGCTGACCGACGCGATCCCCGACCTGCGCCAATATGATGTCGCGGGGGCCGCCGAGCGCCGCCTGACCTTCCGCGATTGCCTGATGCACCGCAGCTTCCTGCCCGCGGTCGAGCCGATCTACACCTATGGCGACGATCCGGCGCGGCTGCGCGCTTTTGTGCTGCAACGCGAATGGCGGCACGGGCCGCCGGTTTATTCGGACATCAATTTCATCCTGCTCGGCATCGCGATCGAACGGCTGACCGGCGCGCCGCTGTCCGATTGGCCGCTCGGCGACGGGCTCGGCTTCGGTCCGCCGCCCGGCCCGGCGGTTGCGACCGAGCATTGCCAGTGGCGCGGGCGCGTGCTGCGGGGCGAGGTCCACGACGAAAATGCCTATGCGCTCGGCGGCGCGCCGGGCCATGCCGGGCTGTTCGGCACCATCGACGGCGTGCTGGGCTTTGCCCGCGCGCTGCTCGCGGGAGAGCTATTGTCGCCCGCCATGCTGCGCGAAATCCGCACCGCCGACGAACGCCACCGCACCTGCGGCTGGGAACGCGCCTTTGCCGGGTGGCACGGCGGCACCGCCTGCTCGCCGGGCACCATCGGGCACACCGGGTTCACCGGCACCGGCCTCTGGATCGATTTCGAGCGCGGCCTTGGCTGGACGCTGCTCACCAACCGGGTCCACCCGACCCGCCATTTCGACAGCGGCATCGCCGCGCTACGCCCCGCCGTCGGCGACCGGCTTATCGCCGCATGGGATGCTCAGGAGAGACAATGAAGACCGCGCTCAAACCGCTCGCCCCGATCCTTGCCCTCGCGCTACTCTGCGCACCCGTCCACGCGCGCGCACCCGCCGATCCCGCGGCGTTGCTCACGACCGTCGAACAGACGCTGGCCGCCGCTCCGGCTGGATCGCGGTTTGGATTGCTGGTCACGACGCTGGAGGGCGACGTGCTGCTGTCGATCGACCCCGACCAGCGCTTCATCCCGGCGTCGAACACCAAGATGTTTACGACCGCGATCGGCTACGCCCAGCTGCCTTTGCTCCAGCAGACCGCCAAAGGCACCGGGGTGCGGCTCGAAACCGGCGCTGGCGGCGCGACCGATGTCATCCTCCACGGCCGCGGCGATCCGTTGCTATCGAGCGCCGACGACTGCAAGACCGACTGCCTGCAAACCCTCGCCGACGCGGTGGCGGCGAAGACTCGCCGCGTCCGCAATATCGCCGGCGACGACAGCTGGCTGCCCGACGAGCGGTGGAGCCCGGGGATGAGCTGGAACAATATCGTCTCGCGCTATGGCACCGGCAATTCGGCGCTGACCCTCGACGATAATGAGCTGGTGGTGAAACTGGCGCCGGGCGCGGTCGGCGCCGCGCCGACGATCCAGACCTCCGGCTACTACAGCATCGACAATCGGGTCACGACGGTCGCGGGCAAGGAGGAAAAGATCGAGGCCGATCGGATGCCGAACAGCCGCGTGCTGCGCCTGACCGGCACCGTCGGTGCCGACGTGGCGCCGCTCACCTTGCGCTATGGCATCGACGATCCGGCGCATTATGCCGCGTGGCGGCTGGGCGAACTGCTGAAAGCGCGCGGCGTCCGCGTCGATGGTGCGATCGAGGTTCGCCACCGGCCGCTGACCGCCGCCGACGATCCCGAAAACCGCAAGAGCGCCGCGGCTGCCGTACCGACCGAGCCCGCAATGCTCGCCGAACTGCCCGCGCCGCCGCTCGCCGAAAATATGGTGCGGATCAACAAGGAGAGCCAGAATCTGCACAGCGAATTGATGTTGCGCCGTGTGGCGCGCCGCGCGGGCAGCGGCTCGATCGCTGACGGACAGGCGGTGATGCGGCAGGTGATGACCGCGGCGGGGATCCCCGACACCGGCTATCACTTCGCCGACGGGTCGGGCATGTCGAGCTACAACCGGCTCAGCCCGCGCGCCGCGGTCGGCTTGCTCAGCTGGATCGCGCGCCAGCCGTGGGGCATAGATTGGCGCGCGACGCTGCCGATCGCCGGGCGCGACGGCACGTTGCAGAACCGTTTCAAGGGGACGCTGCTCGAAGGCAAATTGTTCGCCAAGACCGGCTCGCTCAACGCCTCGCGCGCGCTGTCGGGGTATCTGACGACGCGCAGCGGCAAGACCTTGATCTTCTCGGTGCTGGCGAACGACATGCCCGAGGGAACCGACAGCCAGGCGACCGCCGCGGTCGACCGCGCGCTGGTGGCGATTGCCGAGGGGTTGTAGGCGACGCCCGATCGAATTGAACCGTAGCCTTCGACAGGCTCAGGGCTACGGTGGCGGGTCACGCCAAAAGCTCGATCAATCCCCAGCAGGCGCCAGCACCAACCGCTCCACCGCGTGCCGCTCCACCGCCGCCCTGCTGAACCAGAGCGGCTGCATGTCCCCCGCCAGCCACTTCGGGTAGAAATCGCGGTAGCGCGGCGAGCGCGGATCGGCGGACTGGCCGGGCAGCAGCAGGAAACGGCTGTTGTCCCACGCCCCGACATCGGCGACGAACAAATAGCTGGCACCGTGCGAGACGTTGAAGCCGCGCCGCGAATTGAACCCGCGCGCCATCGGCGTGGTCCCGTCGCCGCCCGACCGGCCACCCTCGATCTTCGGAAACGCTGCCGCAATTGCCGGGATCGCCGACGCCAGCGGATGCGCGATCGTCACGCGGTGGAGATCGCCCCATTGCCATTTGGCGGGATCGTTGCCGCCGAGTTCGGTCGCTTTTGCCCATCCTGCGACAAGCGCGCGGTCGATCATCGCGTCGCGCGCCGCCCCCGGATCTTCGCCCAGCCGCTTGTCAGGGGCGCCCAGGATACGCAGCATCTCGGACAGGTTGACCGTCGGGATCAGATCCTTCGCCGCCGCCGGGACGACCCGATCGCGGAAATCCGCGGCCAGCGCCACCATCACCATCTCGAACAGCAGCGCCGCATCGCTATCGACCTCGATCCCGCAATTCCAGCGGCGCAGCATCGCCGCGGCGGGCGCGGCTTCGGCTGACAGGCTCGCCGGAAGCAGCTTCAGCAGCGCGCGCGCGGGGAGCGACTGGACGTCGTGCTGCAACGCGATGCTGTCGACGATACGGTGCTTGGGCTGGCTGCGCAGCACTTCGGCGCAGCGGTCGTAGCGATAGGGGTCGCTCCAGGTAAAGCTGATGATCCGCTCGCGATACGGATAGCCCGTCGGCAGGTTCATCTGGTTCGCCGACGCGAACCAGCCTTCGGGCGGGTTATAGACGTGCGGCATATCCTGGACCGGCAGCAGCCCGGTCCAGTCATAATCGCCATCGCCGGGCGCGGGCAGCAGCCCGTCGTGCTTCGGGCGCCGCGGCGTAAAGCCGATCGTCTGCCATCCCGTATTGCCGTCGATGTCGGCATAATGGAGGTTGGTCGGCGACACATGCAGCTTGAACGCCGCTTGCAGCGAGGCCCAATCGGTCGCCAGATTGATCGCGATGATCGCGAACTTCATATTGGCGCCCGGCAGCATGCTGACGGTAGCAAAGGCGATCGCGCGCTGCCGCGCCGCGTCCTGCGACACGATCGGGCGGCCATCGGCATAGCGCAGCGTCACGCGCTCGGGCGGCGCGCCCTTGACCGCGATCTCGTCCTCGAAAATCTCGAACGCGCGCCATTTGCCCTTGTGCCAATATTGGTCAGGATCGTCGGGGTTGGTGCGCAGGACGAACAGGTCGGTCTGGTCGATGTGGAAATTGGTGCGCCCGAACGCAAAGCGATCGGTGTGTCCCTGCATGATCCCCGGCAGCCCCGGCGCGCCCGCGCCGATGACGTCGAGCCCCGGCGCGGTCATATGGACCATATGCCGCGGGCTGGCGCCGCCGATGCCGAGGTGCGGGTCGTTGGCCAAAATGGGCCGCCCCGTCGCGGTGCGCGAAGGCGAAACGGTCCAGGCGTTGCTGCCCAGCGCAAAACGGTCGGCACCGCGCAATTCGCGGTCGACCGAGGCTTCCTGGATGGCGTCGAACGGCACCGGGCGCGCCGCCGGGTCGAGGACGCCCAGGTCGGCTTCGCCGACGGCGGCGGTATCGAGCCCTGCGGGGATGGTGAACGACCAGGCGGGGCGCAGCGGCGCGAACAATTGTTCGGCATCGAGCAGACCGTGCGTGTGCAGCTGGGCGCGGCGCACCTCGTCATCGGCGTCGCCCATCCCGATGCCGCGGCAGCGCACCAGATCGCGCACATCCCAGCGCAGCGGGCTGATCCCCAATATGCCATATTCCAGCGGCAGCGCGGCGGGATCGCCCGCCAGCTCGTCGATCCGGGCATTGACCCCGGCCACATAGCCGCGCGCGCAGTCGAGCACCGCGGGCGGCAGCGCCGCGAGTTCGGCGTCGATGTCACCGCGATAATGGAACAAGCGTGCGGCGCGATCGGCGGCGACGAAGCGCGGGCCAAAGGCTTCGGCCATCCGCCCCATCTCGCGGCGGCGTTCCATGTCCATCTGGAACAGCCGGTCGCGCGCGACCAGATAGCCTTGCCCGAAAAACGCATCGTGGCGCGATCCGGCGCGGACGTGCGGTACGCCGAGTTCGTCCTCGATCACCTCGATCGGTCCGCGCGCGCCCGACAAGCGGATAGCACGCGCCGCACCCTTGACCCGGGGTTTCGCCAGAAGGCTTCCCGGCATCGCGACCAGCGCGGCGGAAGCCAGCAGAAATGCGCGGCGCTGGATCAACGAATTTTCCCCGATATTTACCACCAATGACGAGCGGCGAGCCTATCGTAGCATGGCGCCGCCATCCCATAGCAAGCGGGCCGCATCCTATAACTGCAAGCTATCCGCACCCGGCCGCGTCGCGGCGCACGCCGGGTCGGTTTGCGGCGATGTCATGCCCTGTGGCTATAGGTCCATATCGTCAGGGTCAGCGCGAAGCGGTTGACCGCCCGTAACCACCCTGTAACCTTCCCGTCACGGATTTGGCCGTCCGCGCGCCGCAAGCGCAGCGACAGCCGGACCGCGAAGGTCGAACGTCATAAAATCATATAAGGGCGGCAAAAAAACGGCCGTCAGTCGGTCAGGTGGGACATAGTGGGGGCGGGCCAGCTCGGCATCGGTGCCGGGAACCACATCGGACGATGTGCGGCGCGTCTTTGGGCAATAAAGGGGACGATTAACATGCGCTATCTTGAACGAAATCGCCGGTCGCTGAGCCGCAGCAGCAGCTTTGGCGCGGCAATGACCGCTCTGGCGCTCGTTCACAGCGCGCCGGTGCTGGCGCAGGAGGCCGCGGCGACCGCGGATGCGATCGAGGCGGCAGAGGCCGACCAGATCATCGTGACCGGGTCGCGCATTGCGCGTGACGGCTTCCAGGCGCCGACCCCGCTCACCGTGCTGAGCGAAACCGAAATTCAGAACAGCTCGCCGACGAACAATATCGCCGATTTCGTCAACACGCTGCCGTCGCTGGCGGGTTCGACCCGCCCGTCCAACTCGCGCCTCAACATCTCGAGCGGGCAGGCGGGCATCAACGCGCTCAACCTGCGCAACCTGGGTTCGGAACGCACGCTGATCCTGGTCAACGGCAAGCGTTCGGTGGGGTCGACGATCACCGGGCTGGTCGACATCAACACGATCCCGCAGGCGCTGATTTCCAGCGTCGAAGTCGTCACCGGCGGTGCATCCGCCGCTTATGGCTCGGACGCCGTCGCGGGTGTCGTGAACTTTTCGCTCAACAATAAATTCGAAGGCCTGAAGATCGAGGGCGACAGCGGCATCACGCAGGAAGGCGACGGGTTCAACTATTCGTTCAGCGCTGCGGCAGGGATGGCGTTTGCGGGCGGGCGCGGTCACGTCCTGCTCAGCGGCGAGATCGCTCACAATGATGGCATCCTCCAGGTCGATCGCGACTGGAATGCGATCGGCTTCCTGCGGTTCGAAAATCCCGCCTATCTGGCGAACGCCAACTCGGGGGCGCCGCAATATATTTTCGTGCGCGGCGCGGGGCCGACTAACTCGACCCCTGGCAGCATCATCACCAACTCGGCGGGCGGGGCCGCCAACCGGCTACGCGGCACCTATTTCGGCAGCGGTGGATCGGTGAACCAGTTCGTCTGGGGCGATCTGACCTTTCCGGTCCAGACCGGCAGCGCGGTGCCGCTGCGCACGCGCGGCGGTGATTGGCGGGTCAATGATTCGGGGCGCAACATCGGCCTCGATCCGCGCGACGACCGTTATGGCGTGTTCGGCCGCCTGAGCTATGAGGTTGGCGACAACGTCGAGATCTTTGCCGAAGCGGCGTATAACAAACAGGAGGTGCTGTTCAACGCGGGGCCGAACCTGCAGACGGGTATCGTACTGAACGCGACGGGTTGTACCCAGACGCCGGTGCCGATCACCTGTAACGCCTTCCTGCTCAACACGATGGGCGCCGCAGCGCTGCAAGGCATCACCAGCGTCACCATCGCGACGACGTCGGCCGACCTGCCGTTCCGCGGGATCAACAACAAGCGCGAGGTACAGCGTTACCTGATCGGCGCCGAGGGCGACTTCGATGCGTTCGGCAAGACCGCGCGCTGGGACATTTATGGCCAGTACGGCCGCGCCGACCTGCGCGAACAGCTGCGCGACATCCAGAATATCGCGCGCATCAACGCGGCACGCGACGCGGCCTTTGCACCGGCTGGCAGCGGCTTTCCGACCGGGTCGATCCAGTGTCTGATCAACGTCGATGCCAATCCGAACAACAATGACGCGGCCTGCGTTCCGCTCAATCGCCTTGGTCTGGGCGTCGCCGATCCGGCGGCGATCGACTATGTGCTGGGCGATCCGTACCGCAAACAGCGGCTGGAGCAGATGGTGGTCGGCGCCAACCTGTCGCTCACGCCCTTTGCAACCTGGGCCGGCGACGTCAGCGTCGCGGTCGGCGCCGAATATCGCAAGGAAAAGATCAGCGGCTTTGTCCCCGACGAATTCCAGCCGGTCCCGACCCGCGACGTGAACGGCAACGTCATCGGTGCGACCAATCGCTGGTCGGTGGGCAACTACCTGCCCAGCTTCGGGTCGTACAACGTCAAGGAAGCCTATCTTGAAACGGTGATTCCACTCGGTTTCGGGTTGGAATTTAACGGCGCGGTTCGCGCGACCGACTATTCGACCGCTGGCTATGTGACGACGTGGAAGGCGGGCGCGACCTGGCAGCCGATCGACGACATTCGCCTGCGCGTGACGCGGTCGCGCGACATTCGCGCACCCAACCTCAACGACCTGTTCCAGGCGGGGACGGCGAACAGCGATTCGGTCAGCAATCCCGGCTTCGTGACCGGCACCAGCCCGTCGTTCGTTCCGGCCGGGCAGCCGCCGCAGGCGGGTTACAGCTATTCGGGCTTTGCGACGGGTAACACCGATCTGGCGCCGGAAAAGTCGGACCAGTGGAACGTCGGCGCGGTCTTCACGCCGCGCTTCCTGCCGGGCTTCAACCTTGCCGTCGATTATTTCGACATCCGGCTCAAGAGCGGGATCAGCGCGTTCACTGCCCAACAGATCGTCAATCTGTGTTTCCTCGGCGAACAGGCTTTCTGTAATGCGATCAGCGTCGATCCGGCGCGCACCCAGAATCCGGCGCAGCCCTATCTCGTCATCCTGACGCGCCCGTTCAACGCGGCGAGCCAGAAGGTCCGCGGCGTCGATATCGACGCATCCTACCGGATCCCGATGGCGCAAGGCAGCGGCGCGTTCACGATCCGCGGTCTTGCCACCCGCTATCTGGAAAACCGCTTCAACAGCGGCGTTCCCGGTACCGTCGTGCTCAACTCGGTCGGCGTCAACGGCGGCCAGTCCACCACGCCGAAATGGATCTATCGCGTCAGCGCGGCCTATGACGATGATGATTTCAGCGTCACCGCGGTGGGCCGCGGGGTGAGCGCGGGCAAATATGTCGCCAACGGCATCGAATGCCAGACGACCTGCCCCGTCTCGACGGTCAACGCGCCGACCTATGAACGCAACCGCGTCAAGGGCGCCTTCTACGTCGACCTCAACCTGACGCACAAATTCAAGGTTGGCGACGAGTCGCGGGGCGAGTTCTTCATGAACGTGACGAACCTGCTCAACGGCGATCCGATCCTGCTGCCCGAAACCGGGCTGGCGGCGAACAGCACCTATTCGGACCTGCTCGGCCGTGCCTTCCGTTTCGGGGTGCGTTTCAGCCTGTAGCGATGACGACCGAATGAGCGACAAGGGGAGGGCCGTCATGGCTCTCCCCTTTTGCGTTGGGCCAAAGGCCGTATGGGCTTTCCCGAAAGCGTCGGAGTGGCCCGCGGTCGCGGCTGGACATTTTTCGCCGCCTAACTTATATACCAGCCGTTATGGAAATCGAAGCCGCCAGTGCCCCGAAAGGTCGTCCGCGCGAGTTCTGCGTCGATGCGGCGCTGGCGGCGGCGCTGCGCGTGTTCTGGTCGAAAGGCTATGAGGGCGCGTCAATGGCCGACCTGACCGACGCGATGGGGATCACCAAGCCCAGCCTCTATGCCGCGTTCGGCAACAAGGAGGCGCTCTTCAACAAGGCGCTTGACCTCTATGAGCGTGAAAAGGCCGATTATATGCGTGCCGCGCTCGACGCGCCGACCGCGCGCGGGGTGGCCGAGCGGTTGATGTACGGCGCGCTCGACATGTATTGCTGCCCCGAAAATCCGGGCGGCTGCCTGGGTGTGATCAACTCGGTCGCGTGCGGGGCCGAGGCCGAATGCATTCGCGACGCCGTGGTGGCGCGTAGCGCCGCCGCCAAGCAGGCGATGCTCGAACGCTTCACGCGCGCGCGCGACGAGGGCGATTTTCCCGCCGACGTCGACCCGGCGGGGCTTGCGGCGTTTTTGACCGCGATGAACCAGGGAATGGCGGTGCAGGCCGGTGCCGGCGCGTCTCGCGCCGAACTCGAACGGCTGGTCGAAACCGGGCTAAAGCTGTGGCCGGGGCGCTGATAGAATAATTTTACTGATCGGTACAGAAGGTGCTTGACGCCGCGCTCCTAGTTTTTATACTGTTCAGTACATAAGCGGGCTCTCCCCCCGGACCGGTCGCCGCGTGACAAAGATCGCACGGCGACCGGAACCTTCTGCTTTCGATCCGTCACATCCTGCCCGGCGACCGAGTGCGCATCAGCGTATCGGCCATCGTTTACGCGGCTTTTACCAGTTCTGGTGCATGACATTCCCCGATGTTTATGGCTGGGGATAAATGATGGACAGCATGCGCGGACTGCTTTCGGGCAGCCACGACCAGGACGACGGGGCGATCGATCCGCCCGCGTCGGTCGGTGTCGACGAACGGCGGATGCAGGTGCGCGCCTATAATTACTGGGCGTCGCTGCTGGCCGACCGCGCTTATCCCTCGGTCGAGGATCTCGATCTGGAGGGTGCCGACTTCGGTTCGAACGCGGTGCTGCTCGACTTTACCGCAGGGGTCGAAAACCCGGGCATCGCCTTCGTCGGCGACCGGCTACGCGCCGAATCGCAGATCGACGAGGATGTCCATTATATCAGCCAGATCCCGGGTCGCTCGCTGCTGTCGCGGCTGACCGACCATTATCTGCAGATCATCGCCAACCGCGCGCCGATCGGGTTCGAGGCCGAATTCGTCAACGATCGCGGCGTCACCATCATGTACCGCGGCATCCTGCTGCCCTTCTCGTCCGACGACGACACGATCGACTTCATCATGGGGGTGATCAACTGGAAGGAAGCGGCGCCCGCCGATCAGGCCGCCGAACTCCAGCTGTCGGTCGAACAGGCGCTGCGCAGCGCGGCACCGCTGACCGCACCGGTGCCGGTGTGGGCCGATGGTCCCGACAGCGAACATCTCGACGATGATGTCGAAGATCATCGCGATGCGACCCCCGGCTTCGCCGCGCTGGTCGACAATAGCGACGTGCCGATCGTCACCGCACCCGAAGCCGAGGACGCGCTGACCGACGAGCCCGATCTTGATCCGGGCGCTGACGCTGAACTCGCCGACTGGCTGGCGCTGGCGCGCGAAACCGCCGAGCGCGCGATCGCCGCCGACAGCCGCAGCCGCGGCGCCTTGTATCAGGCGGTGGCGAAGGCTTGGGATTTCGCGCTGGTTGCCGAGCAGCAACCCGAAGCCTTTGCCGCTTTGCTCGACGACGCCGGTCTGGCGGCGCAAGAGCGCGCGCCGATGACCCCGGTCGTCAAGCTGGTCTTTGGCGCCACCTACGACAAGACCCGCTTGGCCGAATATGCCTGTGTCCTCGGCCACGCCAAGGACGAAGGCGTCGGTCGCGGCGAGCTCGCCGCCTATCTCGATCGCTATCCGGGCGGGCTGAAAGGTCTGGTCAAGGATGCGCGCGCGCGCCGCAAACCCGAACGGGACGGCGATACGAAGGTCGATGGCAAGCTCGACGCGCTGCGCAGCGCACATCCGGCGATCATCCTGGAGCATGATGCCGGCGACGCCGAATTTGTCGTGCTGATCGCGCGCGCGATGCCCGGCGGGCATATCGGCATCGTGGCGAAAGCCGCGGATGATCCCGCGCTGATCGCGAGGCTCGCGAAGAAGGCCGTCGCGATCACATCGTAGATTCCGATCCTCCCTGTGGCGAAGCCATGGGGAGGTGGCAGCGCGAAGCGCTGACGGAGGGGCCAGGGACGCAGCGCCGCTGCCTCTCCACCCCTCGCCGCGCGAGCGGTTCCCCTCCCCATGGCGTCGGCACCGGGAGGATTTGCGGCTCTACGCAACAGTCGATCCAAAACGTGAAATAAATTAACGTGGACGCGCGAACGAGGCCTTGAGCCGCGCGCGCCACAGGCGCATAGGGTGGGGAGCGAACGGGCCCCCGCCGATCGTCGGCAGGGTTCCCCCTCTTTTGGTTCGGGATGCTGCACTTTATGCCTCAAAATTCGTCCGCCACGCCGGAAACGGACACGCCAACCACCGCCACCGCCAAGATCCCTGCCAAAATTGCCGCCGCCTATCTGGCGGCGCTGCACGGCAGTGCGCTGCCCGGCGAAGGCGATGACATGGACAAAGCCGCGCTGGCCGACGCCAGCCAGTTTGCCGGACGCGCCTCGCTCGAGCGCGCCGCCGACACCCCGTCGCTGCTGCTCGAACCGATGGCCGCCGACGGCACCGACCGCCGTATGCGGCTGGTCATCGTCAACGACGACATGCCCTTCCTGGTCGATTCGACGTCGCAGATCGTCGCGGCGCAGGGACTCGCGGTCCACCGCATCCTGCACCCGGTTGTTGCGGTAAAGCGCGATGCGGGCGGGCGTCTGGTCGAAGCGGGCGAGGGGCCGACGCGCGAATCGGTCATCTACATGGAACTCGAACGCGGCGATGCGCGGGCGCGGCGCCGCCTGCTCGACGCGCTCGACGCGGCGCTGCGCGATGTCCGCGCGGCGGTGCGCGACTGGCGCGCGATGCGGGCCGCGATGCTTGCCGATGCCGCGATGCGCGTCGAGGGCGAAGCCGCCGAGCTGCTGCGCTGGTTCGAAGGCGGGTCGATGACCCAGCTCGGCCACGAATGGCGGACGCGCGACGGCAAGGTGCAAGATCCGCTGGGGGTCAGCGAAAGCGGCGAAAGCCAGCTCTTGTCCCCCGCTGCCCTTGAGGCCGCCTTCGCCTGGTTCGATGGCGGTGGTCAGGCGCCGCTGCTGATCAAGTCGAACCGGCTGTCGGCGGTCCATCGCCGCGTCCTGCTCGACCTGGTCATCGTCCCCGAAATGAAGGGCAAAAAGGTCGACCGCCTGTCGATCCACGCCGGGCTGTGGACCAGCGCCGCGCTGTCGACCCCGCCGGCCAAGGTGCCGGTGCTGCGCGCCCAGCTCGACGCGCTGATGGCCAAATTCGGCTTCGATCCGGCGGGCCACGCCGGAAAGGCGCTGGCCCATGCGCTGACCGCGCTGCCGCACGATCTGCTGATCGCCTTTGACGGCGCATCGCTCGAAGAGCTGGTGCTCACGTCGATGTCGATCACCGACCGCCCGCGGCCCAAGATCGTGACGGTGCGCAGCGCACTTGGCCGTCACCTGTTCGCCTTTGTCTGGCTGCCGCGCGACGAAGTGTCGACAGGTCGCCGCATCGCGGTCGAAGCGATGCTGGTGCGCGAAGCGAAGGCCGGGGTCATCGGCTGGACGATGGTGCTGGAGGATGGCGGCGCGGCGTTGCTGCGTTACACCCTCGACCTGCGCAGCGGAGGGGTCGTCCCCGACACCGATGCGCTGAACAGCCAGCTCGAACAGATGGTCCGCGGCTGGCAGCCCGAGGTCGAGGCGGCGCTGGCGAAGCGCGGTGATGCCGGCCGCGCTGCAGCGCTCGCGGCGCGGTTCGCGCCGATGTTCCCGCCCAATTATCGCAACCTCTACAATCCCGAAGAAGCCGCGCGCGACATTTTGCGGCTGCGCGATCTGGACGCTGACAAGCCGCGCAGCGTGCGGCTGGCGAAAAAGAGCCTCGACGGCGACGACCGGCTGCGGCTGAAAGTCTATAGCGCCGCGGGGCCGCTGGCCTTGTCCGACGTCGTCCCCGCGCTCGAACATTTCGGGTTCGAGGTGCTGGAGGAAATCCCGACCGCGCTGGGCCATGGCCGCGCCGCGGGAGCAGAGGCCGACGATGAATTGCCGATCGTCATCCACGACTTCACCCTGCGCCTGCCCGCCAACGTCGATGAACTGGCGCTTTTGCCCTATGCCGAAACGATCGAGGGCGCGATCGCCGCGGTGCTGGACGGCAAGGCAGAGAATGACGCGTTCAACGAACTGGTGCTGACCAACCAGACCGATCCGCGCGCGATCGTGTGGCTGCGCGCGTGGTTCCGCTATCTGCGGCAGGGCGGGTCGGCTTATGGCATGGACACCGTCGTCAGCGCGCTGCGCCATGCGCCCGCGCTGACCGCAGCGCTGATCGAGCGCTTTACCGCCCTCCATGATCCCAGGGCGCGCGACGCGAAGCGGGCCGAGGTGCTGGAAGCCGATATTCTGGCGGGCTTTGCCGACATCAAGTCGATCGACGAAGATCGCATCCTCCGCCTGTTCCACGCGGTGATCAGCGCGACGCTGCGCACCAACGCGTTCGCTCCCGCCGCCGCCGAAGCGCTGGCGTTCAAGATCGATTCCAGCCTGGTCCCCGGGCTGCCCAAGCCGCTGCCGTGGCGCGAAGTATGGGTCTATTCGCCGCGCGTCGAGGGCATCCACCTGCGCGCCGGTCCGGTCGCGCGCGGCGGGCTGCGCTGGTCCGATCGCCGCGACGACTTCCGCACCGAAATCCTCGGCCTCATGAAAGCGCAGCGCGTCAAGAATGCGGTGATCGTGCCGACCGGCGCGAAGGGCGGCTTTTATCCCAAGGCGCTGCCCGACATCTCGCTCGACCGCGATGCATGGTTCGCCGAGGGCACCGAATGTTATCGCATCTTCATCCGCTCGCTGCTGTCGATCACCGACAATCTGGTCGCGGGCAAAGTCGTGCATCCGAAGGGCGTGGTGATCCACGACGGCGACGATCCCTATTTCGTCGTCGCCGCCGACAAGGGCACCGCGACCTTCTCCGACGTCGCCAACGCATTGGCGATGGAGCGCGACTTCTGGCTCGGCGATGCCTTCGCCAGCGGCGGGTCAAAGGGCTATGACCACAAGGCGATGGGCATCACCGCCAAGGGCGCCTGGCTGTCGGTGCGGCGCCACTTCGCCGAAATGGGCGTCGATGTGCAGAGCGACACCATCCGCGTCGTCGGCTGCGGCGACATGTCGGGTGACGTGTTCGGCAACGGGATGCTGCTGTCAAAGGCGATTCAGCTCGTCGCGGCGTTCGACCACCGCCACATCTTCCTCGATCCCAATCCCGATCCGGCGAAAAGCTGGAAGGAACGCGAGCGCATGTTCAATCTGCCGCGCTCGAGCTGGGAAGATTATAACAAGAAGCTGATCTCGAAAGGCGGCGGGGTGTTTCCGCGCAGCCAGAAGAGCATCCCGCTTAGTCCCGAAGTCCAGGCGCTGCTCGGCCTGTCGGTGTCGGAAATCGACCCCGGCGCGCTGATCTCGGCGATCCTGAAGGCGCCCGCCGACCTCCTGTGGTTCGGCGGCATCGGCACCTATGTCAAGGCGGCGAGCCAGAACAATGCCGAGGTCGGCGACCCCGCCAACGACGCGCTCCGCGTTGATGCCGAGGATCTGCGCGTCCGCGCGGTGGGCGAGGGGGCGAACCTTGGCACCACCCAGGCGGCGCGTATTGCTTTCTCGGCAAAGGGTGGCCGCATCAACACCGACTTCATCGACAACAGCGCCGGGGTCGATTGTTCGGATAACGAGGTCAATATCAAGATCGCGCTGAACCGCGAGATGGCCGAAGGCCGCCTCAGCCAGGAAGATCGCGACGCGCTGTTGGTGCGGATGACCGACAATGTGTCCGACCTGGTGCTCGAAGATAACCGGCTGCAAGCGCTGGCGCTGTCGATCGCCGAACAGGGCGGATCGGCGGCGGTCGCGTCCTATGTGCGCCTGATGGAGACGTTCGAAGCATCGGGCCGCCTCGACCGCAAGGTCGAGGGGCTGGCGGCGAACGACGAGCTGCTGCGCCGCGCCGCCGAAGGGCGTGGGCTGACCCGCCCCGAACTCGCGGTGCTGCTGTCGACCGCCAAACTGGCGTTGCAGGACGCGATCGAGGACAGCAGCCTGCCCGACGATCCGGCGCTGGGCAGCGACCTTGCCGCAGCCTTCCCCGACGAGATGCAGCGCGATTTTGCCGGGGCGATCGCCGATCACCAGCTGCGCCGCGAAATCATCGCGACCAAGCTGGCGAACCGCATCATCAACCGCATGGGGATCGTCCATCCGTTCGAACTGGTCGAAGAAGAAGGCTGCGCACTTGGCGACATCGCCGCGGCGTTCGTCGCGGTCGAACGGCTGCTCGACCTGCCCGCCCTGTGGGATGCGCTCGACGCGGCGAAGATCGACGAAAGCGTGCGCCTGTCGCTGTTCGGTCAGGCCGCCTCGGCGATGACGTCGCAGATGGCCGATCTGCTCCGCGTGACGCAGACGCTGGCGCAGCCGGGGCCGGTCGTCGCGCGGCTCGAGCCCGGGGTCGATCGCCTGAACGCCAGCGTCGACGGGCTGCTCAGCCCGTCGGTGAAGCGCCAGTGGGACATGCTGACGCAGCAATTGCTCGACGCCGGCGCGCCCGAGGCGCTGACCGACGCAGTTGTCCGCCTGTTCAAGACCGACGGCGCGATCGGCATCGTCGATCTCGCCGAACGGCGCGGCGACGATGAGGTCGCGGTGACCAGCGCCTTCACCCATTTGGGCGAAGCGCTGGGGCTCGACTGGGCGCAGACGCTGGCGGCGCATATGAGCCCCGGCGATCCGTGGGAGCGCCTGCTGGTCAACAGCCTGGCGCGCGATTTCCAGCAGATGCGCCTGACCTTCCTGGCGGGATTGCCCAAGGGTGACCTCGATGCAGCGGTGACCAAATGGCTTGCCGATCATGCCCCGCGCGTCGCGCAGTTCCGCGCGACCGTCGAACGGGCGCGGACGATCCCGAACCCGAACGGCGCGATGCTGTCGCATATTGCGGGGCAGGCGCGCGGGCTGCTGGGGCGGTAACCGACGATCCCCTCCCCTTCAGGGGAGGGGCAGCGAGACTTGCCAGCTTGCTGGCTAGTCGCAGCGGGGTGGGCCAATCGACCTCACTCTACACTGCGACCCCCACCCCAACCCCTCCCATGAAGGGGAGGGGTTCCAGGAGAGCCCATGCCCTTCCAGCCCCGCGTCGCGATCCTTGTCCCGGCGCCCGACTATTATGAAAAATGGCAGCCCGCCTTTGCGCGCAAGGCCGCAGCGCTGACCGGCGCGGGGCTGATCGTCGAACAGCGGGTGTGGACCGATCCCGGCGACCTGTCGGGATACGACTTGATCCTGCCGCTGTTCGCCTGGGGTTATCAGCGCGATGTTGCGGCATGGTACGCGCTGCTCGATCGGCTGGAGGCCGAAGCGCTGCCGGTCGCCAATCCGGTGCCGGTGCTGCGCTGGAACAGCGATAAGGCGTATCTCGCCGAACTGGCGGTAAAGGGCGTCGCTGTCGTGCCGACGGTCGAGGTCGCGGCGCTGGATGCTGTCCGCCTTGCCGATGCGCGGGCGCAGCTGGGCGCCGCAGACGTCGTGATCAAACCCGCGATCTCGGGCGGTGCCGATGGCACCCACCGCCTCGCGGCGGGCGACGCGATCCCCGCCGACGCGCTCGGCCAGCGCCGTCTGGTCCAGCCATTGATGCCCGGCATTCTGACCGAGGGCGAATTTTCGCTGTTCTTCTTCGGCGGCAATTTCAGCCATGCGATCGTCAAGCGACCCGCCGCTGGTGATTTTCGCGTGCAGGAACAATTCGGCGGGCGCGAGACGGCGTGGGACGCCAGCGATGCGGCGCAGGCGCTGGCCGCGGCGGCGCTGGCTGCCGCCCCCGCACCGCCGGTGTACGCGCGCGTCGATATGGTCGGCGATGCAGCGGGCCGGCTCCACATCATGGAGCTGGAACTGATCGAACCCTCGCTGTTCCTCCATCATGCACCCGACAAGGGCGCGGCGTTCGGGGCGGCGGTGGCAAGGGCGCTTGCCTTGTGACGCGTCGACCAACGGCGACGGCGTGGATGGACGAGCTGTATAAAATGATATAAACTGAAAAATATCATTTTTGGAGAGTCGCCATGCACAGACTTTTGCCGCCCGTCCTTTTGATCGTCCTGCTCGCCGCGATGGTCGTTCTACATCGCCTGCACCCGCCTGCCGCCGCGCTGGGTGCGTTCGGAACACCGCTGGGTGCCGGGCTGCTGGCTCTGGGCATCGCCGGGCTGATCGCTGCCCGGTTCCAGTTTCGCAGGTCCGAGTCGGAAATCATGACTTTCGCCGAACCGCGCAATCTGGTGACCGGCGGCCTGTTCCGCTTCAGCCGCAATCCCATGTATCTGTCGATGCTGCTCGTGCTGTTGGGCGTCGCGGCGATGGTCGATCTGTGGTGCGCGCTCGCGGCGCCGCTGCTATTCTTCGCCGCCGCCCACTTCTGGTATATTCCGTTCGAGGAGCGTGCTGCGATGCAGGTATTCGGCGATGATTACCTGAGTTACCGGCAGCAAGTGCGTCGCTGGCTATAGTCGATGGCGCGACCAAAGGCTGACGTAGAGGCGATGCGCGAGCGGTTGCTGGTTGCGGCGGAAGAGATCATCCGCAGCGACGATGCGACGCGCCTGACCGTCAGCGATATTGCCGCGGCGGTCGGCATGGGGCAGTCGAATGTCTATCGCTACGTCCGGTCGCGGCATCACCTTGTCGAACTGATGGCGCAGCGCTGGTTCGGCGCGATCGAAGCCGCCGTCGCGGGGGCGATCGCCGGTGCTACGAACCCGCAGGACAGGATTGCGCGGTGGGTCATCGAAACGATGGAACAAAAAACCGCGCGCTACGACCATGACCCTGCGCTTTTCAGAGCCTATCTGGACCTCGCCAAAGGGCATGATGCGGTGGTGACCGCGCATGTTGGGCGCCTGCGCGAACTGGTGAAGCCATCGGTTGCGGCGCTGGTCGGCCAGTGGCACGTTCCCGCCGCGCTCGACCTGCTCGAAGACGCGACTGCCCAATTCCGCACGCCGCACCTGATCGTGCTGTACCGTCCACGGATGACGGCCGAACGGGCGATGGCGGTCGTCGATGCGGTGCTGCTGAAATTCGCGGCGCTTAGTCAGCCGCGCCAGCGTTAACGGGTGGTCGCCCCCGCCACAACCACTGCCGGATCGCCGAGGTCAGGTTTGGCGGATCGTCGGCTTCCATCCGTTCGACATCGATCCGCGCGACGAGGGCGTTGACGGGCAGCGCCAGCCGTGCCGCTTCGGCCTCCAGCGCCTCCCAGAACATCGGTTCCAGGCTGATCGAGGTCGGGTGACCGGCGATGGTGACCGAGCGTTTGACGGGGGGATGGAGGGGATGTTCCGCCATGCCCCTCTCTAGCCGTTCGCATCGAGCGAAGTCGAGATGCCCCTCAGCTTAGCGCCGTCCCGATGGGTGTCTCGACTTCGCTCGACACGAACGGGAAGAAAGGACGTCACTCGCTCAATACATATGTTGCCCGCCGTTGATGCTCATCGTCGACCCGGTTACGAAACCGGCATCTTCGCTGCACAGAAATGCCACGCCGCGCGCGATTTCGTCGGCCTGGCCCAGGCGCCCGACCGGGATCTTGGCGACGATCTTTTCCAGCACCTGCGGCGGCACCGCGGCGACCATGTCGGTGTCGATATAGCCCGGCGCAATCGCGTTCACCGTCACGCCCTTCTTGGCGCCTTCCTGCGCCAGCGCCTTGGTGAACCCATGGATGCCCGATTTGGCCGCGGCATAGTTGACCTGGCCGTACTGCCCGGCCTGCCCGTTGATCGACCCGATGTTGACGATGCGGCCCCACCCGCGCTCGACCATGCCGGGGAAGCACGCCTTCGCCATGTTGAAACAGCCGCCAAGGTTGATGCGCATCACATCGTGCCAGTCGTCGTAGCTCATTCGGGCGAGGGTGCCGTCGCGGGTGATGCCGGCATTGTTGACGACGATGTCGACGGGCCCGACTTCGGCCGCGACGCGCGCGCAGCCGTCGAGGCAGGCCGCATGGTCGCCGACGTCCCACTTATACGCCTTGATCCCGGTGCGTTCGGTGAATTCGCGCGCCTTGTCGTCATTGCCGCCATAGTTGGCGACGACGGTGACGCCCTGTTCCTGCAATTTCAGGCTGATCGCCTCCCCGATGCCCCGGCTGCCGCCGGTGACGATTGCTACGCGTGCCATGAATCAAGCTCTCCCACACTAGTGTCGCGCCAGCCTAGGGCGCGGTGCGGGGCGCTGCAAGTTGACCGGAACGTCAATCGCAAAGCACTTCAGCGGACTAGGGTCTGTACTCAATTGACGTGATGGCGTTGTTATGATTCAAGCTGCTAGGGAGGCTTGGATCATGGCGGATCATTTCTGGCTGAGCGAGGGACAATGGGCGGCGATCGAGCCGCACATTCCGA
>JAFAGN010000159.1 GCA_023422695.1 Pseudomonadota bacterium
ATCCAGATCAGGATATTTCTGCCGTCGGTCAATTACCGAAGGTGCGCTGCCACCAGCCGCGGCGTGGTTCGCCGTCGGCGCCGCCGCTGCCCTCTCCGCCATCGGCAGCAACGGGTTCGGCATCGCCGGTCGTGGCTGCTTCGGGCGCGGCTTCGGCAGCGACCGCCTTTTTCGCGCGGCTGGCGCGCTTTTTCGGCGCCGGCTTGGCGGGTTCGGCTTCCGGCTCGGCCTCGACAACCGCCACTTCGGCTTCGGGCGCGGCCTCAACGGCGGCGGCTTCCGCTTCAGCTTCCGCTGCGATCGCTGCCTTGGTCTTGCGCGGCGCGCGCTTGCGCTTCGGCTTTTCCTCGGCAGCGGGTTCTTCGTCAGCGACCGGTGCAGCGACTTCGGTTTCGGCTTCTACCGGCGCAGCCGCTTCGGCGTCGCCGTTTTCGCCTTCCACGGCATCGGCTTTGGGCTTGCGGCCCCGACCACCGCGGCGGCGGCGGGGCTTGGCACCGGCTTCGCTGGCTTCGGCGTCGCCATCGCTCTCGCCTGCGGTGTCCGCCGCGGCAGCCTCGCCCTCGTCTGCGGTATCGCCAGCCTCACGCTCGGCTTCGCCGTCGTTGCTGCCGTCGGCGACGTCATTGCCCTCTTCGTCGCGGCGACCGCGGCGTCCGCGGCGGCGGCGGCGACGCTTGCGCCCTTCGCCCTCGCCGCGGGCATCGCCTTCCTCGCGGTCGCGCGAACGCGCCGGACGGTCTTCGGCGACGTCTTCGTCGGCGGCTTCGTCGTCTTCATCCTCGGGGATGTCGTCGTCATCGTCCTCGATCGGCGCGATCGGGGCAAAGCTGCGGCGCTGCGTCGGCGGCGGGCCGCTGACCTCGACCGCCATCCGCGCGCCCTCGGTCTCGCCGTCGGGCAGGATTTCGACGGTGACGCCGTACAGCTCCTCGATGTCGCGCAGTTCGCGGCGCTTTTCGTTGAGCAGGTAGAAGGTCGCTTCCTGGCTCGCGCGCAAGGTGATCCGGCTCCCCTTGCCGCGAGCGGCCTCCTCTTCGATCAGGCGCAGCGCGCTGAGCCCTGCCGACGATGCGGTGCGAACGAGGCCGGTGCCTTCGCAATGCGGGCACGGGCGGGTCGATGCTTCGAGCACGCCGGTGCGCAGGCGCTGGCGGCTCATTTCCATCAGGCCAAAGCCCGAAATACGGCCGACCTGGATGCGCGCGCGGTCGTTCTTCAGCGCATCCTTCATCGCGCGCTCGACCTTGCGGACGTTCGAGCCATGATCCATGTCGATGAAGTCGATCACGACGAGCCCCGCCATGTCGCGCAGGCGCAGCTGGCGGGCGATTTCGGCTGCGGCTTCCAGATTGGTGCTGACCGCGGTCTGTTCGATATTATGTTCGCGCGTCGAGCGGCCCGAGTTGATGTCGATCGACACCAAAGCCTCGGTCGGGTTGATCACCAGATAGCCGCCCGATTTCAGCTGGACGACCGGATTGAGCATCCCCGCCAGCTGGTCCTCGACGCCGTAACGCTGGTACAGCGACACCGGGTCGGCATATTGCTTCACCCGCCGCGCGTGGCTGGGCATCAGCAATTTCATGAACTGCTTGGCCGCCTTATAGCCCTCGTCGCCTTCGACGAGCACTTCCTCGATATCTTTATGATAGATGTCGCGGATCGCACGCTTGACCAGGTCGCTGTCCGAATGGACCAGCGCCGGGGCGCTCGATTGCAGCGTCTTTTCGCGGATCTCGTCCCACAGGCGCGCCAGATAGTCGAAGTCGCGCTTGATCTCGACCTTGGTGCGGCTCATCCCGGCGGTGCGGACGATGCAACCCATCGTCGGCGGCAGCGCCAGCTCGTCGATCATCGCCTTCAGCTTGCGGCGATCGGCGCCGTTCGAAATCTTGCGGCTGATCCCGCCGCCGTGCATCGTGTTGGGCATCAACACGCAATAACGGCCGGCCAGCGACAGATAGGTGGTGAGCGCCGCACCCTTGTTGCCGCGCTCTTCCTTGACGACCTGGACCAGCATCACCTGACGGCGGCGGATGACGTCCTGGATCTTGTAGCGGCGGCGCAGCGACATGCGGTTTTCGCTGTCGTCGTCGTCGCGGCGGCTGCTGCGGCCGCGACCGCCGCCCTTGCGGCCATTGCCGCGCCCGCGACCCCGACCCTTGCGGTCGCCGCGATCGCCGCGTCCTTCGCGGCCTTCTTCGGATTCCTCGCCGCTATCTTCGCCGTCGCCGTTCTGGGCATCGCCATTGTCTTCGCGGTCGTCGCCTTCGTCACCGCCGTCGCTGTCGTCATCGCGGTGGTCGCCATTGTCGTCCTCGTCATGATATTCGACGTCGGCAACATCGCCTTCCAGCGCGTCGAGGTCTTCCTCGGCGCGCTGCGCGGCGGCGGCCGCATGTTCGGCCTCTTCGCGCAGCAGCGCTTCGCGATCTTCCTTCGGAATCTGGTAATAGTCGGGGTGGATTTCGCTGAACGCCAGGAACCCATGGCGATTGCCGCCATATTCGATGAACGCCGCTTGCAGCGACGGTTCGACACGGGTTACCTTGGCCAGATAGATATTGCCCTTGAGCTGCTTGTGCTCGGCGGACTCGAAATCAAACTCCTCGATGCGGTTTCCCTTGGTGACGGCGACCCGGGTTTCTTCCCGGTGCCGCGCGTCGATCAACATGCGCGTGGTCATTAGTTACACTCCAAGCGCGCCGCGGCGCGCCATCAAAAATTCCCGCGATCTTCCTTGTGGAAAGGTCGCGGCGGATAGGGATGATAGAAAAAAAGACGTTATTGCCGCTGCGAGCCTGCGTCCGATGCTGGACGCGCATGCGGTCTTTCCCTCCGGCGACGGCAGCGGCGAAAGCGCCCGCGTCGGGATGAAAAGAGGGCATGGCAAGCCTCATGCGGCATCAACCTGTTACATGGGAAGAGCGGGCGGGCAGGGCGGGCGCGCAAGCGAACGCCCCGACTGTCCGGTCAACCGGGTGGACTGGCGGCAGGTTGCCGATCCCCGCATATCCGGCGCCAAGGCGGCCATGTTCCGCAATTTTTGCGGAGCAGGCCTTCCCCTCAAAAGGCCGGACGGCACCGGGAACGACACCGTCAGTGGCGCCGTGCTAGCATCGGCACGGGCCGACGGCAACAGCGCCAGAACAGAAAGATGGGGCGACGATCGACATCCGCAAGCCCTGCGGTCCCGCCAATCATGCTGAATTGCCGGTTAACCCTGCCGGTTGACCGGGGTTTGACGACCGATGGCTAATGGACGGTTCATATTGTTCTGCGGCCTGGGGGCGTCATGTTTTCGAATAAGCGCTGGACCATTGCGCGGCCACGGCGGCATAGAAGCGCCATGGGCCTGCTGCTCGTCCTGATGGCGATGATGATGAACCCGGCGGCGGCGCTGGCGGGACAGATCGGCGCGGTCGAAATCGGCGATTCGGACGTCACGCTGCGCTTCGACGATCTGGTCGGCGGCGCCTCGACCTTCCTGCTTGCCGGTCCCGACCGGATCGCGCTCGACATCGCGGGCGCGCAGCCGGGGCGTTCGATGCAGGGCGCCGGGCTGGTGCGCGCGGTGCGTCAGGGGCAAAAGGATTCGGACACCGCACGCATCGTCCTCGATCTTGCGCAGCCCGCGATCGTCACCGGCGCACGTTTCGCCGCCGATGGTCGCAGCCTGACCTTTCATCTTCGCCCCGTTTCCGCCGACGAGTTTGCGCGCGTATCGCGCGGCCCGCGCACCGAATTGGCGCCGCCTGCGGGGTTTCGCGCCAAGCCCCCCGAAAAGCGCTACAGCGTCAGCGTTCCGATTGGCAAGCCAAAGCCCAGCGTCGCGCTGCCGCGGATCGAGGGGCCGAATAACAGCCGCCTGCCGCTGGTCGTGATCGACGCCGGGCACGGCGGCCATGATCCCGGGGCGATCAGCCCGCATAGCGGCAAGCGCGAAAAGGACATCACGCTGGCGCTCGCCCGCGCGATCCGCGACGATCTGCTCGCGTCGGGCCGCGTCCGCGTCGCGCTGACCCGCGCCGACGACCGCTATCTGGTGCTCGAGGAACGCTTCGGCATTGCGCGGCGGCTCAAGGCCGATCTGTTCATCTCGGTCCATGCCGATGCTGCCGAAAACCAGAGCGCCAATGGCGCGTCGATCTACACCTTGTCCGAAGTCGCCTCCGACCGCGAAGCCGCGCGGCTGGCGGCGCGCGAGAACAAGGCGAATGTGATCAACGGCGTCGACCTGGGCGCGCACAGCGGCGATGTGTCGTCGATCCTGCTCGACCTGACGCAGCGCGAAACGATGAACGTCGCCTCCGACTTTGCGCGCCTGCTGCAACGCGAAGCCGGCGAAGCGGTCAAGTTCCGCACCAACGCGCACCGCTTTGCCTCGTTCGTGGTGCTGAAGGCGCCCGACACGCCGTCGGTGCTGTTCGAAACCGGCTTTATCTCGAACAAGGACGACGCCGAGTTTCTGGCCTCGGCAGCGGGGCAGAAAAAGGTCGCGCGCGGGGTGCGCGACGCGGTGCAGATCCATTTCGCCCGGCAGATTGCGGCGCGCTGAGGCGCTGAGGGCCGGGTTGGGGTGGGGAGCGGGCGTTGCCCCAAACGTCGCCCCGCATAAATATAGTCT
>JAFAGN010000166.1 GCA_023422695.1 Pseudomonadota bacterium
CGGCCCCCAGCACGCAACCGTCGTCGCCCCTCCACCCTTCGCTTCGCGAACGGTCCCCCTCCCCACGGCTTCGTCGCAGGGAGGATTTATTTGCCCACCCCCACCGCGTCGCTCACCCGCGCGAACCCGTCCCGCACGGCCAGCTTTTCCAGCCCGTGCGCAATCCGCGCTGCGAGCCCCGGCCCGGCATAGACCATCGCCGAATATATCTGCACCAGGCCGGCCCCGGCACGGATGCGCTCCCACGCCGCCTCTGCGGAGGCGATGCCGCCCGCCGCAACCAGCGGTACCCTGCCCCCGCTCGCAACGTGGAAATCGCGGACCCGCTGCAACGCCAGTTCGGCGAGCGGAGCGCCCGATAGCCCGCCCGCCTCCGCGGCGTGGCGCGATGCCAGCGCAGGGCGCGTGATCGTCGTGTTCGACACGATCACCGCGGCCAGCCCCTTGTCGATCGCCACCGCGACGATGTCGTCGATGTCGGCGGGCTCCAGATCGGGTGCGACCTTCAGGAACACCGGTTTGGCCGCGCCCACGGGCTGCGCCGCAGCTACTCCGTCGAGCAGCGCCTCGAGCGCGCCCTTGTCCTGCAAGGCGCGCAGTCCGGGCGTATTCGGCGAGCTGATGTTAACGGTCAGATAATCGGCAAGCGGCGCCATCGCCGTGGTTCCCTTGGCGTAGTCTGCGATCCGGTCGGCGCTATCCTTGTTGGCGCCGATATTGATGCCGAGCGGCACCGGCAGCCCGTGGCGGCGCAGGCACGCGATCCGCTCTGCCGCTTTTTCCTGCCCGCCATTGTTGAACCCCATGCGATTGATCACCGCGCCATCCTCGACCAGCCGGAACAGGCGCGGGCGCGGATTGCCCTCCTGCGGCAGCGGGGTCAGCGTGCCCACCTCGACAAAGCCGAAACCGAAATGCGGCATCGCATGCGCGACGCGCGCGTCCTTGTCGAAACCGGGTGCCAGCCCGACCGGATTGGGGAAATGCAGCCCGGCAAATTCGATCGCCAGCACTGGGCCGGTCAGCGCACTTCGCGCCCGCGGCAGCGGCTGGAGCGCGGTCAGCGTCAGATTATGCGCCGCCTCGCCATCGGTGGCGTGGACGATCGGGCGGACCAGCGCATAGGCAGCATCGGCGGCAGAGGCAAAGAGCGACATGGCCCGCCATTGCGCGTCCCGCGCGGCTATGGCAAGCCCCGCATCAACCCATCGGGCGTTACCCAAAAGCCTTCGGAAAAACCGGGAGAAAATCGTGTCGCAGCTTCGCCTTATCGCTCGTCTGTCCACCGGCCTTGCGCTACTTGCCGTCGCGGGCTGTGCACCAGCCGCGGTGCAGGAGGCGCCCGCTACTGCGGCAGCAGTGCCCGCCACCGATGCGGTGCCTGCCGGAGCGAACCTCGCACAATTCTTTGACAATTATGACGCAGCGCAGCTGTCGCTCAGCCCGCAGGGCAAAGCCTACCGCGGGATTCGCGACGCCGATTACGGCCGCTGGAACGACGTCAGCGACGAGGCTGCGATCGCAAACCACAAGCTGCAGCAAGCCACCGCCGCCGCGATGCGCGGCAGTTTTGACCCGGCCAAAATGTCGACCGACGAGGCGCTGTCGTTCGAGCTGTTCAATGCGCAGGCGGCGCGCGCCGAACGATTGTTCCCGTTCCGCGATCGCGGCTATGTGTTCGACCAGATGAACGGCCCGCAAAGCCAGCTGCCCGCTTTCCTGATCAACATCCACCGCGTCGCCAATCCCGCCGAGGCCGAGGCCTATATCGCGCGCATCCGCGGGCTGGGTCCGGTGCTCGATGCGTTGACCGCGCAGTCGGTGGCGCGGGCCGCCAATGGCGTCCAGCCGCCAAAGTGGGTCTATGCCTATCTGATTTCGGACATCGGCAATTTGCAGGGGCCGAACAATGCGGTGATCGAGGACATAACCGCGAAAGTCGCCAAGCTCGACATCGATGCCGCCGAAAAGGCGCGGTTGACCGCAGCGGCCAAAGCCGCCTGGGCGGAAAGCGCCGGTCCCGCCTATGGCCGCCTGCTAACCGAGATGAAGCGCCAGCAGGCAAGCGCCCCGACGCAGGACGGCGTGTGGCGGCTGCCCGACGGCAAGGCCTATTATGAAGCGCTGCTCGCCAATTACACGACCACGGACATGACCGCGACACAGATCCACGACCTCGGCCTCGCCGAAGTCGCGCGCATCCACGGCGAGATGAAGGCGATCATGGCCAAGGTCGGGTTCAAGGGGACGCTGCAGCAGTTCTTCGACCATCTGCGCACCAGCCCGCAATATTATCACACGACGCGCGAGGCCTATCTCGCCGAAGTCGATGCGCGCACGAAGGCGATGGAGGCGCGGCTTCCCGCCTTTTTCAACACGCTGCCCAAGGCCGCGTTGCAGGTGAAGGCGGTCGAGGCGTTCCGCGAAAAATCGGCGGGCAAGGCGTTCTACCAATCGCCGTCGCCCGACGGGTCGCGCCCCGGCACCTATTATGTGAACCTGTACGATCTGCGCGACATGCCCAAGACCGAGTTGGAAGCGCTGGCCTATCATGAGGGCGTCCCAGGGCATCATCTGCAGCGCGCGGTGCAGACCGAGCTGACCGGCCTGCCGCCCTTCCGCCGCTTTGGCGGTTTCACCGCTTATACCGAAGGCTGGGGGCTCTATTCGGAGGAGCTTGCCAAGGACATGGGTTTCTATACCGATCCCTACAGCGATTTCGGGCGGCTGGGCATGGAGCTTTGGCGCGCGTGCCGCCTGGTCGTCGACACCGGCATCCACGACAAGCGCTGGAGCCGCGAACAGGCGATCAAATATCTCAAGGACAATACCCCCAACCCCGATGGCGACATCGAAAAGGCGATCGAGCGCTATATCGTCTATCCTGGGCAGGCGACCGCCTATCTGATCGGCAAGCTCAAGATCATGGAACTCCGCGGCCGCGCGCAGGCGGCGATGGGCGCCAAGTTCGATTACCGCGCCTTTCATGACGTCGTGCTCGAATCGGGACCGGTGCCGCTCGACATCCTCGAACGACGCGTCGATGCGTGGATCGCGGCCCAAAAAAGCTAATAAAAAAACAAAGTTCGCGCTTGACGCGCAGGGATGGAACGCAAATGATTTGTTCCAGATAACAAGGCAGCTGCGGAAAGGCTGTCGGGGCTGGGTCTCATGTCAGAAGAATCATCGTCGCGTGACAGCGTTGACGGCAGCGCGCCGTTCGAATTGCACTATTTTCCGCCCGATCCCGATCTGGCGGACATGGTGTCGAGCTTCTATTTTGCGCGGCTCAACATGCCGAAATTCGACGAATATGAACGCGCCGACCGGCCGCAGTTCCGCTTCGTCACCAACGCCGACGGCGAATATGTCTTTGCCGATGGCCATCGCGCCACCGTGACGCGCGCGATCATCATCGGCCCGACCAGCGGACGGGTTCGCGCGATCAGCAACTGCCCGGCGCAATTGTTCGGATTTGGCCTGTTGCCCGCCGGCTGGGCGGCGCTGATGGGCGACGACGCCGACAAGCTGACCGACCGCGCGATCGACGCCACCAACCGGTTCGGGCCGTGGATCGAAGAGGTCGCGAGCGCGCTGGAGCAGGCAGCGGATGTCGAGGCGCGGTTGATTATCGGCAATAATTTCGCCCGCGAGGTGCTGACGCGTGGCGAAGCGCCACCTTTGTGGTTCATCCGCACGGTCGACGAATGGCTGACCGCATCGCCCTCGCCGCAAGTTCCCGATCTCGTCGGCGCCACCGGCATGTCGATCCGCTCGGTCGAACGGATGACCAAACATTATTACGGCCTGTCACCGCGAATGCTGGCGCGCAAATATCGCGCGGTGCGCGCTGCATCGGCACTGGCGCGCGGCGAAGGGCTCGATGCCGCGCAGCTTGGCGACGCATTCTACGACCAGTCGCATCTGATCCGCGAGATCAAGCGCTTCGCCGGTGCGACGCCGGGCCAACTCAGCAAGCCGACCAATTATACCGAAGCGACGACCCGCGGGCGCAAGCAGCTCGCCGGCAAGGTCGGCCCGATTGTGTCGGAGACTTAGGCGCTCGGACAAGCAGTTTTCACCGTAGCCCTGAGTCTGTCGAAGGGCGCCTCTCGGATAGACGCCCTTCGACAGGCTCAGGGCTACGGTGAATATGTCGCCGTATCGCTCGCTGCTGCCCCCCCCAAATAGACCACCAAAAATCTGAGCTAAGCCGTTTTTGGCGTTTCCGTACAATCGCGAATCATCGCGCGGGCATAATCCAGCCTTGCGACCCAGAAGAGCTCATCCTCTGACGAGGACTGAGACCTTCATCTCGGCACTCATTTGGCCCCGGCCAGGTGGGTGCCTTTTTTTTTCTTCATCGGCGGGTAGCGCCGCTTGGTTGCACCGCAGCAGAGCTTCGCCTATATAAGTGGAGTAATTTACTCCAGTTAAGAATCGTTCGCAACTTGCGGACGGAGAAGCGATGCGCCTGTCCAACCTTGCCGATTATGCCGTGGTGCTGATGAGCGCTGCCGCCCGCCAGTGCGGGTCGGTGCCGATTCACGCCGGCATGCTTGCCGAACAGACAGGAATCCCGGGGCCGACGGCGCAAAAGCTGGTGAGCGGGCTGGCGCGCGCCGGATTGCTGGTCGCTTCGCGGGGCAGCGGCGGCGGCGTGCGCCTCGCGCGGCCCGCGGCGGCGATCAGCGTTGCCGACATCATCGAAGCCGTTGAAGGCCCGATCGCCCTCACCTCCTGCGTTGCCGAAGGACGGCACGATTGCTCGCTCGAAGGCAGCTGCAAGGTGCAGCCGCATTGGAGCGTCGTGAACGGCGCGGTGCGCGGGGCGCTGGCGGAAATCAGTTTGGCGAGTTTGAGTGTTGCTCCCAAAGCGGTTCGCCCTGAGCTTGTCGAAGGGCCGTCCTTCCTTGCTCGCGGCGATTCAGAGAAGAACAGTGCTTCGACAAGCTCGGCACGAGCGGGTGTGTGATATGGATGACGTGAAGATCAAAGACCAGGCCGCGCACGACGCCGCCGCCAAGGTCGCCGATTACGAACATGGCTGGTCCTCGGCGATCGAGACCGACTTCGCGCCGAAGGGGCTGACCGAAGACACCGTCCGCTTCATTTCGGCGAAGAAAAACGAGCCCGAATGGATGCTCGACTGGCGGCTCAAAGCCTTCCGCCACTGGCAGACGATGGAGACGCCCGAATGGGCAAAGCTCAACGTGCCGCCGATCGATTACCAGGACGCCTATTATTACGCGGCGCCCAAGCCGAAACCCAAGCTCGGCAGCCTGGACGAGGTCGATCCCGAAATCCTCGAGGTTTACAAAAAGCTCGGCATCCCGATCGAGGAGCAAAAGGTGCTCGCGGGCGTCGAGGGCGCGCGCAAGGTTGCGGTCGACGCGGTGTTCGACAGCGTCAGCGTCGCGACGACCTTCCGCGAGGAACTGAAGCGCGCGGGCGTGATCTTCCTCTCCATCTCCGAAGCGATCCGCGAATATCCCGAACTGGTGAAGAAGTGGCTCGGCAAGGTCGTGCCGATGCACGACAATTATTTCGCGACACTCAACTGCGCGGTCTTTAGCGACGGCACCTTCGTTTACGTCCCCGAAGGCGTTCGCTGCCCGATGGAGCTCAGCACCTATTTCCGCATCAACGCCGAAAATACCGGGCAGTTCGAGCGCACGCTGATCATCGCCGACAAGGGCGCCTATGTCAGCTACCTCGAAGGCTGCACCGCGCCGATGCGCGACGAGAACCAGCTCCACGCCGCGGTCGTCGAACTGGTCGCGCTCGACGATGCCGAGATCAAATATTCGACGGTGCAGAACTGGTACCCCGGCAATGCCGAGGGGCTGGGCGGCATCTATAATTTCGTGACCAAGCGCGCGCTGTGCCAGGGCAGGAACAGCAAGGTCAGCTGGACGCAGGTCGAGACGGGTTCGGCCATTACCTGGAAATATCCGAGCTGCGTGCTGGCGGGAGAGAGTTCGGTCGGCGAATTCTATTCGGTCGCGGTCACCAACAACCGCCAGCAGGCCGATACCGGCACCAAGATGATCC
>JAFAGN010000194.1 GCA_023422695.1 Pseudomonadota bacterium
TGGTTTCCAGACCGCCCTCTATTTCCGTTCGTGTCGAGCGAAGACGAGACACCCATAGGTAGCGCCAGACTTCGCGGTGTCTCGACTTCGCTCGACACGAACGGGAGTTAAGGGGCGGCTTGTCTGCAATTGGTCGCTAGCCGACGGTCACCGTATAAGTCACCCGATAGTCACTCGCATCCCCATCCAGCGTGCGCGTGAACGTCCCTGGCGTGTCGCCCAGGTCGATCGTCCCGATATTGTCGCTGCCGCCGATGTCGTCGAACTCGCGCAGCTGGAAACTCACCGGCTGGTCGAATTCGAAGCTTTGATCGACGACCCAGCTTTCGCCCTTCTTGATCGAATAGATCTCGCTTTTGCCCTCCGGGAAACGCTGGCCGGTGTTGAAACGCAGGAACAGCTGGTCGGGCAGGCCGAGCCCGAGGCGGCCGGTCAGCTTCACGCACTCGACGCGAATGTTCGACAGGATGAACTTACGCGCCGCGGGCCGCGGCGCGGCCGCCGCGGGCTCAGCCATTGCGGTCATCGTCACCGGCGCTGCGACGACCGCCGGGCCTTTCAGCAGGCGGTTGATGTTGTCGCCCGCCTGGGCCGCATATTTGCCCGCCGGAAATTCGGCGAGATAGGCGCTGAAACCGCGGACGCTGTTTTCGGCGATCGCGCCCTTCCACAGCAATTCCTCCAGCCCGCTGCGGTCGCCCGATGCCTTTGGCGCGGTCGGTGCCGCGCGCGGGACCAGATAGACCGGGGTGCCGGTGATGCTGGCGCTGACGAAGGGCCGCTGGCTGCCGCCCGTCGCCGCCAGGACATCGTCGCGGATCAGTCCGCCGAGCAGTTGCACTGGCGTATCGGGCTGGGGCAGGCGTTTTGCGAGCGAGGTGGCAAAGGGTGAATTGCCCGTGGTGCCATCGGCGGCGGTCTGCCCCGGCGCGGCGGCAAAGATGACGAGCACGTCGTCGGCTTCCACCCCCGCCAGCCCGTTCGCAACCGCGCGCGTCCCCGACCGCCATGAGCGACCGAAGGGGTTGTTGCGGCACGAATCGAGCACGACCATACGGATCTGCGCGCCTGACACCGATTCCATCAGCCGGTCGAGATTGATCGCCTCATAAGGCAGGTCGAGGTCCGATTTCAGCTGCGCATCGGTCGGGATCAGCCAGTTCTTGCCCTGCGCTTCGATCCCGTGCCCGGCGAAATAGACCATCGCGACCTCGGCGCCGTCGGCCTTGGCGCGGAAATCGCGCATCGCTTTCTGGAAGTCGTTGACCGCGAGGTCGGCGGCGATCGTCACGTCGTCGAACCCGGCCTGCCGCGCTGCCGCGGCGATGATGCGGATGTCGTTGACCGGGTTGGCGAGGCGGCTGGTGTTCGCATAGTCGCTGTTGCCGATGACCAGCGCGACCTTGCGCGCCTCGGCGGCGGTCGGCGCGAACAGGAACAGCATGGTGAGGATGACAGGCCAGAATCGCAGCATCTTGCAAACCTCTCTTGGCTATGCCGGACGCGCCGCACCATATTCGTACCAGCCGAACGGGCGCGGGGTTTTGGGGATATAGGCCGCCGCCTGCCGGTCGACGGCAAAGCCTGCACGTTCATAGGCATCGCTGATCGGACGGGTCAGGTGGCAGTTGCCGCCGATGCGTTTCCACACCGGTTCGATCCGCCGCTGCCATTTCGCGACCCCGGCATCGGGCGCAGCGCCATGTTCCAGGAACAGCGCGGTGCCGCCGGGCTTCAGCACGCGGCGGATTTCGGCAAGCACCGCAGCCTGATCGGCGACCGAGCAGAGGGTGAAGGTGGTGACCACCGTGTCGAAGCGTGCGTCATCGAACGGCATCGCTTCGCCAACCCCGCCCAGGATGTCCGCATCGATCCCACGCGCCTGCGCCGCGGCGCGGCTCATCGCCAGCAATTCGGGAGAGGGGTCGAGGCCGGTGAAGCTGCTTACGCGGGCGGGGGCGTAAAATTCCATGTTGATGCCGCCGCCGCATCCCAGTTCCAGCACGTCGCCGCTGGCGTTCGGCACGACCTTGCTGCGCACCTTCATGATCTGCCCCTGCGAACAGGCGCATTTGATCAGCCGCGGCACCCCATGACGTTCCCACCAGCTTGCCATTCGCCAGACTCCCCTTGGCGCGGAAGGTGACCCTTGCTAGCGCGGTTGGCAACACCCATCTGTGCGATCCCGCACAGGATCAGAAAGACCGTCATGCCGACCACCCACCACACCAAGATGCTTATCCTCGGTTCCGGCCCGGCCGGCCTGTCCGCCGCCATCTATGCCGCGCGCGCCGGGATGCAGCCGATCGTGGTGCAGGGGCTGCAACCCGGGGGCCAGCTGACGATCACCACCGACGTCGAAAATTATCCGGGCTTTGCCGAAGTGGTGCAGGGTCCGTGGCTGATGGAGCAGATGACCGCGCAGGCGACGCATGTCGGCACCAGCATGATCTGGGACACCATCGTC
Source organism: Pseudomonadota bacterium (assembly GCA_023422695.1). Lineage (GTDB taxonomy): Bacteria > Pseudomonadota > Alphaproteobacteria > Sphingomonadales > Sphingomonadaceae > Sphingopyxis. Next base: position 2,468 of record JAFAGN010000194.1, read on the forward strand.
GACGTCGATCTGTCGCAGCGCCCGTTCCGGATCACCGGCGATGGCGGCGACGTCTATATGGCCGAAACGCTCGTCATCGCGACGGGCGCGCAGGCGAAATGGCTGGGCGTGCCGGGCGAACAGGAGCTGGGCGGCAAGGGCGTGTCGGCCTGCGCCACCTGCGACGGCTTCTTCTATCGCGGCAAGAAGGTCGTGGTGATCGGCGGCGGCAACACTGCGGTCGAGGAGGCGCTGTACCTGACCAACCATAGCGACGATGTGACGCTGATCCATCGCCGCGACCATTTGCGCGCCGAAAAGATCCTCCAGGACCGGCTGCACGCCAATCCTAAGATCAAGGTCTTGTGGAACAAGCGCGTCGACCGCTTTGTCGCGGGTGAAGGTGTTTCGGGCCTCGTCGGGGTCGATCTGATCGATACCGTCACCGGCGCGGCGAGCCACGAGCCGACCGATGGCGGCTTCGTCGCGATCGGCCACAGCCCGTCGACCGAGCTGTTCAAAGGCAAGCTGCCGCTGGACGCCGACGGCTATCTGGCGGTCACCCCGGGGACGTCGCTGACGTCGATCCCGGGCGTGTTCGCCGCGGGTGACGTGACCGACAAGGTGTACCGTCAGGCGGTGACCGCCGCCGGTATGGGCTGCATGGCGGCACTCGATGCCGAACGGTTTCTGGCCGAGGCGGAGTATAAGGCGCTGGTGGAGGCGTAGCGATTCGGCAGCGGTGGCCGGTGGCGACCGGTTGTCGGCGATAGTGGTCAAACCAAACTTATAATCCCGTTCGTGTCGAGCGAAGTCGATACACGCGAAGGCCAGTGCGTCCCAAGCGTGTCTCGAC
>JAFAGN010000197.1 GCA_023422695.1 Pseudomonadota bacterium
TACCCGGATAGGCGCCCTTCGACAGGCTCAGAGCTACGGCGTATTTGTCCGGCTTTCGCCACGCAACGGTAGATCCTATATCGCTGCGATGATCCGCAACCTGCTTACCCGTCGCGCCGAATGGCCCGCGCGCATTCCCGATCCCGACGCGCTACCGCCGCTGGGTTTGCTGTGGCGCGAAGTGACGAGCCTGGCGCGGGCGCTGTGGGGCCGCATCCGTCCGATGCCGCCCGAACCCAATCCTGACAGCGATCATCCGCCGGTGATGGTATTGCCCGGATTTCTGTCGGGCGACTGGGCGACCAAGGCGCTACGCGCCGACCTGCGCCGTGCCGGGTTTCGCTGCTACGCCTGGGGGCTCGGCTTCAACCGCGGCGCGACTAGCGACATTATCGAACGCATCGACACCCGGGTGCAATGGATCATCGACCGCACCGGCCACGCCCCGGCGCTGGTCGGCTGGAGCCTGGGCGGCATTTATGCACGCGAATATGCCAAGTATCATCCGGGCAAAGTGGTGCGGGTCGTCACCCTTGGTTCGCCCTTTTCGGGCAGCCGCCGCGCCAACCGCGCCTGGCGGCTTTATCACCTCGTCGCGCGCCACCCGGTCGACAATCCGCCGATCGACTTCCACCCCGCCCCGCGCCCCGAAATGCCGACCTTTGCCTTATGGTCCGCCTTCGACGGCGTTATCGCCGTGAACAGCGCGCGCGGGTTGCCGCACGAAAGCGACCGTCAGGTCGAGGTCGATTGCGGCCATATGGGCTTTGCCTATGCGCCGACGTCGGTGGCCGCGATCGTCAAGGCGCTGACCGAAGAGGTTGGGCGTCCGGCCTGATCAGCAGACGTCGATCCCCGAACCGGGGCGCCATTTCATCAACTTGCGTCCGGGACGCCGTCCCGCCTGCCCCGTCGCCAGAAAGCCGATCCGGCGCAGCAGCGCGCGCGAGCGCTCGTTGTCGGGGTGGCATTCGGCAAGGATCGCGGCGTCCGGGCGCGACGCCGCGATTTCGCGCACGACCGCATCGACCGCTTCGGTCGCCAATCCTTGCCCGCGCGCGGCGGCCGCAAACCAGTAACCGACCTCGACCGCGCGGGCATCGCGGCGGTGGACACCGATCACCCCCTGCAGGCGCCCCGCGCTGCGGTCGCGGACCGCATGAAAGACGTCACCGCCCCCCGACCGGGCGATCAGGGCGCGGGCATCGGCCGCAGTAAAGGGGGTCGGCAGAAAGTCGACCTGCTGGGTCACCGAAGCATCGGTGATAGCCGCCAGCGCCGCGGCGTCGTCGGCATGCAGCGGGGCAATGCGGCACCGGGCCGTCGAAAGAGCAAGCAAAGTGTCGGTCATGTCGCGTCTTCTTCAAAAAAGCGCGCCGTACCGGGGGGTCGTGGTGTGATGATGTGATGACAACCATTCGCCTTCCGGGACACGGCGGCGATGGTCAAAGGTGATGCCATGCCGCTCCTATGTAAAGGAGCGCCAATATGCCTTGAATCGGGTGGATCGGTTGCTGGTCATCGGTGGCGGGGCTAATCGCTCGATGGCCGCTGGTCAATCGTGCGGTACATGACCAGCGCATCGACCAAGCCGAGCGCCGGATGCGCGAAAGCCCCCGGCAACCGCCCGACGATATCGAACCCCAGCGACTGCCAAAGGCGTACCGCGCGATCATTGGTGGCGACGACGAAGTTGAATTGCATCGCGCGGAAACCGCGGCCACGCGCTTCGTCCAGGCTATGCGCGGCCATCGCCCGCGCGACGCCGCGACCCATGGCCCACGCCGCGGTCATATAGCCGCAGTTCGCGACATGCGCGCCGCGGCCCGATCGATTGGCGTGAAGATAATAGGTGCCGAGAATTGCCCCGTCCGCTTCGGCGACAAACACCGCCTTGCCGGGGCCGAACCAGTAAGCGATCGCATCCGCCTCGCTCATGTCGGGGTCCAACGTATAGGTTTCGCCGGCGCGAATGGTCGGGCCGATGATCGCCCAGATATCGGCAGCATCGGCGGGCGTGGCGGGGCGTATCTGCATATCCCGCCCTCTATCGATTGACATGATCGTTTCACGCAGTATTTAAAGTTACATGAAACGCGATAGCCGACTTTCGGGCGTGCTGCACGTCCTCCTCCACATGGCCGAGCAGCGCCATCCGATGACGTCGGAACAGTTGGCGCAGGCGATGCAGACGCACCCGGTGGTGATCCGCCGCATCCTCGGCGGGCTGCGCGATGCGGGGTTCGTGCGCAGCGAAAAGGGCCATGGCGGCGGCTGGACCATCGCCCGCGATCTTGCGGGCATCACGATGCGCAACGTCTATGATGCGATCGGGCGCCCCGGACTGATGGCGATGGGCCACCGGACCGACGCGCCGGGATGTCTGGTCGAACAGGCGGTCAACGCCGCACTCGACACCGGCTTTCGCGACGCCGAGGCCTTGCTGCTCGCACGTTTCGAACAGGTGACGCTGGCCGAACTGGCCGCCGACTTTCAAGCGCGCATGGCGGCGCGCGGAGCACATATAGAGGAGCATATTCATGGCTGAAGGCGCCCAGCATTTCCTCGATCACTTCAAGGATGCCGAAGCCGTCGCGCGTTACGCCGACGGCCCGCGCCGCTTCGTCCCCGGCTTCGACGCGCTGCACCGGATGACCGGGCTGCTGCTCGCCGAACGCGTCCCCGCCGACGCGCATATCCTCGTGCTCGGCGCCGGCGGCGGGCTGGAACTCAAGGCGATGGCCGAGGCGTATCCGCACTGGACCTTTACCGGCGTCGATCCGGCGGGCGCGATGCTGCGCCTCGCCGCGCAAACGCTTGGCAGCAACGCGCATCGCGCCGAGCTGGTCGAGGGCTATATCGACGACGCGCCCGCCGGTCCCTTTGACGGCGCCGTCTGTCTGTTGACCCTGCATTTCCTCAGGGCCGATGAGCGCGTCCGCACCGCCGCCCAGATCCGCGCGCGCCTGAAACCCGGTGCGCCGTTCGTCGCCGCACACGGCAGCTTCCCGCAAGGCGCCGATGCACGCGATCGCTGGCTCGATCGCTACGCGTCCTATGCGGTGGCATCGGGCGCCGACCCCGACCAGACCGCCACCGCCCGCGCGGCGGTCGCGGCGCATGTCGCGATGCTCAGCCCGGAAGCCGATGAGGCGGTGCTGCGCGACGCAGGATTCCGCGACGTCGAGCAATTCTACGCGGCCTTCACCTGGCGCGGCTGGGTCGCCTACGCCTGACGCACAGGCAATTGGGCGCTTGCTTCGCGGATATGTACAATATATTGCGCAATATATTGTACAACTGAGTCGCGGGAAGATGATTGATGCGTTCCACCAACAAATTCGGATCGACGGCGATCGTCGCCTTGGCGTGGTTGCTGGGCGTCGGCGCAACCGAGCAGGCGCCGCTCACCGCCCCCGACCGGCAAAAGGTGGTCGAACAATTGGGCCAGGCGCTGGAGGCCAATTATGTGTTTGCCGACAAGGCCAAGACGCTCGCGGCGACGCTGCGCGCCAATCTCGACAAGGGCGACTATGACGGGGCGCAGGACAAGGACGCACTGGCGCAGGCGCTGACCAAGGACCTGGTCGCGGCCAGCAACGACCTGCATTTCTTCGTCGGCGTCGATCCGGCCTTTGCCGCCGACTATGCCGCGCGCAAAGACCCGGCGCGCGCCGCCGAATTGCGCGAATCCGACCGGCGCGACGAAGCGCGGAAGAACTTCGGCTTTACCGAACTGCGCCGCCTGGAAGGCAATGTCGCCTATGTCGGGATGTCGCATTTTGCCGACCCCGAACTCGGCTATGATGCCGCCGCGGCGGCGATGCGCTTCATCGAGAACAGCGATGCCGTCATCTATGACATGCGCTACAACAATGGCGGTCACCTTGAAATGGCGCAGCTGCTCGCCAGCCAGCTGTTCCGCGGCGACAAGGACCAGGAACTGTTCGATTATTTCTACACCGACGATGGCCGCCGCGTCGCGCGCGGCCAGTGGGTGCTCCCTGCGATTCCGGCAAACCGGCTGACAGGAAAGCCAGTCTATATCCTGACCTCGTCGACCAGCTTTTCGGCCGCCGAATGGTTCGCCTATTCGCTCCGCAAGCTCGGCCGCGCAACGCTGGTCGGCGAACGCACCGCGGGGGGCGCTCACCCGGTCGACCGCAAGCCCGTGGGAACCGACTTTTTCGTGCAGGTACCGATCGGCCAGATCCACGATCCCGTCGATCGCGGCGATTTCGAAGGGCGGGGCGTCACCCCCGATCATCTCGTGCCGTCCGCCGACGCCCTGGTGGCCGCGCATCGTCTGGCGCTGGCCGACATGGTGAAATCCGATCCGGCAAAGCAGGCGGACGCGATCTGGTTCGCACCCCGCCTTGCCGCAGACGCCGGCGCCATCCGGATCGCGCCGGCCGATCTCAAGGCCATCGCGGGCCGCTATGAAGGCCGACGCGTCGATATCGTCGGTGGCAAGCTGTTCTACACCTGGCGCGACCGTTTCCGTGTTCAACTCGAACCTTTGGGCAACGACCTGTTCGCGGTGGAAGGAGTCGACGACTTCCGCTTTCAACTGGTGCGCAAGGCAGGCAAGACGGTCGCACTGGAACGCCGCGACCGCGATGGAACGATTCAAAGCTATGCCCGCCTCAACTGACCACCCGGCCGATCTCGACGACATCACCTTCCTCGGGCGACTGAGCGAGGCGTTGAGCCAGACGATCGAGGATCAGACGCGCGAAATGTTCGACGCGGCGGGCATCGTCATCCCCGTAAGGTCATGCTCGCTGCTCACCGCGCTTGGTCAAAGGGGCGAGGCGTCGGCCGCGGAACTGGCGCGCGCGCTCGATCAGTCGCACCAACTGGTAATCCAGAAATGCCCGGCGCTGATCCGCCTTGGCCTGATAACCCAGCACCCCGACCCCGCCGACGCGCGTCGCAAACTGTTTCGTTTGACCGAGCAAGGCCAGGCTCAGCTGGCGATGCTCGACACCTACAGCGACCAGATCACCGCCGTGTACCAGCGCCTGTTCGAAGAAACCGGCGACGCGCATGCCATGATCCTGGCGACGCTAAAAGCGTTGAAGGCAAGGCCGCTTCGCCAACGCGCCGAACCGCAGCCGGGTTAATCCACAAACGGCGCAACGACCTCTGCCGTGACCCGCAGCGGCCGTCCGCTCGCCTTGTCAAGCAGTGCCCATACCGTCCGCGCGCGAACATGCACCTTGCCGTCGGCGCCGGTGAATTCCATGAAGCGATCGAACTTCGCCCCCTGCGGCTGGTCGGCGACCCACGTCCGCGCCATCACCGTCTCGCCGGGGCCGAGCGCGCGCAGATAATCGATCTCGTGCCGTACCACGACCCAGATATAGGCGTCCTTGTGCGACTGCGGCGCGGCAGCATCCCAATGACCCGTCGCAACCTGCTGAATCCACTGGACCCAGACGGCATTGTTGACATGGCCGAGCTCGTCGATGCTGTCGGGCGTCGCGGTGAGGATGAGGGTGAAGGATTTCATGACGTTGTTTAGCCTTGGCACCTCAAGACAGAAAGCCTCGTCATTGCGAGGAGCGAAGCGACGCGGCAATCCAGAGTAGCGTAAACCGCCCTAGATTGCTTCGCTTCGCTCGCAATGACGAAATAGAAGGCGCTATGCCAGTTCGACGGTGGTCACCATATACCCCGCATCGCGCAGCGAGGCGACGAGGCTGTCGAGATGCTCGCGGTCGCGCGCTTCGCATTCGATGTCGGTGATCAGCCCCTTGGCGGGCAACGTCGTAAAGATGCGCTGGTGATAGATTTCGATGATATTGACCTGCTTCTCGTCGAACAGCTTCATCACCTTGAACAGCGCGCCGGGGCGATCCTGCAAGCGGATGCGCAACCGCGCGATGCGGCCCGAGCGCGCGAGGTCGCGCAGCAGCACATTGGCGAGCAGGCGGGTGTCGATATTGCCGCCGGTCAGCACCAGCCCGACCTTGCGCCCCTTGAATTCCTCGGGATGCGCAAGCATCGCGGCCAGCCCGGCGGCGCCGGCACCTTCGACCACCGTCTTTTCGATCTGGAGCAGCAGGCTGACCGCACGCTCCAGATGGCGTTCGGCGACGAGCACGATATCGTCGTTGAGTTCGGCGACGAGCTTGCGGGTGTACGAACCCGGCTCCTTCACCGCGATCCCCTCGGCCAGCGTGTCGCCCTCGCACGCCATGTCGACGCCGTTCAATTCGGCGTACATCGACGGATAGAGCTCGGCCTGCACCCCCACCAGCCGCATGTCGTTCTTGATCCCGCGCGCCGCGGTTCCCATGCCCGCCAGCAGCCCGCCGCCGCCGATCGGAACAATCAGGGTGTCAAGCTCGGGCACATCCTCAAGCATTTCCAGCGCGACCGTCCCCTGCCCAGCGGCAACGTGCGGATGGTCGAACGGGTGGACGAAGGTCAGCCCGCGCTCGACCTCGAGCAGCCGCGCATGGGCGTAGGCGTCGTCGAACGTCTCACCATGCAGCACGATCGTCGCGCCGTGACTCGCGGTCTGCGACACCTTCACCTGCGGCGTCGTCTTGGGCATCACGATCGTGACCGGCACGCCCAGCCGTTTGCCGTGATAGGCCAGCCCCTGCGCGTGATTACCCGCCGATGCGGCGATCGCGCCGCGGGCCTTGGCTTCGTCGCCCAGCAGCAGCAACGCGTTCAATGCGCCGCGTTCCTTGTACGCCGCGGTGAATTGCAGATTCTCGAACTTCAGCCACACGTCGGCGCCGACCAGCTCTGACAAGGTCTGCGACTTCAGCGTCGGCGTCCGCACCACCGCGCCATCAATTCGCCCCGCTGCCGCGCGCACATCGTCGAGGGTGATTGCCGGCAAATCGGCAGCGGACAGGGTGGGTGCGGTCGTGCTCATGATGCCGCTCGCCCTAGCCTATCTGGCGCACCGCGCAAACCATGGTTATGGATCGTCTTATGAGCGAACAAAAATTGCGCATCAGCTTCATCGGCACCGGCGTCATGGGCGGCCCGATGGCGGGTCATCTTGCGAAAGCGGGCCACCACCTCACCGTCTATAACCGCACGCGCGCCAAGGCCGATGCGTGGGTCGCGGCACATGGCGGCAAGGCGGCAGCGACCCCGGCGGAGGCTGCGAGCGACGCAGACGTGGTCCTGACCTGCGTCGGCAACGACGACGACCTCGCGCAAGTTACGCTGGGCCGCGACGGCGCGTTCCGCGCGATGCGCCAGGGCGCGCTGTTCGTCGATCACACCACCGTATCGGCGCGGATCGCGCGCCAGCTGTCAGTCGAGGCCGACGGGCTTGGCTTGCTCTGCCTCGACGCGCCGGTGTCGGGCGGCGAAGCAGGCGCGCAGAACGGGACGCTGTCGATCATGTGCGGCGGCACCAAAGCGGCCTTCGCCGCCGCTGAGCCGGTGATGCAGGCCTATGCCGCGCGCATGGTGCATATCGGCGGCCCCGGCGCGGGGCAGACGACCAAGATGGTCAACCAGATCGCGATCGCCGGGGTGCTCCAAGGCCTGTCCGAAGCGCTGCGCTTTGCGCAGGCGTCAAAGCTCGACACCGACAAGGTGTTCGAAGCCGTGTCGGGCGGCGCCGCGGCGAGCTGGCAAATGCTCAACCGCTGGGACACGATGGCGAAGGACGAATTTGATTTCGGCTTTGCGGTCGACTGGATGCGCAAGGACCTCGGCCTCGCGCTCGACGAAGCGCGGTCGAACGGCGCGACGATCCCGGTCGCCGCCATCGTCGATCAATTTTACGCCGATGTGCAAAAGGCCGGACACGGCCGCCGCGACACCAGCTCGCTCATAACAAGGTTGCCGAAATGAACCGCGAACAGAACCACACTCCCCTCCCGCAAGCGGGAGGGGCAGCGAGACTTAGTTCGGCGAAGCCGGGCTTAGTCGCAGCGGGGTGGGCTTCCGC
>JAFAGN010000211.1 GCA_023422695.1 Pseudomonadota bacterium
CCGCCTGTCTAAGGGCGCCAATCCCACACGCCCCCTTCGACTGGCTCAGGGCTACGGTCTCTTAAAATGCTATCAAACTCAATCACCCAGCCCCGCCAGCCGCTGCGCCTGATCCTCGGCGATCAGCGCGTCGATCAGTTCGTCCATCGCCCCCTCGATGATTTCGGGCAGGCGGTGGAGGGTCAGGTTGATGCGGTGATCGGTCACCCGCCCCTGCGGGAAATTATAGGTACGGATGCGTTCGGAGCGGTCGCCCGACCCGACCATCGACTTGCGCGCCGACGCCTCGGCGTCGTGGATCTTCGCGCGCTCGAGGTCGTAAAGCCGCGCGCGCAGCACCTGCATCGCCTTGGCGCGGTTCTTGTGCTGGCTGCGCTGATCCTGCTGGATCACGACGAGGCCCGACGGAATATGCGTGATGCGGATCGCCGAGTCGGTGGTGTTGACGTGCTGGCCGCCCGCCCCCGACGCACGATAGATGTCGATCTTGAGGTCGCTGTCATTGATCGCGACGTCGACCTCCTCGGCCTCGGGCAGCACCGCGACGGTCGCGGCGCTGGTGTGGATGCGTCCTTGGCTCTCGGTCGCGGGGACGCGCTGGACGCGGTGGACGCCGCTTTCGAACTTCAGCTTCGCGAACACGCCCTGCCCGGTCACCGACGCGACGACTTCCTTATAGCCGCCCATTTCCGCCTCGTTCGCCGAGATGATCTCGACCTTCCAGCCCTGTCCGTCGGCATAGCGGCTGTACATGCGCAAAAGGTCGCCCGCGAACAGCGCCGCCTCGTCGCCGCCGGTCCCGGCACGGATTTCGAGCATCGCGGCGCGCGCGTCGGCGACATCCTTGGGCAGCAGCTGGAGTGCAAGGTCATGCTCGGCGGCGGGCAGCGCCGCCTCGACCGCCGCGATTTCCTCGGCCGCCATCGCCTTCATCTCGGGATCGTTCAGCATTTCGCCAAGCGACACAAGTTCGCCGCGCAACCGCACCACTTCGCGCGCCGCAGCGGCGACGGGTTCCAGCTCGGCAAACTCCTTCGACGCCGCGACGAAGTCGGCAGGCGCCATGTCGCCGGTCGCCATGCGCGCTTGCAGCGCAGCATGGCGTTCGATGATGGCGTCGATCTGGCGTTCGGAAACGGAGGTCACTTTTTCAGTGAATCCAGAACGTCACGGACCTTTATAGATTCCCGCGTTGCAGTTGCCGATCGAATGTTAAAGACGACCTCTCCGTTGCTGGTGGTCAGCGATACCAGAACATCTGCGATGACCTTGGTGGCCTTGTCATAGCGCTTCCGAGGCGAGCCGGTGGCAATCATCTCAGAAGAAAAGCCAACCTGCCTTAGGGCTGTGTTCGCCTTGAGCCCAAGGTTGACCAAATTATCGTCCTCTACGGCCATGATAACATTAAGCTTCGAAGCCACTTCGCCGGCAAGCAACATCGCCAACCGCTCGATCCCGGCCGCCCAACCGACCGCCGCGGTCGGCGGCCCGCCGAGCGCCTCGATCAGCCCGTCGTAGCGTCCGCCGCCGAGCACGGTGCCCTGCGCGCCCAGCCGGTCGGTGACGAACTCGAACGCGGTGTGGCGATAGTAATCCAGCCCGCGCACCAGCCGCGCGTTGCGTTCCCACGCGACCCCCGCGGCGTCCAGACCCGCCGTCACCGCGCCAAAGAAATCCTGCGCCTCGCCGGTCAGAAACGCATCGATGTCGGGCGCGCTGTCGGCGATCGGGCGGTCCTTCGGGTCCTTGCTATCCAAAATCCGCAACGGATTCTTGTCGAGCCGCGCCAGGCTGTCCTCGGACAAATCGCCGCGGTGGCCCATGAAATGCTCGACCAGCGCCGCGCGCCACGCATCGCGGCTCGCCGCATCGCCGAGCGTGTTGAGCGTCAAGGTCACGCCCTCGGCGACCCCCAACTCCTTGAGCAGCTGATCGGCAAACACCAGCAATTCGGCATCGGCCAGCGGGCTGTCGCTGCCCAGCACTTCCGCATCTAATTGATGAAACTGCCGATACCGCCCCTTTTGCGGGCGCTCGTAGCGGAACAATGGCCCGTGCGTCGCCACCTTCAGCGGCGCATATTGCTGCCAGCCGTTGGTGATATAGGCGCGCGCGATTCCCGCGGTGAATTCGGGGCGCAGCGTGATCGATTCGCCGCCGCGGTCCTCGAACGAATACATTTCCTTCGACACCACGTCGGTGGTTTCGCCCAGCGAGCGCGCGAACACGGCGGTCGGCTCGATCACCGGTACCTCGATCCGCTTGTAGCCATATAGCCGACGGACGCGTTCGAACGTCTCGACGACATGCGCAAAACGATCGGCGAAATCGCCGAGCATGTCCTGGGTGCCGCGCACGGCCTGCGGGGTCGGGATCTTGGCGGATTTGTCCTTGCTCATGGCGGCGGCGTCTAATGGTTTTTGGCCGAAAGGCAAAGAGCCGCCGTCATCCCCCTCCCCCTTGACGGGGGAGGGATGCGAAGACTTGGCAGCTTGCTGCCTAGTCGGAGCTGGGAGAGGGTGCGCGGTCGCTTCGCGACCGTGCGAGCCAAAGGCTCGCAACCCCTCATCCAACTGCGCCTAGTCGCTCCGCGACAAGGCTTCGTATCCTTCTCCCGCAAGGGGAGAAGGAGTTGTGGTTGCCGCCATTTCCCGCCACAATCCGCCGATGAAAAAACAACTGCTGGTCGCCACCGCCCTCATCGCCGCCATCCCTGCCGCCTTTGCCCAAACCGGCAACAGCCGCCCGCAGCCGGTGGTCCAACCGCACATCATCCCGCTGCCCGCCGACAAGCCCTACCCCGGCACCATGCAGCTCAAGGTCGACGCCACCGACGTCGCGCGCGGCATTTTTCGCGTCCGCCAGACGATCCCGGTCGCCAAGCCCGGCAAGCTGACCCTGCTCTATCCCGAATGGCTGCCCGGCAAGCACGCCCCGCGCGGCGCGATCGCCGAAATGGCGGGGTTCAAGCCGACCGCGGGCGGCAAGCCGCTGACGTGGACGCGCCAGCCTACCGATGTCTATGCGTTCGATGTCGATGTTCCCGCCGGGGTCAAGAGCATCGACGTCGCGTTCGAATTCCTGTCTCCGACGCGCACCAGCGAGGGGCGCGTCGTCGTCACCCCGGCGATGATGAACCTGCAATGGGAACAGGTCAGCCTGTACCCCGCCGGCTATTTCACGCGGCAGATCCCGGTGCAGCTGGAGGTCGCGCTGCCCGACGGATGGACCGGCGCTGCGGCGCTCGACGGGCTGAAAATCAGCGGCAACCGCTACAGCTTTGCCCCGACCAATTACGAAGTGCTGGTCGACAGCCCGATGTTCGCCGGGCGCCATTTCCGCAAGTGGGACTTGGGGCAGCATGTCACGCTGAACGTCGTCGCTGACGAAGCGAAATATCTCGACGCTCGCCCCGACCATATCGCGCGCCACGCGGCGCTGGTGTCGGAGGCGGTCGCGCTGTTCGGGGTCCGCCACTTCGATCGCTACGAATTTCTGCTCGCGCTGACCGATGAGCTGGGCGGCATCGGGCTGGAACATCACCGCAGCAGCGAAAACAGCCGCGCGCGCGACTATTTCACCGAATGGGACGACAATGACAGCGAGCGCGGGCTGCTGCCGCACGAACTGGTCCATAGCTGGAACGGCAAATATCGCCGCCCCGACAAATTATGGACCCCCGACTACCGCACCCCGATGCAGGGCAATCTGCTGTGGGTTTATGAAGGCCAGACGAGCTATTGGGATCTCGTCCTCGCCGGCCGTTCGGGGATGCAGTCGAAGGACATGATCCTCGCCGAATGGGCGACCCACGCCGGTTTCTATAGCGCGCAGCCGGGGCGCGAATGGCGCGCGGTCGAGGACACGACGCTCGACCCCGTCATCGGCGCGCGCAAACCCAAACCCTTTGCCAGCTGGGCGCGCGGCGAGGATTATTACAACGAAGGATCGCTGACCTGGCTGGAGGCCGACCTGCTGATCCGGCAAGCGACGAACGACGCCAAAAGCCTCGACGATTTCGCACGCGCCTTCTTCGGCGGGCGCGAGGGCGATTGGGGGCAGGACGCCTATGATTTCGACGATGTCGTCGCGGCGCTGAACGCGGTGCATCCCTATGACTGGGCGGGTTTCCTGCGCCAGCGGTTGCAAACGCCCGGCCAAGGCGCGCCGGTTCGCGGCATCGAGCGCGCGGGATACCGGCTGGCGTGGCGCGATGCGCCCAATGTCTTCGACCGCGACCGCATGGCGCAGGCGAAAAACTATGACCTCACCCATTCGCTGGGGCTGACGATCGACAAGGACGGGGTCGCGAGTGCGATTCTGTGGGACGGTCCGGCGTTCAAGGCCGACATCGTCAACGGCACCAAGATCGTCGCGGTCGACGGCACCGCTTACAGCAAGGACCGGCTGGAGGCCGCGATCCGCGCCGCCACCGACGGCAAGACCCCGGTGCGGCTGCTCGTCGAGCGCGGCGGTCGCTATCGCCAGATCGACATCGCCTATCACGGCGGGCTGCGCTGGCCGCATCTGGAGAAGGTCGGGAACGGTCCCGACTGGTTCGATCGGTTGCTGGCGCCGAAGCGGGCGCTGTAATCCCCTCCCGCAAGTGGGAGGGGCAGCGAGACTAGCGGACTTGTCCGCTAGTCGCAGCGGGGTGGGTTTAGCCACCGCCGCTCGTTCGCTGCGCTCACGCCCACCCCTAACCCCTCCCGCAGGCGGGAGGGGAACTGAAGCTCACCCCTCGACTTTCCCCGCCACCCGGCGCTAAAGGCGCGCGCGATTCAAAAATCAAAGGACTCCACTCTCCCATGCGCATCGACCTTATCCCCGCCGGCGACAGCCCGCCCGACAGTCTGAATGTCTTGATCGAAGTCCCGATCGGCGGCGAGCCGGTGAAGTACGAGTTCGACAAGGCGTCGGGGGCGCTGTTCGTCGACCGCTTCCTCCACACCCCGATGCGCTACCCCGCCAATTACGGTTTCGTCCCGCACACGCTGGGCGAAGACGGCGATCCGCTCGACGCGCTCGTCGTTGCGCGATCGCCGATCGTCGCGGGCGCCGTCGTGAAATGCCGCCCGATCGGCGTGCTGTTGATGGAAGACGATGCCGGCGGCGACGAGAAACTGCTTTGCGTCCCGGTCAACAAGACCTTCCCCTATTATGCCGACGTCGCGAGCTACACCGACATGCCGCCGATCGTGCTCCAGCAGATCGAGCATTTCTTCACCCATTACAAAGACCTCGAGCCCGGCAAATGGGCCAAGCTCAACGGCTGGGGCGATGTCGACGAAGCCAAGCGCATCATCGTCGAATGCGTCGAGCGCGCGAAGAAGGTCGGGTTTTAATCCAATCGCCGTAGCCCTGAGCCTGTCGAAGGG
>JAFAGN010000048.1 GCA_023422695.1 Pseudomonadota bacterium
AAGCAATCCAGAGTTGCGTAAACCGCTCTGGATTGCTTCGCTGCGCTCGCAATGACGGAACACGTCAACCCGCCGGATAGTTCGGTGCCTCGCGCGTGATTGCCACGTCGTGGACATGGCTTTCGCGCAGGCCCGCATTGGTGATCCGCACGAACTTCGCGCGCTCGCGGAAATCCTTGAGGGTGCGGCTGCCGGTGTAGCCCATTGCCGCCTTCACGCCGCCGACCATCTGGTGGATGACGTCCTTCGCCGGTCCCTTGAACGGTACCTGGCCCTCGATGCCTTCGGGCACTAGCTTCATCTGGTCCTTGATGTCCTGCTGGAAATAGCGGTCGGCGCTGCCGCGCGCCATCGCGCCGACGCTGCCCATGCCGCGATAGCTTTTATAGGTGCGCCCTTGGTAGAGGAAGGTTTCGCCCGGCGCTTCGGCGGTCCCCGCCAGCATCGATCCGACCATGACGCTCGACGCACCGGCCGCCAGCGCCTTGGCGACATCGCCCGAGGTGCGCAGCCCGCCGTCGGCGATCACCGGCACGCCAAGCTTTGCCGCCGCTTCGACGCTATCGAGGATCGCCGTCAACTGCGGCACGCCGACGCCCGCGACGATGCGCGTGGTGCAGATCGAGCCCGGACCGATGCCGACCTTGACCCCGTCGGCGCCCGCATCGATCAGCGCTTTGGTGGCATCACCCGTCGCGACATTGCCCGCCAAGATCTGCACCCGGTTCGACAGCTTCTTGATCGCCTCGACCGTCTGCGCGACCATCTTGCTATGGCCGTGCGCGGTATCGACGACGATCAGGTCGCATTCGGCCTCGAGCAGCGCTTCGGCGCGCTCGATCCCCGTCGGACCGGTGTTCGTCGCCGCAGCAACGCGCAGGCGGCCGCTGCCATCCTTGGTGGCTTCGGGGAAATTGACCGCCTTTTCCATGTCCTTGACGGTGATCAGGCCGATGCAGCGATAATCGTCGTCAACGACGAGCAGCTTTTCGATGCGGCGCTGGTGGAGCAGTTTGCGCGCCTCGTCCTGCCCGACGCCGGGGCGCACGGTGGCAAGATTTTCGGCGGTCATCAGTTCGCGCACCGGCTGGCCCGGATTGTCGGCAAAGCGGACGTCGCGGTGGGTGAGGATGCCAACCAGCTTGCCGCCGGTTTCGACGACGGGGATGCCCGAAATCTTGTGCTGGTCCATCAATGCGGTGGCGTAGGACAAGGGCGCGTCGGGAGTGATCGTGATCGGGTTGACGATCATCCCGCTTTCGAAACGCTTGACCTGCCGCACCGCCGCCGCCTGTTCCTCGACGGTCAGATTGCGGTGGAGAACGCCGATGCCGCCGATCTGCGCCATCAGGATCGCCATGTCGGCCTCGGTCACCGTGTCCATCGCCGACGACAGGATCGGGATGTTCAGGCTGATTTCGCTGGTCAGCTGGGTCGACAGATTGGCATCCGACGGCAGGATGTCCGACGGGCCGGGCACCAGCAGCACATCGTCAAAGGTCAGACCGGTTGTGATTTCCATCGGGGCCACTTTCTGGTGCGGGCGGCGCCTGCCCGGTTTTCGGGGCGGCACGCGCGATTCGTTTGGTGGCGGCCCATGTAACCAGTCGGCCCCGCGCGCGCCAGTGGGCGG
This sequence comes from Pseudomonadota bacterium, assembly GCA_023422695.1. Classification (GTDB taxonomy): domain Bacteria; phylum Pseudomonadota; class Alphaproteobacteria; order Sphingomonadales; family Sphingomonadaceae; genus Sphingopyxis. The sequence continues at coordinate 1,634 of JAFAGN010000048.1, forward strand.
CGCATGATTATTTCGCGGGCGGCGTTTCGGTCGGCTCGACGGTGAAGCGGCTGTTGTCCAGCCGCAGTTCGTCGCCGCAATGGCTGCACGCGACCTGCATGGTGAGGTCGTGACCGCAGGGGCGATGGGTGAGCAGCACCGGCGGGCCGCGTTCGTCGGAAAACCAGCGATCGCCCCATTGCAGCAGCGCCAGCAGAACCGGATAAAGATCGCGACCCTTGGCGGTCAGCCGATATTCGAACCTGTCGCTGCGGTCAGAATATGGCACCGCCCGAATGATCCCTTGGCGGATCAAGCGCTCCAGACGGCCCGTCAGGATATTGGTCGCCATCAGCGTGTCGCGCTGGATGTCATCGAAGCGGTTGATGCGGGTGAACATCGCGCGCACAACCAGCGTCGCCCAGCGGTCGCCGAACAGCTCGATCATCGTATCGACCAGCGGCCGACCGCCCGGACGCCGGGTGCCGACATCGCCGTTGAAGCGGCGGCGCTCGTAGTGCGGGACGACCTGCGCCAGTCCCGGCCCCTCGCGCCAGTCGACATCGCGCGGGTCGATTTCGGCGCGACAATGCGCGCAGGTCGGCACCGGTTCAGTCGCGTGACCGCATGTCGCATGGTGCAGCCGAACCTGAAAATCGCGGCTGTCGGCCTCCCACTTGTGCTGCCAGCGCAGCATCATCAGACCGTTGGGAAACTGGTCGCGGCCCTTTTGGGTGAGCATATAGTGAAAGCCGCGGCCACCCTTGCGCGGCACTTTGGCCAGGCAATCTTCGTCGACCAGTTTTTTGAGCCGCCCGTTGACCACCGACCGCGCAAGACCCGTTCGCGCGACGAATTCGTCGAAGCTGTGAATGCCCAGCAAGGCCTGTTCCATCAACAGCAACACGGGAACGTCGCCGACGACGTCGAGCGCGCGCCAGATCGAACAAGCCCTGATGGTGCGATCGTGTTTCAAGCTCAAGCCATCCTGCAGTCCGTGTCGCCCCCTAAACCACGGCCGCGACCCCGACAAGGTTGGCGGGAGGGCAGTACACCGCCCTCCCCCACCGTTTTAGAACCGCCCGGTCAACTGCACCGCGATCGTGCGCGGACGATCGACGATGCCGTTATACGCGTTGCCCGCGTTGCGGGTGATCGTGGTCGCCAGCGGCATCGAGCTGGCGGTTTGCAGGATGCGCTGGTTGGTCAGATTGCGCCCGATCAGCGCGACCTCCCACCGATCGTCGACCTGCGCCAGCGCGAGCCGCGCCCCGAGCTTGACATAGCCGTCCTGTTTCGTGCGGGGGTCGAGGTTCGCGGCGGCGATATAGGATGACGAGAAGTCGGCGTTGACGTTGAACGCGACCTTGATGTCGCTGCTGACCGGCGTCGTATAGTCGAGGTTGAGGTTGCCCGACCATTTCGGCGACAGCGCGTTGCGCAGTCCGGTGTAGTCGCAGAACCCCCCCGGCCCCGGCGTCTGCAAATAATAGCATTGGCCCGAGGTGAAATTGGTGAACTTGAAATCGAGATAGGCGATCGCCCCGCTGATCGTCAGCCCGTCGGCCACGGCGGCGCGGAAGTCGGCTTCGATCCCCTGGGTGCGGGCACCGGCGGCATTGGCGACGTTGAAGTTCAATGTGCCGTCAAAGATATTGACCTGCAAATCCTTGTAGGTGGTGCGATAGGCCGAGAGGTTGAACGCGAAATCGCGGCCCTTGTACTTCAGCCCCGCCTCGAAATTGTCGGCGCTTTCATCCTCGAATTCGAACGCGCCCGGACGGGCGACGGTGGTCGATCCCGGCAGCGAGTTCGATCGGATGTCGAAGCCGCCCGCCTTGGTTCCGCGCGCAAACGAGGCATAGAGCATCAGGTCGTCGGTCGCGTCGAACTGGACGTTGACCATCGGGTTGAAACTGTCTTCGCTCAATTTGCCCGAAATGCTGTGCGCCTCGATATTGAGCGCGCGGAAGGTTCCGGCAACCACCAGCGGGTTGAAGGTGTTGAGCGGACCGCGCACGATCGCCAGGTCGCGGCTACCGCTTTTCTTCTCATGGTTGAAACGCGCGCCCGCGGTGATGCGGAAGCGATCGCTCACCGCCAGCTCGCCCTGCGCGAACACCGAGATCAGGTCCGATTTCTGCGAATAGACACGGTCGTTGCGCGTATCGCCGATCGCGTTGAACGGCGGGCCGAGCGCGAGGAAGGTCGAGTTGAACAGCACCTGATCGTCAACGTCGAGCTTGGCGTTCTGGTAATAGACGCCCGCGATATAGTTGAACGTCTCGCCGCCCGGCGACGCCAGTCGCAGCTCCTGCGAAAATTGCCGGTAATCTTCCTGCAAATTGGTGCCATCGAGGAAGCTGATCCCCGAAAAGTCGACATCGACGATTTCGCGCGTCTTGTAATCGAGCAGCGAGGTCACCGAGGTCAGCGTGTGTTCGCCGATGTCCAGATCGGCGTTGAGCGTCGCGCCAAACACCTTGTTGCGGCTTTCATAACCATTGTCCTCGCGGACGTAGTCGGGGTTGGTGCTGACGAAGAACGGCCCTTGGAACACGGTATTGTAAACGCCGACCGCCCCGAACACATCGCGCGGCTGCCCCTTCATTTCGAAGTCGGCATATTCCAGCTTCAGTTCGGCGGCGAGTGGGCCCCCCTTGTCGAACTCCAGCTTGCCGCGGAAATAATATTCGTCGACGTTCGGCTCGTCGCGGTCGAGCTTCTGGTTATAGAAATAGCCGTCCATCGAGCGGTGATAACCGACCACCCGCGCTTCGATTCCTTCGCTCAGCGGCCCCGACAACACGCCGGTCAGCTGGAATTCCTTGTGGTTGAATTCGTACAGGCCGCTGACCGACCCTTCGAAATCATCGGTCGGGCTGCGCGTGGTGATGTTGACCGCGCCCGCGATCGCATTCTTCCCGAACAGCGTCGGCTGCGGCCCGCGCAGCACCTCGACGCGCTCCATGTCGACGAGTGGCAGGCGCGACAGCTGATCGCGGCCGTAATAGACGCCGTCGACGAACATCGCGACCGACTGTTCGAACCCCTTGTTATCGCCCGACGCAATGCCGCGGATCGCGATGCGGTTGGCGATGGCGGTCTGGGTGATTTTCAGGTTCGGCACCGACGAGCTGATTTGTTCGAGGTTGGTCTGGCCGTAATTTTCGACCTGCTTGCCGCTGACCGCCGAGATCGAGATCGGCACGTCGGACAGCCCCTCGGCGCGTTTCTGCGCGGTGACGATGATCTCTTCGAGCCCGCCCTGATCGTCGGTGGATCCGGGGGCGGGCGCCGCGTCCTGGGCGAAAGCCATACCGGGGCTGGCGAGCGCCGATGCAGCGAGCAGCGCAACAAAATAGCTCTTCATAAAGATCCTCCCACGCATCATCGTCTTGGCGACCACCGCCCGCGATGTTTTTCTTGCCTTGCGAGTCATAACGGCTTTAAGTATCGTTATGCAAGTCAGATAATTTGAGAGGATCATTGGTGCCGCAATCCGGCCTCCCCCCAAAGCTCACACGCAATCTGCGCCTGCCCGCGATCGCCGCGCCGATGTTCCTGGTTTCGGGACCGGAGATGGTGATCGCCGCATCGCGCGCGGGCATGATCGGCAGCTTCCCTGCGCCCAACGCGCGCACCTCCGCAGACCTCGAGGATTGGGTCAGCCGGATCGACGCGGCGCTGTCGAACGATCCCGACGCCGCGGCGTGGGCGGTCAACCTCGTCGTCCATCCGTCGAACAGCCGCCTGCCCGAAGACCTCGCCTGCGTCGTGCGCCACAAGGTACCGCTCGTCATCACCGCGCTTGGCAGCCCGGCGCGCGTCGTCGAGGAAATTCACAGCTATGGCGGGCTGGTGTTCGCCGACGTCAATTCGGTTGGCTTCGCGCATAAGGCCGCCGCCGCCGGGGTCGACGGACTGGTGCTGGTCGCAGCAGGCGCGGGCGGGCATACCGGCGCCACCGCGGGCTTCGCCTTTGTCGAGGAGGTACGGCAATTCTGGGACGGCCCGCTGGTGCTCGGCGGGGCGATTTCGACCGGCCACGCGGTCCGTGCAGCTGAAATCCTCGGCGCCGATCTTGCCTATCTTGGCACCTCGCTGATCGCCTGCGCCGAAAGCATGGCGGTGCCGGGGTATAAGGACATGGTCGTGGCGGCGGGTGCCGAAGATATCGTGCCTTCGAAGGGCATCACCGGGGTCACCGCCAACTGGCTGAAACCCAGCCTGCTCGCAGCGGGATACGACCCCGCGAACATGCCCGAGGACAAGCGCCCGAACTTCTCGGACGCGCAGGACGACGCCAAGGCGTGGAAGAATGTCTGGTCCGCCGGACAGGGTGTCGGCGCGGTGCGCGGCGTCGAACCCGTCGCGGCCATCGTCAATCGCCTCGTTTCCGAATATGATGCCGCCGCCGCAAGGCCGCGCTTTACCCCCGCCGAAGGAGCCCTCGCATGACCGCGCAGCTTGTCGAGACGATCGAAACCACGATCCAGCCGAACGACCATCCCTATATGAAGGGCGCGTGGCGCCCGACCTATAATGAATGGAACGCGATCTTTGCCAATGGCGATGCCGAGGTGATCGGCAATATCCCGACCGACATCGATGGCGTTTACGTCCGCACCGGCGAGAACCAGATCCACGAGCCGATCGGCCGCTATCACCCCTTCGACGGCGACGGCTTTATCCATGCGATTTCGTTCAAGGACGGCCGTGCCAGCTATCGCAGCCGTTTCGTGCGCACCAAAGGTTTTCAGGCCGAAAAGGAAGCGGGTCGCTCGCTCTGGGCCGGGCTGATGGAACCGCCGCACAAATCGACCCGCCACGGCTGGGGCGCGCAGGAGTGGCTGAAGGATTCATCCTCGACCGACGTCGCGATCCACGCGGGCAAGATCATCTCGACCTTCTATCAGTGCGGCGAAGCGTACCGGCTCGACCCCTTCACGCTTGAACAGTATGGCACCGAAAGCTGGGTGCCGCTCGACGGCATTTCGGCGCATTGCAAGGTCGATCTTGAGACCGGCGAGCTGATGTTCTTCAATTACTCGAAGCACGCGCCCTATATGCATTATGGCGTCGTCGGGCCGGACAATAAGCTCAAGCATTATATCCCGGTGCCGCTGCCCGGCCCGCGCCTGCCACACGACATGGCTTTCACCGAAAACTACACGATCCTCAACGACATGCCGCTGTATTGGAACGAAGAGCTGCTCGAAAAGCGGCTGCATGTAGTGCAGTTCCACCCCGATGAAAAGACGCGCTTCGCGATCATCCCGCGCCACGGGCAGCCCGAAGACATCCGCTGGTTTACAGCCGAGCCGACCTACACGCTCCACTGGCTGAACGCGTGGGAAGAAGGCGACGAAATCATCCTCGACGGCTATTATCAGGAAGAGCCGATGCCGAAATCCTATCCCAATGCCCCCGATGGGCTGGAGCGGATGATGGCCTATCTCGACCAGGGGTTGTTGAAGCCGCGGCTGCACCGCTGGCGCTTCAATCTCAAGACCGGCGAGACGGTCGAAGAGCGGCTCGACGACCGCGACCTCGAATTCGGCATGTTCAACCATCGCTATGCGGGCAAACCCTACCGCTACGCCTATAGCGCGATCCCCGAGCCCGGCTGGTTCCTGTTCCGCGGGCTGGTCAAGCACGACCTCAATGCGGGAACGAGCGAGGACTATGAATTCGGCCCCGGCCGCTTCGGCAGCGAGGCACCCTTTGCGCCGCGGATCAATGCGAAGGACGAGGACGACGGCTATCTCGTCTCGTTCATCGCCGACCTCGAAACCGACAAGTCCGAATGCGTGCTGATCGATGCCAAGAATATCGCGGCGGGGCCGGTGTGCCGGATCATCCTGCCCGAACGTATCTGCTCGGGAACGCACAGCGTCTGGGCGAGCGGCGACGACATTGGTATGGGTCCGAATAGCGTCCTGGCCGCCTGATATGATCGTCGCGGGAGAGGACAAACGGCGGCAGTATCGCGAAAGCGGCTGGTGGGGTGATCAAACCTTCGCCGACCTGTTCGCCGCCAATGCGGCGGCGCATCCAGAGCGGCTCGCACTGGTCGATGCGCCGAACCGCGGCGACTTCGCGTTCGGCGAGCCGCAGCGGCTGAGCTACGCCGAACTGGCGGCGGAGATCGACCGGCTCGCGGGCGCGCTCGTCAACGTGGGGATCGGCAAGGACGATGTGCTGCTGGTCCAGCTTCCGAACATCAGCGAGTTCGTCGCGCTTTATTTCGCGGCGGCGAAGATCGGCGCGATCGTCAGCCCGGCGGCGGTGCAGTATCGCAGCCATGAATTGAAGGGCATGTTCGGGGTCGTCGAACCCAAGGCTTTCGTCTGCGCGACGCAGGTCAAGGGCTGCGACCATGTCGGTGTGGCGGCGCCACTGCTCCATAACATCCAGCTGATGACTTTCGGCCCCGAAGCGCCCACCGGCGCGCTCGACCTCTCGACAGCGGAGGGCGACGGCGAAGCCCTCGCTGCCCATGTCGCGGCAAACCCCGTCGACGCCGACGACATTTTCACCATCTGCTGGACCTCGGGCACCACCGGCGTTCCCAAGGGCGTGCCGCGCAGTCACAATCATTGGGTCGCGGTGGCCGGGGCGGGTTACGAGGCGATGAAGGTCGGGCCGGGCGACGTCCTGCTCAATCCCTTCCCGCTGATCAACATGGCGAGCATCGGCGGCATCACGATGTGCTGGCTGACAAGCGCCGGGACGATGGTGCTGCACCATCCCTTCGACCCTGGCGTGTACCTCAAGCAGATCGCGACTGAGCGCCCAAGCCTCACGATCGCGCCGCCCGCGGTGCTTAACATGCTGCTCCAGAATGAGGCGCTGCTGGCTTCAGTCGATCTCTCCAGCCTGCGCGTCATCGCGTCGGGATCGGCACCGCTCGCCCCCGCGATGGTGCGCGGCTTCCAGGAAAAGCTCGGCATCATCATCGTCAACGTGTTCGGGTCGAACGAGGGGATGAGCTTCATCACCGGCGAGGGCGACATGCCCGATCCCGACAAGCGCGCGAGCCTGTTCCCGCGCCGCGGCCAATATCCGCCGCCCTATGGCGAAGGCCGCGCCCCCAATATCGAAAGCCGCCTTGTCTCGCCCGGCGGCGGCGACCCGATTGAGGCGGATGGCGTGTCGGGCGAACTCCAGATCCGCGGGCCGACCTTGTTCGAGGGCTATCACAACGCCCCCGATCGCACCGCCGAGGCTTTCACCGACGACGGCTGGTTCCGCACCGGCGACCTGTTCGAGATCGCCGAGGGCGGCGACTTCTACCGCTTCGTCGGGCGCTGCAAGGATCTCATCATCCGTGGCGGGGTGAATATTTCACCTGAGGAAATCGACCAGCTGCTCGGCGGCCACCCGCTGCTCGCCGAGGCGTGCGTCTTTTCGCTCCCCGACCCGACGATGGGCGAGCGCATCGGACTTGCCTATGTGCCGCGCGGCGCCGACGATGTCAGCCTGTCCGATGTGACCGACTATCTGCGCGAAAAGGATCTCGCGGTGTTCAAGCTACCCGAACGCCTGTTCCGCTTCGATGCCTTGCCGCGCAACGTCACCAACAAGGTGATGCGCAGCGAAGTGCGCGAACAGGCGCTTGCCACTCTCGAAAAGGAAGCCTGACATGGCGAAGGACGTCTTCATCCTCGGCGGCGCGCAGACCGACTTCGCGCGCAACCTCGAACGCGAGGGCGGCGGCTTGTTCGAGCTGTTCCGCGATGTCGCCGAAGCGGCTTTCGCGGCGACCGGGATCGAACCCAAGGAAGTCGAAACCGCGCATGTCGGCAATTTCGTCGGCGAATTGTTCGCCGGACAAGGCCAGCTCGGCGGCTTTTTCGGCCACGTCCACCCCGACCTTGCGGGCATCCCCGCGTCGCGCCACGAGGCGGCCTGCGCGTCGGGCAGCATCGCGATCCTCGCCGCCGCCGCCGAGATCGAGGCCGAACGCTACGGCCTCGCGCTGGTGCTCGGCATCGAACTGATGCGGAACGTCCCCGGCCAGCGCGCCGCCGAATATCTCGGCGCCGCCGCCTGGACGGGCCGCGAGGCACAGGAGGCGCGCTACCTCTGGCCCTGGATGTTCGCGCGGGTTGCCGAGGAATATGAGGAACGCTTCGGGCTCGATCGCGCGCATCTGCGCGGGATTTCGGCCAATAATTTCGCCAATGCGAAGAGGAACCCCAACTCGCAAACGCGCGGCTGGGCGGTCACCGACGATCATCTGGGCGAGAATAACGAGGTCAATCCGCTGATCGAGGGGTCGCTTCGCAAATCCGACTGCGGACAGGTCACCGATGGTGCCGCCGCGATCTTTCTCGCCTCGCGCGAAGTCGCCGAAGCCTATGCCAAGCGCCGCGGCATCCCGCTCGAAAGCATCCCGCGCATCAAGGGCTGGGGCCATGCCACCGCCCCCCTCCTCTATTCGACCAAGGTCGCCGACAGCCGCGGCGGCGACTATGTCTTCCCCAGCGTGCGCAAGGCGATGATGGACGCGCTGCGCCGCGCCGAAATGCCCGACATCTATGCCTGCGACGGGGTCGAGGTGCATGATTGCTTCTCGATCACCGAATATATGGCGATCGACCATTTTGGGATCACCAAGCCGGGCGAAAGCTGGCGCGCCGTCGAGGACGGGACGATTGCACTCGGCGGGAAGCTGCCGGTCAACCCGTCGGGCGGGCTGATCGGGCTGGGGCATCCCGTGGGTGCCACGGGGGTGCGGATGCTGCTCGACAGCTGGCGGCAGGTCACTGGGAATGCAGGCGATTATCAGGTCGAAGGCGCGCGCAACTTCGCGACCTTCAACGTCGGCGGTAGCGCGACGACCGCTGTCAGCTTCGTCGTCGGCACCTGATTTGACCGAAGCCTATCTGTACGATGCGGTCCGCACCCCGCGTGGCAAAGCACGGCCCGATGGCGGGCTTGCTGCGCTCAGTCCGCAGGAGCTTGTCCGCCAGCAGGCGGCGGCGCTTGCGGCGCGGTGCGGCGATGTCGCGGCGCATCCCGACGCGCTGATCCTCGGCTGCGTGACACAGACCGGTGCGCAGGGCGGACATCTGGCGATGCTAGCCAAACTGCATAGCGGCCTGCCCGACACGACGGCGGTGCAGACAATCAACAATTATTGCGCCTCGGGACTGTCGGCGATCGGTCAGGCCGTCGCGCGTATCGCCAGCGGTCAGGCGTCGCACATTTTGGCGGGCGGCGTCGAGTCGATGAGCGCAACGCCGTTCCTGAGCGATCGCGCGGCCTTTTACAGCAATGACGAGCTGCCGCCGCGCGCGCGGTTCGTCCCGCCCGTGCTTGCCGCCGACCGGCTCGCGGCCAGCGAAGACATCACGCGCGCCGAACTCGATACGGCGGCATTGACGTCGCAGCAACGCGCGGCGCAGACCGACCAGGACGCCGCGCTGCAACGCTCGCGGATCACCACCGGGTCGCTCGACGGTGAAGAGTGTATCCGGCCGCAGACCAGCCTGGAATCGCTCACCGCGGCCCCAGCTGCGTTCGGCGAGTTGCAAAGCCAATATGCTGGCGCACTGGAAAGCGCGACGTTCGAGCCGCTGCACAGCATCGCGCACGCCCCGCCGATCTGCGACGGCGCCGGACTGGCGCTGATTGGCAGCGCGGGGCTTGGCCCGCCCCCCCGCGCGCGCGTCGTCGCCTTTGCCGATATCGGCGGCGATCCGGTGGCTTCGCTGACCGCGGGATTTGCGGCGATGGACAAGGTGCTGGAACGCGCCGGTTTGACGCTAGGCGACATGGACCGGATCGAGTTCATGGAAGCCTTTGCCGTGACCATCGCCAAATTCCTGCGCGACCGCGACGCGGACCCGGCGCGGGTCAATGTCAGCGGCGGGCATCTGGCGAAAGGCCATCCGATGGGCGCCAGCGGCGCCATCCTGACGTCGACCCTGCTCGATGCGCTCGATGCATGCGCGGGGCGATACGGGCTCGTCGTGCTGACCGGCGCGATGGGGGTCGGCGCCGCGATGGTGGTGGAGCGAGCGGCCTAGGGTCTGTACTCAATTGACGTGATGGCGTTGTTATGATTCAAGCTGCTAGGGAGGCTTGGATCATGGCGGATCATTTCTGGCTGAGCGAGGGACAATGGGCGGCGATCGAGCCGCACATTCCG
>JAFAGN010000051.1 GCA_023422695.1 Pseudomonadota bacterium
AGGAATAGGCAGCTAGCGGCCCCCGCCTTCGCGGGGGCGACGGCTCTATCCTCAGGCCGCGGAACCCCGCGCAGACCCCGCAACCAGATTGCCCACCAGCTTCGGCAGGCTGTCGTAATTCGCGCCATGATATTGCGAATCCGCGGGGAGCGCATCCTTCAGCCGGCGGTGCGCTTCGGCGAGCGCATGGTAAGGCACGCCCGGCAGCAAATGATGCAGCGCATGATAGCGCAGGCCGACCGGCGCCCACAGCTCGGGCAGCAGGCCCGGCGGCGGCACGTTGACGCTGTCGAGGAACTGGCCGGTCACGGTCAGCACGTCGCCGTCATTTTCCCACAGATGCGCCACCAAGGTGCGGATCTGGTTGAGCACCAAAGTCGCCGCGGCAATCGCGCCGAAAATCAACAGCGCGCGCAGCGGCACCCAGCCGAAAACGCCCGCGGTGATCAGCAGGCTGGACCACGCCCATGCGCCGCCCTCCTGCCACGCCCACATGCGGCGGAAATCGCCGTCGGGTGCCTTGCGGCGGAACAGCGGATTGATGATCATCCCCGAATAGCGTTCGACGACGATGCGGCGCAGCGGCGGGATCAGGAACGACAGCGGGGTCAGCACCGCGTAGCGGAACAGCAGGGCCAGCGGCGCAAATGCCGCGGCGACGACGAACAGCGGCACCGTCCACGGCTTCATCAGCGCGAGCGGCAGATATTCGGGATCGTCGACCGTGCCATATTTGGTGCGGTTGTGATGCAGGCTGTGAATCCCCTCATACATATAGGACGGGATCAGCAGCGGCACGCCGACAAGCAGGTTCCAAGCGAAGCGGAAGCCCGGCAGCGCGTTTTTGCGGATATGCGTCAGTTCATGGATGAAGCTGCCCGCGCGATAAAGCGCGAGGATCGCGATCAGTGCCGCGGCGAGCGCCCACGTCGTCGTCGGCGCCAGGATCGCGCCCGCGACGCCCGCATAGCCGATCGCGGCCGACAGCAGAAAATCGGTCCAATAGATGCGCGCCGAAGGCGTGACGAGGTCGCGCGTCAGCTCCGACGCCGCGCGGATCATCGCCATGTCGTCGGCAATCGCCGATTTCGGGATCCTGGTCGCCGCCTTGTTCAGCGGTGCCTCGACCCGATCGGCGGGGGGATTGATCGTCGTCATAACCGTCGCTCTTCACCATGATTTCGTGGCAGCAAAATGGCCAAATGCGGGTCGCCAGCGCCGCGGCGATGCCCTAATGCGGCATCCAGCATATAGGGTTGGCATTTCAGGAAACCAGTATGAGCGGACATTCGGACGGCCCGATCACCATCCACCCGGTCAAGGACAAGAATGACAGGCGCGAGTTTGTCGAGCTGGCATTCCGGCTCAACCGCGGCGACCCGGCGTGGGTGCCGCCGCTAAAGGGCGAGGTGTATAACCTGCTGACTCCGGGCAAGAATCCGTGGTTCGAGCATGGCAAGGCGCAGCTGTTTCTGGCGCGCCGCAATGGCCGCACCGTTGGCCGGATTTCGGCGCATATCGACGAACTTGCCCTCGCGCAGCCCGCCGAACAGGGGATGGGACCGGGGACGGGCAACTGGGGACTGCTCGAAGCCGAAGATGCCGAAACGACCCGCGCGCTGCTGGTCGCCGCCGAGGACTGGCTGGGCCGTCAGGGGATGCACCGCGCGCTTGGCCCGCTGTCGATTTCGATCTGGGACGAACCGGGGCTGCTGATCGAAGGCTTCGACAACCGACCGACCGTGATGATGGGGCATAACAGCCCGCTGTATCGCGGCTGGATCGAGGATAGCGGCTACCGCCCGATCAAGCAGCTGCTGAATTACGACGTCGCGATCAAAGACGGATTTCCGCCGATCGTCGGGCGTATCGTCGCGGCGGGCGAGAAGAACGCGCGCATCCGCATCCGCAAGGTCGACAAGCGCCGCTTCGATGCCGAAGCGAAGCTGATCATGGGCCTGCTCAACGATGCCTGGTCGGACAATTGGGGTTTTGTGCCGCTGACCGACAGCGAGATCGCGTTCGTCGGCAAGAAACTCAAAACACTGGTGTTCGAGGATCTGATCCGCGTCGCCGAGCTCGACGGCGAGCCGGTCGCTTTCATGATCGTCCTGCCCAATATCAACGAGCTGCTGATCGACATGGACGGTTCGCTGCTCCCGTTCAACTGGGCGCGGTTGCTGTGGTGGCTGCGCAAGCCGACGAGCCGCACGCTGCGCGTCCCGTTGATGGGCGTCGCCAAAAAGCTGCAGAACAGCCGGATGGCGAGCACGCTGGCGTTCATGATGATCGAATTCATCCGCCGCGACGCGGTGCGCGACTATGGCACCGAGCGCGGCGACATCGGCTGGGTGCTCGACGACAATCAGGGGATGAACGCGGTTGCCGAGGCGATCGATGCGAAGGTCAACCGGGTGTATCAGATTTACGACAAGATGCTGGGCTGAAGGGGCGGATTTGGGGTGGGGAGCTGACCTTGCCGATCCTCCCCGGCACGGGGAGGGGGACCAGCGAAGCTGGTGGAGGGGCACTATCGGTTTGCCTTGCCGCTGCGATAGTGCACCGCCGAACGGTCGCCGATGACGGAGTGCTTTTTGTCCGGCGCCACGTAAACCGCCTGTGCCCCTCCACCACCCTTCGGGTGGTCCCCCTCCCCCGGTGGGGGAGGATCGCTTGGGTCCGCAACCGGTCGTTAGCTGCCATTGTTCCCCGGATGATGCCTCAAGCCAGCACCGCCCACGTCGGTGCATGGTCGCTGGCCTTTTCACGCCCGCGGTGGTCCTTGTCGACCCCGGCGTCGATCAGCCGGTCGGCGAGCGCCGGGCTGAGCAGCAGATGGTCGATACGAAAGCCATGGTCGCGTTGCCAGCCGCCGGCCTGATAGTCCCAGAAGGTCCAGACGCCGCCTGCCGGGTGACGGCTGCGCAGCGCGTCGGTCCACCCGTCGCCGAGCAGGCGGAACCATGCGTCGCGCGATTCGGGCTGCATCAGCGCGTCGGTCGACATGGCGCGGGGATCCCACACATCGTCGTCGTGCGGGATGACATTGTAGTCGCCGGTCAGGATGGTCGGAATTTCGCTCGCCAGCAAAGCCTTGGCCCGTTCGCGGAGCCGCGCCATCCAGCGCAGCTTGTAATCGAATTTGGGGCCGGGTTGCGGGTTGCCGTTGGGCAGATAGATCGACGCAACGCGTACCCCGTGGACGTCGGCTTCCAGATAACGCGACTGTTCGTCCTCATCCTCGCCCGTCAGGCCGCGCTGCGTTTCGACCGGCTCGGCGCCCCTGGCGAGGATCGCAACGCCGTTGAAGCCCTTTTGCCCATGATAGAGAAAGCCGTACCCTGCCGCCTCGATCTCCTTCGTCGGCATGGTTTCGTCGCTCGATTTCAGCTCCTGCAGGCAGGCGATATCGGGCTGGGTTTCTTCGAGCCATTCGATCAGGCGCGGCAGGCGGGCCTTGATCCCGTTGATGTTGAAGGTCGCGATTTTCATTGGCTCGCTATGCCAGCAAGCCGAGGCTGATCCCAGCCCCTTCGTCACCCTGAACTTGATTGACGATCATTGCTTTGACGTCCGCCATTTCGTCATTGCGAGCGCAGCGAAGCAATCCAGAGCGGTTTACGCAACTCTGGATTGCTT
>JAFAGN010000055.1 GCA_023422695.1 Pseudomonadota bacterium
ACGAGGATCGCTATTACCGCCCCGCCTATTTTGGCGACGGCTGGGTCGGCATCCGGCTCGACCTCGGCGATACCGACTGGGACGCGATCGGCGAATGGCTGCGCAAGAGCTGGCTTGCGGTCGCGCCGAAGAAGCTCGCCGGGCTGATGGCGATCGCAGACGAATTCTGACGAAAAAGGCCGCCGGATCGCTCCGGCGGCCTCTTCATGCCTTGCGGCAAATGCGGTTAACCGACGATTTCTTCGGGCTTGAAGAAGAAGGCGATTTCGATCGCCGCATTCTCGTCGCTGTCCGAGCCGTGCACGGTGTTCGCTTCGATGCTTTCGGCCAGTTCCTTGCGGATCGTACCGGGTTCAGCGTTCGCGGGGTTGGTGGCGCCCATGATGTCGCGGTTGCGCTGCATCGCGTTTTCGCCTTCCAGCACCTGGACGACGACCGGGCCGCTGATCATGAAATCGACGAGTTCGCCAAAGAAGGGGCGTTCCTTGTGGACCGCGTAGAAGCCTTCGGCCTGTTCACGGCTCATGTGGATACGCTTCGAAGCGACGACGCGCAGGCCGGCGTCTTCCAGCATCTTGGTGACGGCACCGGTGATGTTGCGGCGCGTGGCGTCGGGCTTGATGATCGAAAAAGTGCGAGTGACCGCCATGGGGGAAGCTCCTGTGTTGTTATGGTCTGCGATGCGCGCGCCTCTAGCCGCGCTTTCGCTGTATCGCAAGGATAGAGCGGCGGTCCTTTATGGTCCTTCCGACCAGCGCCCGTTTTCGTCCTGTTTCCAGAAGCGGTTATCGACATCCTCGCGCGCCGACAGCGTGCGCCATATCGCGCGGGCATCGTCGATCCGGCTGTTGTCGAACATCAGGAAGGTGCGATCAAACCCGAGTGCGTCGTCGCGCCATTCGCCGTCGGCCAGCGCCACCAGCCGCGCCCCATTGGGCGGCGCGGCATCGAGCGTTCCCGAAATCAGGATCGGCTCGATGGCTTCGTCGGGCGATCCAGCGGCGCCGTGGGGCAGAAAGCTGGGAGGCTGAAGCGTCCACAGCGCCTCGTCGATCGCCTGCCGCTGCATCGCCGGCGCGGCGACAATCAGCAGGCGATCGCCCGCGCCCAATATGCGCGACGCGATGGCAGGGAGTACCCGTTCGACGGGGTCGCGGGTCAGCCGGTAAAAGTCGACGCGCGGCATATCGTTACAGATCAATCGTCATTGCGAGCGAAGCGAAGCAATCCAGAGCGGGCTTATGCCGCCCCTGGATTGCCGCGTCGCCTTCGGCTCCTCGCAATGACGAGGTGGAGTGCATCAACCCTCGTGGTTCTCGGCGATATAGCGATCGAGCAGGCGAACCCCATAGCCCGTCGCACCCTTCGCCCACACCGGACCATCTTTGTCCGCCCAGGCGGTCCCCGCGATGTCGAGATGCGCCCAGGCGACACCGTCATCGACATAGCGTTTCAGGAATTGCGCCGCGGTGATCGAGCCGCCTTCGCGGGGGCCGATATTCTTCATATCGGCAATCGGGCTGTCGATCAGCTTGTCGTAAGCCGCCGACAACGGGAAGCGCCACAGCTTGTTGTTGCTCGTCTCGCCCGCCGCGATCAGCTGGGCCGCAAGCGTTTCGTCATTGGCGAAGATCCCGGCATATTCATGCCCCAGCGAGATGACCATCGCGCCGGTCAGCGTCGCGAGATCGACAATAACCTTTGGCGAATACATCTTCTGCGCCCAGGTGATCGCGTCGCACAGCACCAGCCGACCCTCGGCATCGGTGTTCAGCACCTCGACCGTCTGACCCGACATCGTGCTGACGATATCGCCCGGTCGCATCGCATTGCCGTCGGGCATATTTTCGACCAGCCCAACGACGCCGACGACATTCGCCTTTGCCTTGCGCCCGGCAATCGCCTTCATCGCGCCCGCGACCGCGCCCGCGCCGCCCATGTCCCATTTCATCATGTCCATGCCCGGGCCGGGTTTCAGGCTGATCCCGCCGGTATCGAACGTCACGCCCTTGCCGATGAACACGACCGGCTTTTCGCCGTCGTTGCCACCGTTCCAACGCATAGCGAGCAAACGCGGCGGGCGGGTTGAGCCCTGCGCGACACCAAGCAGCGCGCCCATGCCCAGCGCCTTCATCTGTCGCTCGTCGAGCACTTCGATTTCGACGCCAAGGTCGGCAAGGTGCTGACAGCGTTCGACGAAGCTTTCGGGATAAAGGATGTTCGGCGGTTCCGCGACCAGCGTCTGGGTTAGCGCCACGCCGTCGGCGATCGCTTCGTTCACGGCCCAGCGCGCCGCCAGGTCACGGTGCGGCGACGCGATGGTCAGCGATTTGAGGCTCGGCTTGGCATTGTCGGCGAGCCGGGTGCGATAGGTGTCGATACGCCAGTTACGCAGCTTGGCGCCCATCGCGAACGCCAACACATCCTCCTCATCAACCACCCCGGCGCTGGCGAAATCGACCTGGACGGCGGTGGCGCCGCTCGTCTGCAACCGCGCGGTCAGCGCACCGCCAGCGCGCTCGAGATCATGCACCGTCGCTTCGCCGATCCCGACGAGCAGCAGACGCAGAACCCGGCCGCCATCGACCGCCGCCGTTTCGGCAATCCCGCCCGCCGCACCTTCGAAACGCGCCTGTGCCGCAGCACCGCCGAGCAACGCACCGTGCGGCTCGCCCAATGCCTGGACAAAGGCGTTCAGCTCGCCCTTGCGGACCGGAAAAGCGACGACGTCGGCAGACGCATCGATTTGCGCGACAAAGTGAATGTCCATTCGGTAACTCTCTTATGCGAAGATTGATTGCAACGTGCGGGACCGATAGGGGTTTCGCTTGCGAGTTGCAAAAACAAAGCAGCCGGTCCAACCCGGGCGGACGCGATCGATAAGTGGGACAAAGTGATTAAATGAGCTGGGCTTTGTTCCGACCGACGCGCCGTGCGCAGCCGCTGTGGCTGGTCACCGCGAGCAGCATCGCGCTGCTCGCCAGCCCGGTCGCGGCGCAGCAGACCGCCGAGTCGCCAACCGCGCAGGAAGTCACGGGCGAACCCGACCTGCAAACCCCCGACATCGCGCCGGTCACCACCGACGCACCGGCGGTTGCCGCCGAAGATCAGGTCGGCTTTGCCGCCGACAACCTGAATTACGACAGCGAAACCGAAGTCGTCGTGGCCGAGGGTAATGTCGCAATGAACCGCGAGGCGATTTCGATGCGCGCCGACAAGGTGACGTGGAATCGCAAGACGGGCCAAGTGTTCGCCGAAGGCAATGTCGCGATCAAGAATCCCGAAGGCGACACCGCTTATGGCGACCGCATCGAGCTGACCGACAGCCTGCGCGACGGCGTGGTCGAAAACCTTCTTGTCGTCCTCGACAACGGCGCGCGCCTCGCCGCGATCAAGGGAACCCGGTTCGAGAATGGCAATATCGAGCTGGAGAACGCCGCCTACACCCCCTGCCCGGTGGAGGACGCCGAAGGATGCCCGAAGAACCCCAGCTGGCAGATTCGCGCGGTGCGCGTCACCTATGACCGGGCCAAGAACAAGATCCGCTATAAAGGCGCGCGGGTCGAGATTTTCGGGCTGCCACTGATCCCGCTGCCCGGGCTCAGCCACCCGGCGAACAGCGAGGCGGGCAGCGGGCTGCTCGTCCCCGAAATCCGCCTCGACCGCAGCAACGGGTTCGAGATCGCCGTTCCTTACTATCTGCGGCTTGCCCCCGACCGCGACATCACGATCACCCCGCATCTCTACACCGGCGCCGCGCCGATGCTGGAGGGCGAGTTCCGGGCGCTCACCGACATCGGGTCGTTCCGGATCAACGGTTATGCGACCTACAGCTCGCTGGTACCGCTGACCGGCGAAGACCCCGACAGCCGCAAACGCTTTCGCGGTTATCTGGAGAGTGCGGGCAAGTTCCAGTTCGACCCGCGCTGGAGCCTGACCTATTCGGGGCGGATCGCCACCGACCGGACTTTCATGCGCCGTTACGACATCAGCCGCGACGACCGGCTGCGTTCGACCTTCGAGCTCGAACGGATCGGCGGCAATTCCTATCTGTCGATCGCCGGGTGGGCGACGCAGACGCTGCGCGCCAACGACAGCCAGGGACAACAGCCGATCGCCCTGCCGATCATCGACTATCGCCAGCGCTTCGCCGATCCGGTGCTGGGCGGCCAGGTCGAGCTACAGCTCAATACGCTGGCGATCGGCCGTACCGCGGGACAGGACACGCAGCGCGCCTTTGCCGGTGCGCGCTGGGATCTGCGCGGACTGACGCGGCTGGGGCAGGAAGTGACGCTGACGGCGCTCGTCCGCGGCGACGTCTATCATAGCGACGAAAACCTGCTGACCGCGATTCCCGGCTATCGCGGCAAATCGGGCTGGCAGGCGCGCGGCATCGCGGCGGTCGCCGCCGACATGCGCTGGCCCTTCGTCGGCGAATTTGCTGGCGGCACCCAGACGCTGACCCCGCGCGTCCAGATTGTCGCCACCCCGCCGATCGAAAATCTCGACATCCCCAACGAAGATGCCCGCGCCTTTGATCTGGAGGACAGCAACCTCTTCGCGATCAACCGCTTCAACGGCTACGACCGGTTCGAGGATGGCGCGCGCATCACCTATGGCGTCGAATGGAATTTCAGCCGCCCGGGGTTCAACATCAGCAGCAGCGTCGGCCAAAGCTACCGTCTGTCGGACAAGCCCAGCCTGTTCGCCGACGGCACCGGGCTGACCGACCGCACTTCGGACGTCGTCGGGCGGACGACGATTGCCTATCGCGATTTCCTGCGCCTGACCCACCGCTACCGGCTCGACAAGGATAATTTCGCGATCCGACGCAACGAATTCGATGCGACGATCGGCAGCCGCTCGACCTATGCCGTGCTCGGCTATTCGCGGCTCAACCGCGACATCCTGCTGCTGGGCGAAGATCTGCAGGACCGCGAGGAGGCCCGCGTTGGCGGCCGCGTGGCGGTCGCACGCAACTGGTCGATCTTTGGGTCAGCGATCGTCGACCTGACACAGCGAAGCGATGATCCGCTCAGCACCGCCGACGGGTTCGAGCCGATTCGCCACCGCCTGGGCGTCGCCTATGACGACGAATGCCTGTCGATCGCGCTGACCTGGCGCCGCGATTATGCGGACACCGGCGACGCCAAACGCGGCAACAGCTTTTCGTTCCGCATCGCGTTCCGCAACCTGGGCTTCTGACCCGATCGCTCAGCCTAGGTTCAGCGTTCTGCCGCTATCGGCTGACGTCAAACAGTCCATATGGCGGATTGCGCTGGACCATCGGGCGTTTCCGCTGATACGGAGCGTGCGACCAGTTCTCGAATAGGGTAAAGATGACCAAATTTTCGACCATGATCAGCCTGATCGCCGTGGCTGCCGTCGGCATCACGCCCGTGGTGGCGCAGACTGTCGGCGACAATGAAGTGCCGACGACCAGCCTGAATATCCCGGGCAACGTCCAGCTTTACGGCGATGCCAAGAGCAACGTGTATCGCCCCTCGGCCACCGTGAACGGCGAAATCATCACTGCGACCGACATCGAACAGCGCATGGCGCTGATCCGTATCGCCAACAACGACGTCGCGCTGCCGCCGGAAGAGTTGCAGCGGCTGCGGCAGCAGGTTTTCAGCAACCTGATCGACGAAAAACTGCAGATTCAGGAAGCCAAGGCGGCGGACATCACCATCGACGAAAATGTCGTCAACGATCAGTTCGCGCGGCTCGCGCTGCGCTTCAAGCAGACTCCCGACCAGTTTTCGGCGTACCTCGTCTCGAAAGGATCGTCGGCGGCCGCGGTGAAACAACAGATCCGCGGCGAGTTCGCCTGGGACCGCCTGTTGTCGCGGAACATTCAGTCGACGACCAATGTGTCGACCGAAGAAGTTGAATCGGTCGTCCAGCGGATGAACGATGCCAAGGGTCAGGACGAATTCCACCTCGGCGAAATCTATCTGTCGGCGCCGCCCGAAAATGTCGCTGCGGTGATCGAAAATGCCCGCAAGATCATTCAGGCGTTGCAGGCTGGCGGCAGCTTTGCCGCCTATGCACGCCAGTTTTCGGAAGCATCGACCGCGGTCGTTGGCGGCGATCTGGGCTGGGTAAAGGCAGGCCAGTTGCCCGCATCGATGGCCGAAGCGGCCACGACGATGCAGCCCGGCCAGCTGGTCGGACCGATCGAGGTTCCCGGCGGCGTTTCGATCATGCTGATGATCGACCGGCGCCAGGTACTGACCGCCGATCCGCGCGATGCGGTGCTCAGCCTCAAGCAGATTTCGCTCGATTTCCCGACCGGAACGACGCAGGCCCGGGCGTCCGAACTGGCCGGCCAATTCGCCGAAGCGACCCGCGGCATCGCGGGCTGCGGCGCGGCCGATGCGGTGGCGGCGCAGCTGGGCGCCAATGTGGTGTCGCGCGACAATATCGAAATGCGCGCGCTGCCCGCACCGCTGCAGAACACGCTGGTCAGCCTGCAGATCGGGCAAACGACCCAGCCCTTCGGGTCCGCCGACGAAGGGATCAGCGTGCTGGTGCTGTGCGGACGCGAGTTGCCGCAAACCGCGACCGCGCCGAATCTTGAACAGATCGAAGCGCGCCTGCTCGAAGAAAAGGTCAACAAGCGGGCTCAGCGTTATCTGCGCGACCTGCGCCGGGATGCCGTGATCGAATATAGCTAATGTCTTTTGCCAATCTTCGACAGCCGATCGCGGTTACCATGGGTGACCCGGCCGGCGTCGGACCCGACGTCACCGCCCGCGCCTGGGCCGCGCGCCGCGAACACGGCCTGCCCGCCTTCGTCGCTATCGGCGATGCTGCGGCCATCGAGGCGGTGTGGGATGGCCCGATCGCGCGGGTCGGCGATATGGACGAGGTTCAACGGACCTTCGACGACGCCCTGCCCGTCTGGCACCTGGAGGACAGCGGTCCACTGACGCCCGGCACGCCGACCGCAGCGGGCGCAACCTGCGCGCTGCACGCGCTGGAAACCGGCATCGGGCTGACGCGCAATCAGGCGAGTTCGGCGCTGGTCACCGGATCGGTATCGAAATTCGCGCTGCACGGCATCGGTTATACGCACCCCGGCCAGACCGAATTCATCGCCGAACGCTGCGGCGTGACCGCGACCAATGCGGTGATGATGCTGGCGGGACCGTCGCTGCGCGTCGTCCCGCTGACCGTCCATATCCCGCTGATCGAAGTGTCCGAACGGCTGACGGTCGAGCTGATCGTCGCCAAGGCGCGGATCGTCGCGCGCGGTTTGAAACGCGATTTCGGGATCGAAAACCCGCGCATCGCGCTCGCCGGGCTGAACCCTCATGCCGGTGAGAATGGCCAATTGGGCGGCGAAGAAGAACGGATCATGATGCCCGCGGTCGCGCAGCTTGCCGAAGAAGGGCTGATTGTCGACGGCCCGCTCGCCGCCGACAGCCTGTTCGCGCCTGCGGTTCGCAGCCGTTATGACGCGCTGCTCTGCGCCTATCACGATCAGGCGCTGACCCCGTTCAAGGCGCTGCATTTTCACGACGGAGTCAATCTGACCCTCGGCCTGCCGATCATCCGCACCTCGCCCGATCACGGTACCGCGTTCAATATCGCCGGGACCGGGCTGGCCGATCCCGGCCCGACAATCGCGGCGATTGCGATGGCGGCGCAGCTGGCGACCGCGCGCGAACGCAGCTGCGCCCCGGCCAAGTGACGTCGCGGTCGGCGCCCCAATTGCCGCCGCTGCGCGAAACGGTGCGCGCGCATGGACTGCAGGCCAGCAAGGCGCTGGGCCAGAATTTCCTGTTCGACGAACAACTGCTCGATCGCATCGCCGCGATTCCCGGCGACCTCGACGGCGCCACGGTGTTCGAGGTCGGCCCCGGTCCCGGCGGCCTGACCCGTGCGCTGCTCCGCGCCGGGGCAAAGGTGATTGCGGTCGAGCGCGACGACCGCTGCCTGCCGCTGCTCACAGAGTTGAGCGACGCGTTTCCCGGGCAGCTAACGGTCATCGCCGACGATGCGATGGCGGTCGATGTTGACGCCCTGACCGGCGGCGCGCCCTATCATATCGTCGCCAACCTGCCCTATAATGTCGGCACCGCGCTATTCACCCGCTGGCTCGAGCCCGCTGCATGGCCGCCGCGCTGGCTCTCGCTGACGCTGATGTTCCAGCTGGAGGTCGCCGAACGCATCGTCGCGCCGGTCGACACCGGCGCCTATGGCCGCCTTGCGGTGCTGGCGCAGTGGCGTTCGACCGCCAAGATCGCGATGAAAGTCCACCGTTCGGCCTTCACCCCGCCGCCGAAGGTGATGTCGGCAATCGTCCATGTCGTCGCCGCGGATCAACCCGCAGGCGTTAACCCGAAACTGCTGTCGAAACTGACCGAAAAGGGTTTCGGCCAGCGCCGCAAGATGCTGCGCCAAAGCCTGAAAGGGGTCGAGGGCGCGGTCGCCGCGGTCGAGGCGCTCGGCATCGATCCCACGCGCCGCGCCGAAACGATCAGCGTCGCCGAATGGGTGGCGCTGGCGCGGGCGTTGGGAGCGTAGCGCCGACTTGCTGCCTTGCGCAGAATGCTTTGAAGGTTTCCGCGCGACGCTATACGGGCACCCGAAATGAATTATCGCCATTCCTTCCATGCTGGCAACAGCGCCGATGTTGTGAAGCACAGCCTTCTGATCGCCCTCGTACAGGCCTTGCAGCAAAAGCCGGGCGCGCTGACCCTGATCGACACTCATGCCGGTTGCGGGCTGTACGACCTTGGCGGCGAGGAGGCCGGGCGCACCGGCGAGGCTACACAGGGCGTGCTGCGCGCCTTTGCCGATACCAATCCTTTATTGGACGACTATCGCGCCGCCGTGCGGGCGGTGAATGCCGGCGCCGAGCCGCGCCTCTACCCAGGCTCGCCGCAGATTCTGGCGCAGCTTCTGCGCCCGCTGGATTTCCTGATCCTCAACGAAAAACATCCCGATGACGCGTACACCCTGCGCGGCGCGATGCGCGGCACATCCGCCGCGGTGCACCAGCGCGACGCCTACGAGCTTTGGCTGGCGCTGCTGCCGACACGCACCCCGCGCGGCGTGGTGGTGGTCGATCCGCCCTACGAGCAGACCGATGAACGCACCCGTATCACCACCACCCTCGCCGCTGCGCACCGCAAATGGGCGCATGGCGTGACGGTGATCTGGTATCCGCTGAAAGACCGCGCCACGCATGTGCGTTGGAAACAACAATTGCGGAAACTCGGCATCCCGAAGTTTCTGGTGGTCGAGCATTGGCTGTACAACCGCGATCAGCCCGACATTTATAACGGCGCGGGCCTTTTCATCGTCAACCCACCCTATGCCTTTACGCAGGCGCTGCCGCCGCTGCTGGAAGCCCTGCGCGCCGCGCTGGCGCCAGAGGGGCATCGGGGAGAGATCGGGGCCGATTGGTTGGGCGGTTAGTTGGCATCAACCAGGAAGGCGGTCGGCTTGCCGCGCGAAGCGGGGTTCCATCCTGCCGAATATGCCGCTCGCCCCCTCGCGAGATTACCGTGTCGTTGATGACAGCTGCCCGCGGCGACGTGCGGACATTGCTTCTCCTCCTCCCCGCCAGGGAGGGGAATGCGTCGAGGTAGCTTCGATGCGGCCCTCAGCGTCGGCCAAACCCTAATTCTGACTGTTGCTGGCACCAACCGTCGCGACGACCGGTTTCGGCACGAGCACCTCGGCGGCAACCACGCGTTTCGAGGCGCTCGACGAGATCGTCTTTTCCAGCGCCGCGACTTGCGGGCATTTTTCGCCGCAGACACGCTGCGCTTCGGCCAGCTTCTGCCGCGCCAGTTCGAGCGCGCCCTTGTCGGCCAGCGCTTCGCCCTGCCCGGTCAGCGCGACCACGTCGTTCGGTTCCAGTACCAGTGCTTCGCGGTACAAGCCGATCGCCTTGCCCGGCAGCCCCTGCGCGCGCGCCACCTGCGCCAGCGCGATGATCGCCGAACGGTTGCGCGGGTCGGCAGCGAGCGACGATTCATACAGATCGATCGCGAGATTCAGGTCGCCCGCGTCCTGCGCCTTTTGCCCTTCCTGCTGAAGCGCGATTGAGCGCGGGAAGATGTCGTTGTCGGCGCGCTGGGCATCGGATGCGGTGGGCAAACTCGCCAGGATTGCTCCTGCGGTAAGAGCCAGAAAACCGACGCGCATCGCATTCTCCCATCTTGTCATTGGGTGGATGCTAACATGGCGCTGTCAGTCGTGCGAGAAAAAATCCGTCGCAGCGGTCATGCCCCGGGGTGAGCAGAAAACCGGCCCCCGCGGCACGTCCCACTCCTTCGGGTAGATAGCCAGTGTCGGCGGTCCAGCCGGGGTTCCTGATCAGAAAATCATTCACCTGAGCGCGCCCCTCGCGAGCGATGATCGAACATACAGCATAAAGAAGTTTGCCGCCCGGCGCCACCAGCGCGGCGCCGATGTCGAGCAGCTTTGCCTGATCGGCGACGTGGCGATCGAGCCGCGCCGGGGTCAGGCGCCAGCGTAGTTCGGGACTCCGCCGCCAGGTACCGCTGCCCGAGCAGGGCGCATCGACGATGACGCGGTCGGCCTTGCCCATCCGGTCCGCGAGCATGGCTACCTCTTGCCCCGGATTCAGCAGCAGCGTTTCCACCCGGGTCGCCCCAGCGCGCTCGGCGCGCGGCGTCAGTTGCTGGAGCCGCGCGCGGTTGGTGTCGCAGGCGAGGATCGCGGCTTCGTCGTTGGTCGCGGAGGCGATCGCAAGCGTCTTGCCTCCCGCACCCGCACACAGATCGATGACCGCCTGTCCTGCTTCGGTACCGAGCGCGGCAGCGGCATATTGGCTTGCCGCATCCTGAACCTCGAACTGGCCCTCGGCATAGGCGCTATGCTGCACCGCGGCGGTTTCGCCCGGCAGGCGCCAGCCATCGGCAAGGCGGTCGATCGCTTCGCCTTCGGGGAAAATCGCCGCCAGTTCGTCGCGGCTTGAGCGCAAGCGGTTGGCGCGCAGGTCGAGCGGCGCCCGATCGAGCATGGCAGCCTGATCGTCGTCACCGACCAGCGGATCGAACAACGCGATCAAGGCGGCGGCGGCGATCCCGGTTTCGGCGCGCGGTTCGTCGGCGGCGATCACCGCGGGACCATAAGCCGAGCCATCGAACAGCGCGGCGAGATCGGGATCACGGTCGGCAAGCGCCAGCATCGCGGCGCGGCCCGACACCGGCGCCGAACGCACGGCGCGGATCGCATCATAGACATGGGCGCGGATCGCGCGGCGATCCTTTGATCCCGCATAACGCCGCGCGCGCATCGCTTCGGCAAAAATTGCATCGGCGGGGGCGCCGCCGTCACGGGCGGAACGGGCGATGACGTCGAGAATCTCGATTGCGGTCTGAACGCGGGCAGCGGGGGTCATTGACGTCGCCCTGGTGCGTCATTGCGAGCGCAGCGAAGCAATCCAGCGTAGCGTAAACCGCTCTGGATTGCTT
>JAFAGN010000059.1 GCA_023422695.1 Pseudomonadota bacterium
AAGCAATCCAGAGCGGTTTACGCAACTCTGGATTGCTTCGCTGCGCTCGCAATGACGAGGAGTGGATGGCTTAAATCGAGAAGCTGGACCCGCAGCCGCAGCCGGAGGCCGCGTTGGGGTTTTCGACCTTGAACGACGACCCGCCGAGCGAATCGACAAAATCGACGATGCAGCCGCGGACCAGATCAATGCTGATCGGATCGACCACCAGTTTCACCCCGTCGGTTTCGGTAATGATGTCGCCCGCGTCGATGCTTTCGGCCAGGCCGAAGCGATAGGTGAAGCCCGAACAGCCGCCGCCGTCGACGGCGAGGCGTAGCGCCGCTTGCGTTTCGCCCTTGCGGTCGGCGATCCAGCGGACGCGCGCCGCGGCGGCGGGCGACAGAGTGATATCGGAAAGCTGCGTGGCCATAGGGGCTAGATAGGCGTTCTGAACCAAATGAAAAGGGCGCCGCGACGGTTATCCCGCCTGGCGCCCCTCCTCTCCGACCCAGGAAAGCTCGTCATTATTTCTTATTCGGGACCGCCCATTGCGACATTTTTGCCGGTGATCGCAGCGATCGCCATCTGGTCCGACCGCACGAACGGCATCGGATTGACCGGTGCGCCTTCGATGCGGACTTCATAATGCAAATGGTTGCCGGTCGAACGACCGGTCGAACCGACGTAACCAAGAACGTCGCCCTTTTTCACCGACTGACCGGGGACGACGACATAGGACGACATATGGCCGTAGCGCGTCTGGATGGCGTTGCCATGTTCGACCTCGACATAATTGCCGTAGCCGCCGAGACGCTGAGCGCGGCCGACGATGCCGTCGGCGGTCGCGTAGATCGGGGTGCCGTGCGGCGCCGGAATATCGATGCCATTGTGGCGGGCGACCTTGCCGGTGACCGGGTGGACGCGCATGCCGTACGACGACGACAGCGACATCTGATCGATCGGGCGGCGCGACGGAACGGCTACGCCGATGCTGGCCGTCAGGCCGGTGTCAAGGCGCTTCCACGCCTGAAAAATCGCGCGGGCTTCGCTGTCTTCACCCGCCGGAATGCCAGCGGTGAAGCTGTCGTCATCGGGTTCGTCGGGAGCAATGATGCCGGCATCGGCGCTGGTTTCGGCAGCTTGAACGGCGGGCGTCGCCGTCATGAAACATGCTGCGGCGCAGAGCATTGCGACTTGATGCAACTTCTGCGTCAGAAGAGTGTTTATCAAAATACGACCCCGCGTGTGCCATGTCGCCAAAGTCATAAAGAGGCTTTGGCGCCGGTGTTTGTTGGTTTGGATGACTGCTCATCCCCCGCGAAGCCTGTGTGCTATCCCAATGGTTAAGACGCAATAACACCATAGAATTCTTGCGTCAGACCGGCGTCGTGGCGCGCCGAGTCGTTGAACGGAGCTTTCAACGCCCCCCGGAATCGCGCTTTTACCAAGGCGTGCCACGTTTCGGCGGCGTTGAATCCCCGTTCGTCGCACTTCCAGCCGAACCAGATCGTACCCGCGCGCACATGGCGGATTTCATCGTTGTAAATGCGCGACAAAATCCTGGCCGAAGCCTGATCACCGGCTTCGCGAAAGCGCGCGATCGTCGGCGGCGTGACGTCGAGTCCCCGCGCCTCCAGCACCATCGGCACGATCGCGAGCCGCGCCAGCACATCGTCGGCGGTGACCTGCGCGGCTTCCCACAATCCGGCATGGGCGGGCAATGCGCCATAATGGCTACCAAGCTGCCGTAGTCGCCGATCGAGCAGCGCGAAGTGCATCGCTTCGTCGGCGGCGACATCGATCCAGTCGTCGACAAACGCGCGCGGAAATTCATTGCCGAAGCGGCCGATCAGATCGACCGCCAGGTCGATCGCGACAAATTCGATATGCGCCAGCGCATGGAGCAGCGCGATCCGGCCCCTTTCCGAGCCCCCCTTCCCGCGCCGCGGCATCCGGCTGGGTTCGAGCAGCTCCGGCCGGGCCGGCCATGCGGGCTGATCGGGCATCGCCATGTCACAGCGATGGTCGAGCCGCCCCTGTCGCCACGCCCGCGCCAGACTCCGCGCGGCGCGGCGTTTGGCGTGCGGGTCGGGGGTCAGGAGGACCGCGCGCGCGGCTTCGCCCAATGTTGCCATTTACAGCGCCTTCGCCGCCTCCAGCACCGCCTCGGCATGACCTTTCACGCGCACCTTGCGCCATTCCTTTGCCAGCTTGCCATCGCGGTCAAACAGGAAGGTCGAGCGCTCGATCCCCATATAGGTCTTGCCGTAATTCTGCTTTTCGACCCAGGTGCCGAACGCTTCGCACACCGCGCCGTCTTCGTCGGACGCCAGCCGCACGGTCAGGCCATATTTGTCGCGGAACTTGCACAGCTTTGCGGGGGCATCGCGCGACACCGCGAGCACCTGCGCGTTCAGATGCGCGAATTCGGGCGCCAGCCGGGTGAAATCCTGCGCTTCGACCGTACACCCCGGCGTATCGGCCTTGGGATAGAAATAGACGACCAGCGGCGCGCCCTTCATTGCGGCGAGGTCGATCGCCGCGCCATCGGCGTCCAGCAATTTCACCGCAGGGATCGCATCTCCGATTTGCAGGCCGCTCATTCTCTCTTCTCCTCGATAAATAGGGACAGTCCCTATCTATTATTCAGCCGTGGCCGGGCGAATCGATGCCCACCAGTCGGCAATCTCCTGCCGCGCCGCATCATGCGCGGCAAGCAGTTGCGGCCAGCCAGGCTCGCCGCACTGGCTCGCCACCAATTGCCGCGCCGCCGCGGTCGGCGGCTCGCCCTCTGGCGCGGTCAGCCGCAGCATCACCAGCATCCGTGCGAGCAGGCCATGCGCCTCGCACACACTGTCGGGGGCCAATCCCGCTGCCTTCAGACAGGCGAGCGCCGCGCCGATATTCGGGTCGTGACATTGACCGCTCGTCAGCTGCGTCACCTGCATCGCAAATTCCAGATCGACCAGCCCGCCCGGACCACCCTTGATGTCGAGCGCCCCGGTCGCGGGCTTGTGCGCGGCAATCTTGCCGCGCATATCGGCGGCGTCGGCGGCAAGTTTCGCGGCGTCGCGCGGGATGGCGAGCAGCTCGGCGATGATCCGCTCCACCGCGGCGCGCGCCTTGTCCGATCCATAGACTGGCCGCGCGCGGAGCAGCGCCATATGTTCCCACGTCCACGCTTCCTCGCGCTGATAGCGTTCGAAACTGTCGAGCGTGACGACAAGCGGACCCTGCGCCCCCTGCGGCCGCAGCCGCGTATCGACGTCATAGAGTTTGCCCGCCGCGGTCGGCACCGACATCGCCGCGGTCACCCGCTGTGCGAGGCGGTTGTAATAGGTTGTCGCGCCCAGCGGGCGCGGCCCGTCGGATTCGGCAAGATGATCGCCAGTGAACAGATAGATGAGGTCGAGGTCCGACGCGTGGGTCAGCGCCCTGCCCCCCAGCCGCCCGAGCGCCAGCACCACCAGTTCGCTGCCCGGGATCGTGCCGTGCGCCACGACAAATTCGGCCACCGTCGCATCGGCGAGCACCTGCAACGCCGCTTCGGCCAGTTCGGAATAACCGCGCGCGATCGCCAGCGGATCGGTCGCCCCCGCGACAAGCTGAACCCCATAGGCAAAGCGCCGCTCGCCAACCAGATCGCGGACGCGGTCGAGCAGCTGTTCATAGTCGAGCGCCGCCAGCCCCGGTTCCCATTCGGCGCGCAGCTCATCCCTGGTCGGCGGCGCATCAAAGGCGCGGCTGTCGATCAACCCCTCGATCAGCTGCGCGCGGGCGCCGAGCGCGTCGGCGAGCGTCGGGGCGAGCGCCAGAACACGGGTGGCGATGCGCGCTAGCGCCGGTTGCGCCGCCAGCAGGTGAAAGAAGTTGATCGCGCTGGGCAGCCCCGCGACCAGCTTGTCGAAACGGGTCAGCGTCGCCTGCGGATCGGGTGCGGCACCGAGCGCCTTGATCAGTTCGGGCAGCATCGTTTCGAGCGCATCGAGCGCGGCCGGACTGCGCAGCGCGCGCAGTTTGCCGCCGCGCCACTCGCCGATCGTGCGCAGCGCCGCGTCCGGAGGGTCGAACCCCGCGGCCAGCAACGCCGCCGCCAAACCGCTGTCATCGCGCGGCAGGCCTGCGGTCACCGCGCGTTCGGCAACCAGCCGATCGTAGCAGGCGCCGACGTCGGCGCTGACCGGTTCGAGCATCGCCAGCAGCGCCGCGCCGTCGGCCGCGCCGTCGAGGCGCGCCACGCCGTCGAGTGCCGCCGGCTGGGTTGGCAGGCAGTGCGTCTGCTGATCCTCGACCATCTGCAACCGGTGTTCGATCCGGCGCAGCATGGCATAATGGCCGGACAAGCGCGTCGCGACGTCCGCCTCGACGCGCCCCGCCGCGGCGAGCGCCGCCAGCGCATCGACGGTCGCGGGCACGCGCAGCGACGGATCGCGCCCGCCATAGATCAGCTGATGGACCTGCGCGAAAAATTCGATCTCGCGGATGCCGCCGCGCCCGCGTTTCAGGTCATAGCCCGGGCCGAACGCCTGCCCCTGCGCAAAATGATCGCGGATGCGGTCGCTCATCGCGCCGATTTCCTTGAGCTGGCGGAAATCGAGGCTGCGGCGCCAGATGAAGGGCTGGATCGCCGCGAGGAATTGCTCGCCCAGCGCCCGGTCGCCCGCCGAGGCGCGGCTGCGGATGAACGCCGCCTGCTCCCACGCCAGCGCTTCGGATTCATAATAGGAGATGGCGGCATCGACCGGCAGGACGATCGGGGTGACCTCGGGATGCGGACGCAGCCGCAGATCGACGCGCAGGACGTGGCCGTCGCCGGTACGCGCCGACAGGATTTCGGTCATCCGCCGCGCGATCCGCACCGCCGCCTCGGTCGGATCGTCGCGCTGGCGCCGCGGCAGCGTGTCGGGATCGAAAATCAGGATCGGGTCGATGTCGGACGAATAATTGAGTTCGTGACTGCCAAGCTTGCCCAGCGCGATCACCGACAGGCCGCGCGGTTCCTCACCCGGCACACGTTCGGCGAAGGCGGCGGCAAGCGCTGCGTCACAGGCCTGGTCGGCAAATTCGGACAGCAAGCGCGTCGTCGTCGCCACGTCATGTTCGGCCGACAGATCGCCGAGCGCGAGGAGCAGCGCCATCCGCCCGCGCCACTGGCGCATCGTCCGCATGATGTCGTCCTCCGCCAGCGGCGGCGCAACATGAGCCAGCGCAGCGTCGGTGCCGTCCGTCAGGTAACGCGCGATATCGCCGGGGTTGAGTTCGGCGAGCCGCGCCAGAAAGGGCGCGTTGGCGGCAAGGCGGTCGAGCGCCGACTGGCGGGGGGACGTCATCGAATGCGGCTATCGCCTGCGATGTCGTTCGAGGCAAGCCACAGAGGGAAATAGGTCGCCCCCGCGCAGGCGGGGGCCGCCGTCGGCCGTACGCTACCTCGCCAGCGGCCC
>JAFAGN010000165.1 GCA_023422695.1 Pseudomonadota bacterium
CGGCGAGGGTCGCCCCGGCCGCGAGGGTCGTGCCTGCCGCGGCGCCTGCGCCGAGCTGCGGGCCGCCCGCCACGATGCCGTTGGCGACGCTCGGACCGAAGATGCCGAGACCGAGCAGGGTCAAGGCGCCGAGTGCGATCGCCATCACCTCGCGGATGTCGGGTTCGGTCCCGAGCCCCGCGTCCATGAAGCGCTGGAAAAGGGTCGTGCCGATGCCGGTGATGACCGCGAGCACGAGCAGCTTGATGCCCGAGGAGATGATATGGCCCAGGACGCGCTCGGCCATGAAGGCGGTGCGTCCGAAGAAGGCGAAGGGCAGCAGGACAAAGCCCGCGAGCGTCACCAATTTGAACTCCAGGATCGTGACGAAGACCTGCACCGCGAGAATGAAGAAGGCGATCACGACGATCACCCAGGCGATCAGCAGGATCAGGATCTGGACGAAGTTGGTGAAGAGCCCCACCGGGCCGACAAGATCGGCGGTCGCGTCGAGCAAGGGCTCGGCGGCATCGAGGCCGGTGGACGCGATCATGCCGGGGCGCATGAAATCGCCGATCGCCATCGCGCTTCCTGCCGCTTTCAGGCCCAGCCCGGCGAAGCTCTCGAGCAATATCGTGGCCAGCGCCTGGAAATTGCCGATGATGAAGGCGAAGACGCCGATATAGAGCGTCTTCTTCACCAGTCGCTGCAGCACATCCTCGTCGGTGCCCCATGCCCAGAAGAGCGCCGCGATCGTTATATCGATCACGATCAGCGTCGAGGACAGGAACCCGACCTCGCCGCCGAGCAATCCGAACCCGCTGTCGATATAGGTCGAGAAGACCGACAGGAAATTATCGATAACGCCGGTGTCGTTCATGGCTTGCTCTTTTCGGTCCGGAAGAAATGGCGCCGCTTCGCTTCCCAGGCCGCCTCGCATTCGGGATCGGCCTCGGTGGCGGTTCGGCAGCGACGAAGCGTGTCGCCATAGTCGGGGGGTGCGTCCGCCCCGGAGATCGCGGGAGCGAACGCACGGGGCGCGGGCGGATCGAGCGCGGCGACAAGGGCAAGGGTCAGCGCAAGACCCAGGACGATTGCCCCCATCACCAGCCCGCCCGCCCGGCCCATCTCAATTGCCCTTGCGGAAGCGGCGGAAGCGTTCGCGCCCCTCGGCCTCGGCGGCTGCGGCGCGGGCAGCATCGAGCATTTCGGCGCGGCCCTGCGCGCTCATCACCGCAGCGAGATCGGCGATCTGCTGCGACTGAATGGCGAGCAGCTGGTTGCCCGCCTGCGCGGCCTGCAGCGCGCCGGTTGCCGACTGGCTGGCGCCGACGATCGTCGAGAGCGACGTCCGCGTTCCGCCCATATTCGTGACGATGCCGGCCTGCACCTTCATCGCATCCTCGAAGGCGCCGACGCTGTCCTTCCAGCGCGCTTCGGCATTGGCGATCATCTCCGCGGCCGAACCCGTCAGCGCTCCGCCCTTATAGCGTGCCTCGAACCCCTTCTGGATGTCCGACACGTTGAACGCGATGCCCTCGGCCCGCGCGAGGAGCTGGCGCGTCTGGTCGACCTGCGCCTCGAGCGTACCCAGCGTCGATGTCGGCAGGCTGTTGAGGTTCGGCGAGCCGTCGAGCCGTCCGGCGATCCGGTGAAACAGATAGGACAGGACGGGTCCCGCCGACGCGGCGCCGACAAGTCCTTCGGTCTCGAAGGCCTGCACACGCGCGGCTCCGATCCGCTCTTCGTCGGCATCGAGCAGCCGCCCCCAGGGTCCGCCGACCAAATAGGGCGCGAGCGCCTGCTTGAGTTCGCGCGACTGGAGAAGCACCGCGAGCCCCGTCAGCGTGCGTTCGGCGACAGGCGCCGTCGCGAGCGAGGTCAGCGCCGACCAGAGATGCTCCTTCGCCGCCGGGTCGATCATCATGCCTTCGCCCGCGAACAGCGCGGCGAGCCATTCGGCCGCCCAGCTCCGCTCGGACGCCTCGTCGATCCGGGCGAGCGGCTGCAACGCCACGCCGCCCTTGCCATCGTGGAGCGCCCCGCCAAGATCCTGCCAGTCGCCGCCCATCGCGAGGGCCGCGGCGCGGATCGAGCCGCCGAAATCGAAGGCGAAGATCTGCGAGCCCGGATAGCGGCGAAACTGCATCGCCATCGTCGCGAGCAGCACCGATTTGCCTGCCCCCGTCGGACCGACGACGAGGCAATGACCGACGTCGCCGACATGGAGGGAAAGGCGGAACGGGGTCGAACCTTCGGTCTTGCCATATAGCAAGGGGGCGTCTCCGAAATGCTCGTCCCGTTCCGCCCCCGCCCACACCGCGGACAGGGGGATCATGTGGGCAAGGTTGAGGGTGGAGATCGGCGGTTGGCGAACATTGGCGTAGGCGTGGCCGGGCAAACTCCCGAGCCAGGCCTCGATCGCGTTCATGCCCTCGATCGTGCAGGTGAAGTCGCGCCCCTGAATGACTTTCTCGACCAGCCGCAGCTTCTCCGCGGCGAGGGCCGCATCACTGTCCCACACGGTTACGCGGCCTGATGCGGAGCGATGTCACGGCCCCGAAAATCATCAGCGCCACGCTTATATAGTCGACGAGCAACGCCTGAAGCGGTTGCCCCCAGACCATATGATACCAGGTTTCGAGGGTGAAATGGACCGTCGTCGCGAAAAGCGAAAACCAGGCAAGCCATGTTTCGGATCGGTGCCGCATCATCTATCCTCCCATAGAAGCGGCCCTTCCTAGACGAGCGCGACCCCGGCGCCAACGGTCCCCGCCCGCTCACCCGCGCCAGTGGCGACCGCGATGGTGGTGGTGCATTCGCCGCTTCTGATAGCGCCGCTCGTAGCGGTCGCGGCGCTCGTAGCGACGGTCGTATCCCCGATAATTGGGGTCGTAACCGCGATAGCCGCGGTCATTGCCATAATAGGGGCGGTCGTGCCGGTTGGAACGATAGTCGCGGTCATGGCCCCGCGGCGCATCATGGCCGCGGCTGTATCCGCCGCGATCGCCATGGTGCTGGGCAAGCGCCGTGCCGGGGAGCGCGAAGGCGAGCATCGCGGCCGCGATCGTCATCAGTTTTCGCATGTCAGTCTCTCCTTTTCGTGGCGTTCAAAGTCCCCTTCATCGTTGAATGCGCTGTGAATATTGGCTCCGATGCCGCCGATCGGGCGGTGACCCGGCGTCTCCATGCGGCAGGCCGATGGCGGGAGAGACGGCGTCGCGCTGCATGGTGGGCACCCGTCCCACGTGGACGAAGCGGGACGGGTGCGGCCCTCATTTGCCCTTTGCCGCGACCGCGGCCTGAACCTTGGCCTCGACCTGTTCGGGGCTGGGCTGGACGAGCATCTCGCCATTGACGAAGAAGGTCGGGGTGCCCTTGACGCCGACCGCTCGCGCGTCGGCAATGTCCTGCTCCATCCATGCCATCGCATCGGCGGTCGGCATCGCGCGCGCCTTCGCGACATTGAGGCCGGCCTTCTCCGCCGCGGCCCAGGCCCCGTCCATCTTTCCGTCATGCCAGTCGGGCTGCGCCTCGAGCAGCGCGGCTGTCACCGGTTCGAGCTTGCCCTGCACGCGCGCTGCTTCGAGGATCACGATCGCCTCGGCCGAGCCGGGGTGCAGCGGCAGGTAGCGCATCACGAGACGCACATCCTTGGGATATTTGGCGACGATGCCCTTCACCGTCGGATAGAAGGCACGGCAGGCCTCGCACGAGGGGTCGAAGAATTCGACGATCGTGACCGGGGCATTCTTCGGGCCGATGATCGGCGAGTGCGGGCGAATGAGGCTGTCGACGGGCCCCGCCACGACCTTCTTCGTGGGTTCGCCCTCGGCGGTTCCGCTGTAGAGCATCGCGCCCCCGGTGAAGGCGAGTGCCGAGAGTACAAGCGTGGCCACCACTCCGATACGTCTGTTCATGATTTCAGTCTCCTTTGGAAGTTGAGCAAGAGGGTAAGGATGAGCGCGAATGCGGCCAGCGACAGGAGGGGCAGCGGCACGCCTCCGATTGCCATGCTCTCACCCGAGCACGACGGGCCGCCGGTACAAGGGACGATCGGAGCCGGAATGACACCGACGTAGAGCAGGCTATGGTAGAGCGCGACGAGGCCGCCGCCGAAAGCCAGCGCCAGTCCATAAGGAACGACGGCGCGGTCCGACCTGAACGCCGCGATGCCGAGAATGATCGCCAGCGGGAACATGAAGGCGCGCTGGAACCAGCAGAGGTCGCACGGCGCCTGGCCCATGACCTCGCCGACGAAGAGAACGGCAAGGCTCGACAGGAGGGCGATGGCCCAAGCCGCGCCGAGCGGACGCCATTTGTGCGGCGCGAGCAGCGGAAAGCTCATCATCGCCGACCGCCTTTGAACTTGGACTTGGGCCGTCGCGGCGGCGATTGCGGCTTGCTATATTTGGACTTGAGGTAGCTGACCAGGATGCCGTCGATCGACGCGAGCATCCTTTGAAAGCTCGTCTTGATGCCGGGAAGCCGGAGCCAGGCAAAGGGCCCGCGGCAGCGGTAGCGATGGAGGAATCTGGTCCCTTCCGGCGTCCGGGTCAGGATATAGCTCTCCTCGAATTGGAGGATGAAGCTCGGCTTCACGTCGAGTATCAGCTCCTCGCCGGCGCGCGCGGAAAGGACCGTCGCGGACACTTCAAGAAACTTGGGTTTGTGCGGATCCATGCGCATCGAATAGCGGATCGCGATCGGATCCTCGGCAAGCCGCTCGATCCGGACATAGGGATTCCAAATCCGGTGGTTCTCGAAATCGCCGAGGACCGCCCATATCTGTTCCGGACTATAGGGGAGGTCATGCTCCCGCTCGAACTCCATCAGCTTCACTCCTCTATCGATCGGCCGCCGGGCTTTGCCCCGCGCCGATGTCGGTGACACCCGCAGGCGATGGGTCGGCGTGCGCACCGCCCGTTGTGAACCAGCGGCGCAGGCGCGGGGCCATCCGGCGTTCGAAGCCCGCCGCGAGGCTGAAGGACGCCGGCACGATCAGCAGCGTCAGCATCGTCGAAAGGATGAGCCCGCCAATCACCGTGACCGCCATCGGCGCGCGCCATGCGCCGTCGCCGTTGAGCGACAGCGCGGTCGGGATCATGCCCGCGACCATCGCGACCGTGGTCATCAGGATCGGCTGCGCGCGCTTGTGCCCGGCGTCGACGATCGCCTCGTCGCGCGGCACCCCGGATGCCATTTCCTCGATCGCGAAATCGACGAGGAGGATGCTGTTCTTGCCGACGATACCGAGCAGCATCAGCACGCCGATGAACACGGGAAGCGAGAGCGGGTAGCCCGTCAAGAGCAACGCGATCGCCCCGCCGAGCGGGGCGAGCAGAAGCGAGCCCATGTTGACGAAGGGCGGGATGATCTTGCGATAGAGCAGGATCAGCACAGCGAGCACGAGGAAGATCCCCGATACGACCGCGATTGCGAAGTTGCGCAGCATCTCGGCCTGCCACTTGGCACTTCCGAGGACCAGCCGCGTGACCCCGGCGGGCAGCGTCTTGAGCGCCGGCAGCGCTTCGACTTTCTCCATCGCCTGACCGGTCACGAGACCCGGAGCAAGGTCGGCCCCGATGGTGAGCTGGCGCACCTGGTTGGTGCGATTGATCTGGGTCGGGCCGGCGCCGAAGCCGATCTCGGCCACGACCGAGAGCGGCACCGTTCCCCCGTTCCGGCTCGGAACCGGCATGTTGCGAAGCGTATCGAGCCGCTCGCGCGCGGTTTCCGCAAGCGCGACGCGCACAGGTATCTGCCGGTCGGAGAGCGAGAATTTTGCACTGTTCTGGTCAATCTCGCCCAATGTCGCGACGCGGATCGACTGGCTAAGCGCCTGTGTCGTCACGCCGAGCTGCGCCGCGAGCGCGAAGCGCGGGCGAATGACGATCTCGGGGCGCTGGAGATTGCCCTCGACACGCGGCGAGCGGATTTCCTTCACGCGTGCCATTTGAGCAAGCAACCGGTTGCCGACATCTTCGAGCTTCTTCGGGTCGTCGCTGCCGAGCGTGATCGAGATGTCACGGCTGCTCCCGCCGCCACCGCCATGCTGCGACTGGAAGTTGATGCGGGCATCGGGAACCTCAGCCAGCCGCGGCGCGCGGTCCTTTTCGAACTCGGTCGAGGTGAGGTCGCGGTCTTTGCGCAATTTCAGATAGACCGTCGCCGTGCCGACATCGATCCGCGACAAAGCGGATTGGACGAGCGGATCGCGCTTCATGAGATCGGTCACCTCGTCGGCAACCGTCTCGGTCTGTTCGAGCGTTGCACCCGGTGCGAGCTGGATGGCGACGCGGCTCGTGTCGGAATCGATCGAAGGCTGAAAGGTCATCGGGAGCAGCGAGAAGCTGAAAATGGTCGCAAAGAGCGCCAGCACCCCGATACCGACCACCCAGAGCCGGTGGTCCTTGATATAGGCGAGCCATTTCCAGCGCCCGCCGCGCGCACGCGCGGCAGCGGCCCCGCTGGTATCGAGGCTCCAGCGCAAGATGCGCATATAGGTGTCGATCAGCGGGCCCTCGCCATGTTTCTGCGGGCCCTGCGCAGAGAGAAAATAGGCGGCGAGCATGGGCGTGATCATGCGCGCGACCGCGAGGCTCATCAGCACCGCGGCCACGACCGTCAGCCCGAAATTCTTGAAATACTGCCCCGCGACGCCCGGCATCAGCCCGACCGGCAGGAACACCGCGACAATCGTCATGGTCGTCGCGAGCACTGCGAGCCCGATCTCGTCCGCGGCGTCAATCGAGGCCTGATAGGCCGATTTGCCCATCCGCATGTGGCGCACGATATTCTCGATCTCGACGATCGCATCGTCGACCAGCACGCCGGCAACGAGGCTGAGCGCGAGCAAGGTCATCATGTTGAGCGAGAAGCCCATGAGGTCCATGAACAGGAAGGTCGGGACCGCCGACAGCGGGATGGCGAGCGCGGATATCAGCGTCGCGCGCCAGTCGCGCAGGAAGAGGAAGACGACGACGACCGCGAGGATCGCGCCCTCGACCATCGCATTGATCGCCGAATGATATTGGCCCTTGGTATATTCGATATCGCTGAACAGCTCGGTGAATTTGACCTTGGGGTTTTCCTTCTCGAGCTTTCGCAGCTCCTCGACCGCCGCGTCGTAAACGGTGACATCGGAGGCGCCCTTCGCGCGCTCGAATCCGAAGGTCAGCACCTGCCGCCCGTCCTGCTTCGAGACCGAGCGCTGCTCGGCGTAGAGATCCTTGACCTCGGCGATATCGGCAAGGCGCACGGTCCGGTTCGTGCCGACCGAGATCAAGGTCTCGCCGAGCGCGTTGGCGCTGCTCGCATTGCCGAGGATGCGCACCGCCTGTTCGGACCCCGCGACCTCCATCCGGCCGCCCGCCGCATTGATGTTGAGCTGGACGAGCTGGGTGTTCACCGCGGCGGCGGTGAGGCCGTAGGCGCGCATCCGCTCGGGGTTGAGGATGACGCGGATTTCCCGGCTCACGCCGCCCCGGCGATAGGCGTCGCCCATGCCGGGGACCGCGATCAGCCGTTTGGCGACGACATTGTCGACATACCAGCTCAATTCCTCGAGCGTCATGTCGGTGGCGGAGGCCGACCAATAAGCGAGCGTGTTGCCCGAGGTCGAGAGGCGGATGACCTGCGGCTCGAGGATTCCGTTCGGCAGGTTGCTGCGGATCTGGGTGATCTTGTCGCGGATATCGGTCACCGCCCGGTCTATCGGCGTGCCGATCGCGAACTGGACGAACGTCTGCGACTGGCCTTCGGTGACCGTCGAATTGAGCTCGTCGATCCCCTCGATCGTCCGCACCGCCGCCTCGACACGCTGCGTGACCTGGGTCTCGAGTTCGGTGGGTGCGGCGCCCGGCTGCGCGATGATGACGATCGCCCCCGGAAAATCGATGTCGGGATCGCTCTGAACCCCCATCATGAGGAAGGAGACGATGCCCGCCACCGTCAGGCCGAAAAACATGACGAGCGGCGGGATCGGGTTCCGGATGGACCAGGCCGAGATATTCTTGAAATTCATCCTCTCTCCCCTTTCCGGTCTTCCACGCCCGCCGCGTCTGCGGTTCAACCGGCACTGCGGTCGCGATAGGCGAGCAGCCGCAATGCGTTGGCGACCACCACCAGCGTCGAGCCCTCATGCGCGGCCACCGCGGGGCCGATGCCGAGACCGAGGATCGTTGCCGGGACAAGCACGACGACGATGCCGAGGCTCACCACGAGATTCTGGCGGATGATCCGCCGCGTCTGGCGGCTGAGGCCGATTGCAAACGGTAGGTGAGCAAGATCGTCGGCCATGAGCGCAACGTCGGCGGTTTCGAGCGCGACGTCCGACCCGGCGGCGCCCATCGCGATCCCGACGGTCGCGCTCGCCATGGCCGGGGCATCGTTGACACCGTCACCCACCATCGCGACCGGCTGCTGGGCCTTGAGATCGCGAATGGCGTCGACCTTCTGATCGGGCATCAGGTCGCCCCAGGCCTCGTCGATCCCGACCTCGGCGGCGATGGATTCGGCGACCTTCTGGTGATCGCCCGAGATCATGATCATCCGTCCGATTCCGAGCTCGCGGAGCTTGGCAATCGCCGTGCGCGCCGCCTCGCGCGGCGTGTCCATCAAGCCGATCGCGCCCAAATCGCGGTCGCCCATACGGACCACCATCGTCGTGCGTCCCTGCTCGCGGAGGCCTGCGATCGCCGTCGCCACTTCGCCGCCGATCGGCGCGATGCCGTCTGCACCGAACATTTCGGCCTTGCCGATGAGGACGGTCTCGCCCTCGACCTTCGCCGTGACGCCGCGACCCGTCAGGCTGTTGAGGTCGTCCGCTACCGGTACGCGCGTCGACGTCAGCATGGCCTCGCCATCGCGCGCGATGGCAGCGGCAAGCGGATGATCGCTCAGCCGCTCGACCGCCACCGCGATGCGCAGCAGTTCCTCCTTCGGCACGCCGTTGGCCGGCAGGACGTCGGTGATGCGCGGCTTTCCCTCGGTGAGCGTTCCCGTCTTGTCGAACGCCAGCGCGGTCAGCGAGCCGAGATTTTCGAGCGGGCCACCGCCTTTGACCAGCACGCCGCCGCGCGCCGCACGCGCAACGCCCGACAGGACGGCGCTCGGCGTCGCGATGGCCAGCGCGCACGGGCTTGCCGCGACGAGGACCGCCATGGCGCGATAGAAGCTGTCGCGGAATGGCTCGTCGACAACGACCCAGGCGAAGAGCAGGACGAACACGAGCGCGAGCACGCTCGGCACGAAGATGCGCTCGAACTTGTCGGTGAAGCGCTGGGTCGGCGATTTCTGCGTCTCCGCTTCGCTCACCATCTTCACGACCTTGGCGAGCGTCGTATCGGCGGCAAGACGGGTTACCGCGATCTCGATCGCGCCATAG
Organism: Pseudomonadota bacterium; assembly: GCA_023422695.1. Lineage (GTDB taxonomy): Bacteria > Pseudomonadota > Alphaproteobacteria > Sphingomonadales > Sphingomonadaceae > Sphingopyxis. The sequence goes on from JAFAGN010000165.1 coordinate 9,368, forward strand.
CCGTTGATGGTGCCCGCGAAGACACGATATTTCCCGTCGAGTGCGTCGGGCTTTGCCGCAGCCTGCGCGCGATCGGCCACCGGTTCCTTGTCAACGGGGACGCTCTCGCCGGTAACCGGGGCCTGGTTGACCGCCGTGCGGCCAACGACGACGAAGCCGTCGGCAGCAAGTCGCTCATTGGGCTTGACGATGACGGTGTCGCCGATCGCCAGCTGATCGACGGAGACTTCGCGGGCCGTTCCGTCGACATCCTTCACCGTTGCGGTCTGAGGCGCCAGCTCGGCGAGCGCTTCGATCGCGCGCTTGGCACGGCCCATGGCATAATGTTCGAGCGCATGGCCGAGGCTGAAGAGGAAGAGGAGCAGCGCGCCTTCGGCCCAGGCGCCGAGCGCTGCGGCGCCGGCTGCGGCGACGAGCATCAGCGTGTCAATCTCGAAGCGCTTGAGCTTCAGATTCTCGATGGCCTCGCGGACGGTAAACCAGCCGCCGAAACCATAAGCGGCGATATAGAACGCGAGCGGCACCCACTCCGGCACCGCGGCGAGCTTCTCGATCGCGAAGCCGATGCCGAGGACGAGACCGCACAGCAGCGCGAAGATCAGTTCGGTCCGCTCGCCGAATATACCGCCATGATCATGGCCATGGTCGTGGCTATCCTCGCCCGTATGGCTATGTTTGTGGTCAGGCCCATGCGCATGATCCGGCCCATGGTCGTGGCCATCATCGCCATGTTGGTGGGCGGCTTGCGCCGGGACAGCCGCGGCGACGGCAGCTGATTTCTGGGTGACGCCCATATCCGAAAGCACCTTCCTGATGATGTCGACCGAGGTTTCCGAGCGCTGGAACTCTGCCCGCAGCGTCCCTGCCGCGCCGACTTCGGCCTCGATCACGCCCGGTATTTCGCGAAGACGCAGCCCGATCGTCCGCGCACGCCGCGCGTGGCCAACGCCTTCGAGGTCGTCCCAAAAGAGATGCTGATATTGGCCTGTGAGCTCGGCACCGGCGCTACGCGCGAGCTGCCGCACGCGTTCGAGCGGGAGAATATCCGGACGGTAATGAATGCAGAGCTGCGGCGGCGAACCGTCGCTCGAGCGGACCACATGGACCTTGTCGACGCCTTCGCGTCCTTCGAGTTCGCTCGTCAGGCGTGCGACGCAGCGGTCGGCAGTATCGGCGACTTCGGGGAGGAGAAGCGGAATATCGAGCCGCAACTGGTCACTCATGATGCAATCCTTTTCTTCTATCAAATCCGGGAGGAGCCAGGCGGCGCTCGCCCCTCCCGAAAGGATGAGGTGCGGGAGCCTTGGTGGGTTGCGACCCCCTCCCGCACCTCCTTGACCGCCAGTGACCCTCGACCGGGGTGGCGGGGGCAAAGAGCCAAGGGCTCCCGGCGGCCAAGATCTCATTGTCCTTCATGCGCGCCGACCACTCGGACGGGCGTAACGGGACTGAACCGTCGTGCGACGGAGTTGCTGTTCGAGCGCCATGTTCGAGCGCTTGAGAAAAACGCTGCAAACCCGTCGAAGCATAGGATAGGCAAGCCACGAGAAGAGACCTCCGCATACGAGACGGTGGGTGATCTCTACTCCCTGCCCGAGCTTTTCGAGCCGGTAGCTTTCTTCGATGACGAGAAGCCCGCGCGTGCCTGTCTGCCACGAGAAGCCGGTCAGCCAGTCGAGACCGGTAATTCGCCCCTCGGAGGCAAATTCCGGACCGTGCTTCCCGCGCGGTGCATAGACATAGTCCACTCGCTCGTCGTCGCCCGGCCGATCGGTGAACCGAAGCGTCGGGTGCCAGTCGCCATAGCGCTCGATATCGACGAGCAGTCGCCAGACGCGACCGATCGGAACCCGCAGGCGGAGCGAGGTGCCTACCGAGAACATCGGTAACCTCCTCGCTCTCGCAAGCTGGTCCGCGACGCAGGCCGGGGACCTGCGCCGCGGTGGAAACCGGCAAGGTGCCGGTCAGCTCTGAACATCGGGAGGCTCCGCGGCAGATTTTCCGCCAAGGATTTCAACCGCTTCAAGGGTGATGAGCCCGATATCGGGTATCTCCCCCAGCTGCCCCGCAAAGTCGCGGAGCCGCTGCTCCTCGTCGATGATCTCGATCACGACCGCCCGGTCATTCTCCAGCGCATGTTTGCGGTGGAGATGCGCCGAGCGACCGAAACCGAGAACCGCTTCGAGCACCGTAACGCCTGCCAGCTTTTGCTGGCGAGCGAGTTCGGAGATGAACTCGAAGACCCGCTGATCGCCGAAGAAGGCGGATTCATCGGTGTAGATGCGCAAGAGCTTGGATGCTTTTGTCATGACAGTCTCTCCCTATTCCGTGACCGGCTGGACCGCCGGCTCCGCTTTCCGCTTCAGGAACTTCGGCTGCCAGTCCGCCCCGAGAACGACCTTTGCGATCGCGGGGAGAACGAGCAGCGTCAGGATCGTCGCCGCGATGAGGCCGCCGATGACGGTCGTCGCGAGCGGCTTCTGCACTTCGGCACCCGTGCCGGTCGCGATCGCCATCGGCACGAAGCCGATCGCGGGCACGAAACCGGTCATGATCACCGCGCGCATCTTCTCGGTCATGCCCTCACGGATTGCCTCCGTGAGCGGGACATCATTCTCGAGCCGCTCGCGGATCGCCGTCATGACGACGAGACCGTTGAGCACCGCGACGCCGGCAAGGCAGATGAAGCCCACAGCCGCCGAGACCGAGAAGTTGATGCCCGTAAGCGCGAGGGTGAACACCCCGCCCGCGAGGCCCAGCGGCACCGCAAGGAACACAGCGGTCGCGCGTCCGAAGGTGCCGAGCGCCATGTAGAGCAGGATGAAGATACCGGCGAAGCAGAGCGGAACCACGATGGAGAGCCGCTTCGACGCAGCCTGCAGGCTTTCGAACTGCCCGCCCCATTCGAGATAATAGCCCGAGGGGAGCTTCACATTGGCGATCTTCGCCTGCGCTTCGGCTACAAAGGACCCCGCATCGCGGCCTTCGAGGTTCACCTGCACGACGACGCGCCGCTTGCCATTTTCGCGGCTGATCTGGTTGAGCCCTTCGGTCAGCCGGATCTGCGCCACCTGGGCGAGCGGTATCTGTCCGCGGTTCCCGCCTTCTGAGGGCAGGAGGACAGGAAGCGCGCGGATGTCGTCGAGATTGACACGGGTCGCGTCAGGCACGCGGACGGTAATGTCGAACCGGCGGTCGCCTTCGTAAAGGAGACCTGATTCCCGCCCACCGAGCGCCGCCGACACAGTGTCGGCCACTTCCTGGACCGACAGTCCGTAGCGTGCGATCGCATTGCGATCGAGCTGCACGTCCAGCATGGGAGCGCCGCCAACCTGGTCGGCCTTGACGCTTCCCGCACCCGGGATGCCCTGCAGCACACGCACCATCTCGTTCGCGGCGAGCGACATCTTGTCGAGGTCGTCGCCGTAGAGCTTGATGGCGACGTCGCCGCGGACACCCGCGATTAGTTCGTTGAAGCGAAGCTCGATCGGCTGGCTGACTTCATAGAGCTGGCCGAGTTGGCCGCCAGCGGCCTTCTCGATACGCTCGACGACATCGGCCTTGGAATCGACGCCCGCCGGCCACTGATCTTGCGGCTTCAGGATGATGAAGCCGTCCGAGATGTTCGGCGGCATCGGGTCGGTCGCCACCTCGGCAGTGCCGGTTTTCGAGAACATCAGTTCGACTTCAGGCAGGCTCGAAATCGCCGTCTCGACATTGAGTTGCATGGCCAGCGACTGTTCGAGGCTCACCGAAGGCACGCGCGTCGAGGCGAGCGCCATATTCTTCTCGTCGAGCTGCGGAATGAATTCCGAGCCGAGCAGTCCGAATGCCGGGATGGCAAGGACGAAGAAGGCAAAGCCGCCGGCGATGAAAGCCCAGGGCTTTGCGAGCGCCTTGTCGAGTAGCGGGAGATAGCGCTCCTTCGACTTGCGGATCGCCCACACCTCCTTCTCGGCAACCTTGCCGCGGATCATCAGCGCGACAAGCGCCGGAACCAGCGTGATCGCGAGAATGAAAGCCGCCACGAGCGCGAGCATGATGGTGATGGCCATCGGCGAGAAGGTCTTGCCCTCGACGCCCGTGAACATCAGCAGCGGTGCGAAGGCGAGCAGGATGATCGCCTGCCCGAAGACTGTCGGTTTGATCATCTCCTGGCTGGCGCGCATCGTCTCCTCGAGACGTTCGCGAAGATTGAGCAATCTCCCTTCATGTTCCTGCCGGTGCGCCAGTCTGGCGAGGCAGTTTTCGATGATGATCACCGCCCCGTCGACGATCAGACCGAAGTCGAGCGCGCCGAGGCTCATCAGGTTACCGGGCACCCGGAATGCGTTCATGCCCATCGCCATCATCAGGAAGGAGAAGGGGATGACGAGCACCGCGATGATCGCGGCGCGCCAGTTGCCGAGCAGGAAGAAGAGCGCGGCCGCAACGAGCAGCGCGCCTTCGGTGAGGTTCTTTTCAACCGTGCCGACGGTCGCGTTCACGAGCTTGGCGCGGTCGAGCACCACCTTCACTTCAACGCCCGGCGGCAGGGTCTTCGACACCTGCGCGATCTTCGCCGAAACATCCTCCGCAACAGTGCGGCTGTTTTGTCCGATCAGCATGAGCACGGTCCCGATGACCGCCTCCTTGCCGTTCATGCTGCCCGCACCGGTGCGAAGGTCGCCACCGATCTTCACATTGGCAAGCTGTCCAACCGTCACGGGCACGCCGCCGCGCGTCGCGACGACGGCATTGCGGATTTCGTCGACCGAGCGCACGCGTGCATCGACGCGCACGAGATAGGCCTCGCCGGCCCGGTTGTAGTAGTTGGCACCGACCGCGAGATTGGCGCGTTCGAGGGCTTCGCCCAGTTCGCTATAGGAAATGCCGTAGCTGGTGAGGCGGGTCGGATCGGGTTCGACCACGAAGGTCTTGGCATAGCCGCCGATCGAATCGACGCCCGCGACGCCGCCGACAGACTTCAATTGCGGGCTGACGATCCAGTCCTGAACCGTACGAAGATAGCCCGATTTGGCAATCTCGTCGGTGAGGATATCGCCCTCGGGGGTCAGGTAGCTGCCGTCGGGCTGCCAGCCGGGTTGGCCCGCGACCTTCTTGGCGCCCTTCCCATCGGGAAATTTATAGCCGACGGTATACATGACGACCTCGCCGAGGCCCGTCGTCACGGGACCGATCTGCGGCTGGGCCCCATCGGGAAGATTCTCGCCCGCCTGGAGAAGCCGTTCGCCCACCTGCTGGCGCGCGAAATAGAGGTCGGTTTCATCGGTGAAGATTGCCGTCACCTGGCTGAAGCCGTTGCGCGAGATCGAGCGTGTCGTCTCGAGCCCCGGAATGCCAGCCAGCGAGATTTCGATCGGGTAGGTTACGAGCTTCTCGATTTCGACCGGCGAAAGACGCGGATCGATCGTGTTGATTTGCACCTGCTTGTTGGTGATGTCGGGAACGGCGTCGATCGGCAGCTTGGTGAGCTGCCAGACGCCGAGCCCGGCTATCACGAGAAAGAGAAAGAGAACCGCCCAGCGTGCGCGGACGGATAGCGCTATCAGTTTCGCGATCACGGTCTATTCCTCCTCGCCCGCGCCCTTGCCGAGTTCGGCCTTGAGCAGGAAAGCGTTCTTGGTCGCGACGATCTGGCCGGGCTTCAGCCCCGAAAGGATTTCGACACGGCCCGCGCTACGCTGGCCGACAGTGACCTGCTGCGCGCGGAAGCCGTCCTTCGTGCGGACGAACACCACGTCGCGGCCTTCGAGCGTCTGGAGGGCTTCGTCGGCGATCACGATCCGGGCCGGCCCACCGGTTTCAGCGCCGCGGCTCGGAAGCAGCCGCACCCGGACCGCGAGGCCCGGCTGCAACGCCCCGGGCACATCGAGTACGGCGGTTGCCGAGCGCGTGTCGCCGGAAAGGCCGGGCGTTACGGCCCGCACGCGGGCATCGATCGTCCGACCGTCGGGAAGCTCGATGATCGCACGGTCTCCGGGCGAGAGCCGCTGCGCGTCGGCCGGGCCGACCGCGGCCTCGATCTGCACCTTGCTGGGATCGGCAACCCGGTACAATTCGGTTTCGGGCTGAACGAAGGCGCCAAGGCTGGCGTTCTCGGCCGTGATACGCCCAGAAATCGGGCTTGCCACGATGACGCTGCTGCCATCGCGCGTGACCTGCGCGGCGCTCGCCGCGGCACGCGCGCGCTGCGCTTCGGCCGCGGCGGCCGCGGCTTCGGCTTGCGCCTGCTCATAGTCGACGCGCGCCGACACCTTCTGGTCGAACAGGGTCTTCTCGCGGTGGAGATTTTTCTGCGCGAGCGTCGAGCGCGCATCGGCGGCAATCCGTTCGGCCGCAATCTGGGCGGCGTCGCGGCTTTGCACGATCGCGATCGTCTCACCGGCGCTGACCGGATCGCCGAGCCGCTTGAAGAGACGGGTGACCGCGCCGCCCGCGCGGGCGGTGACGATCGCCTCGCCGGTCGGCGCGGCGGTAACGGTCGCTTGCGAGATGATTTCCGAACCGAGTCCGCCAGCGCCGATCGTCTCGACGCCGATCTCGGCGGCCTTGATCGCTTCGGGCGTGATGGCGAGGCTGCTCGGAAGGGCTTCGCTCGCCGCTTCCTTTTCGCCTTCGGCAGCCGGTGCGGCCGCCGGGTCGGCGGTGCAGCGTGCAACGCCGAAGCCCGTGACGGCAGCGAGTATCATGGCGCCCGCGACAGTGCCGAGAAGACGCTTGTCCTTGGTGATCATATTCTATCTCCGCTGTTGATGCGGTTCGCGCGCCGACCGGCGGCGCACCCCTGTTGAGTTGGAAGGACGATGGCGAAGATGCCCCCGTCCACTGGAAGGCTCGGCGCGCTCATGGCTGATGATCCGCATCGCCGTCGGCGGCGGCCTGACGCGAGAGGATGGCGCGGGCTTCGGCCCGGGCCTGGCGCGCCGCGATCAGCTCGGCCTGCGTTGCCGCATAGGCCTGCTGCGCGTCGATATATTCGACGAGCGAGGACTTGCCGGCGCGGTAGCTGAGTTCGGCGAGCCGGACGCCCTCGCGCGCCTGCTCGATGCCGCTGCCCTCAAGCGCCGCGAGGCGGGCCTCTGCGGCTTCGAGTTCGGCCTGCGCATTGGCGATCTCCGCCTGAGCATTGACCACCGCATTCTCGCGCCGCGCAATGGCGGCGGCGACATCGGACTTGGCTGCCGAGATGTTGCCGCGGTTGCGATCGAAGACGGGGAGCGGCACGGAGACGTTGGCGATCAATGCGCGATCGCCGGTGTCGCGAAGCTGACGCACCCCGAAGCCGACCGACGGATCGAGCCGCCCATCGGCGCGCTGTCCCTGGAGCCGCGCTTCGGCAATCAGCTTCTCGGTTTCGGCCAAGCGAACGTCGAGCGTCGCGAGCGAGTCCACCGTCTCCGGTGCCACCCACATATCGCCTTCCATCAACTCGGCAGGCGGGACCGAGCTTCCGAGGAGCGCCGCGAGCGAACGCCGGGCGGTTCTTTCTTCGGCCTCGGCCGTGCGTAGCTCGGCGGTGGCCTGAACGAGAGCCGCATTGGCGCGGAACGCGCGGAGCGGCGGCTCGTTGCCGGTATCGACCATGGCCTGTGCCACGCGGACGAGTTCACGGGCCCGCGCTTCATTTTCGCGTGCGAGCGCGAGGCTATCGCGCGCCGCGAGAGCGGTCGCGAACTGGTTGCGGACATCGAGCGCAAGATCTGCGCGTGCAATCTCCAACCTGTACTTCGCGGCCAGAAACTCGGCGTCGGCGAGCGTCATGCGCGCCCGGCGCCGGCCCCCGATATCGACACGCTGGTTTACCGAGACGGTCGTTTCGAGACCGTTGAGGCCCGAATAGGGGCCGGTGCCTGCGAAATTCTCGACATCGACATTGAGCGTCGGATTGTAGCGATAGCCCGCCTGACGCTGGCGACCGCGCGCGGCCTCCACTTCGGCTTCGGCGGCAACCACGCGCGGCGAGCGCGCGTCGGCTTCCTCCATCGCCTGCGCGAGGGACAATCGAGCGGGAAGCGGGCCGGTACGCACGGCCTCGCCTGCGGAAGAAGGCGGTCCCACCAGCTCCGTCGCTGCCGACTGGGCAGCGGCGGGCGCGGAATTTGCGCTTGCAACGAGCGCCACGAGACTCGCGGCGACAACTATGGATTTCATGAAAAAGAGACTCCTGACGTTTCCAGGGAGAAGCGCACGCGAAGGGCGCGCGCAGACCTAGAGCGTCAGGCGATTGGAGGGCGGAACGTCCCGATATAGGCGACGGGCGGCAAGGCGGCCGTCAAGATGCGCGTATGCGCCTCAGGGGCAGGGGTTTCGGTCGCTGCCGACAGCGTTTCCGCCGGGACGCCCGAATGGTGACCATGGCAACCATGAGCGGCGGCAGGCACCTGCTGCTTTTCGCCGGGAGAGGATTTTTTCTTGTCGAATTCGGCGCTTTCGGTCGCCGGTGCGGAAACGCAGCCGGCTTCGATCGCCGCGACAAAAAGGCTCGCTTCGGCCCGATCCTCGGTCGCATGTGCGAGCGACCCCGCAACCGTTCCGGATGCAAGGAGAAGGGTCAGGAGGAAGAGGATCACCCGTCGCATTGAAACCGGCCCCTAGCATCGAAACGGCGCGGTGAAAAGTAGAAGATTTTCAATCAACTTCGGCGGCACTCTTCGAACCCCCGAACCGACTCCGTAATGTTATCTCATGGAGGTAAGGGAGCAGTGCATCTTGCCCCTCTATAGTTGCAGAAGCGTCTAAAGAAACAGGATATCCGCCGAACAATCGCGCGCTAAGCACAATAATTCTACGATTGTCTTTTGCTGTTATTTCTATCGCTTCGCTATTGGCTCCCGCCTCCTTTGTTCGTGACGACGTTCGAGCGATATGCTTCCCGTGAGACGAGGGCGTAAATCGGAAGCCGAGCGGCACAGCGTCCTGCCGGAACATCAGGGCTTGACCCTGTATCTACTACAGGGTGCAAAAGCCTGCCCTGGACAAAAAAAGGGAAGAACATGGTGCCGCCGACAGTAAATCCCGTGAGCATGGCCGTCATCGAGCCGCTGCTGCGCGATCAATATCGCCTGTTTTGCGAATCACGCCGAATCGGCGATGAAGCCGCTGCGTGGCAGGCGCTGGAATGGGAACATATATTGAGCCAGCCCTATATGGGCGCGCATCTCGCCTCCCACTGGCACATGTTTCGCTATGCGATCGAGCTCGGCGATGCCCGTGAAGCTGCCGGTCAGGCGATGCGGTTCCTGCTCGTCCCGCTCGGTTCGCTGACCGGCCGCCTCCCCGCAGGCAACAATGGCCGCGCGCGGGTGAGCGCCTTCGAGCCGATGCCAATGCCGAACGCCCTGGAAGCGCTGATCGAAACGGCCCGATCGAGGGAGAGCGGCGCTGCGCGAACCGATTGATCCGGTTTTGGACTTCCGGAACAGGTCATTCGCTGTTAGGGGCGCGACCATGTCCGGCGCTCCCCTTCGCCTGTTGCTTGTGTTCATCCTGCTGCTCAGCGGGCTCCACAATGCTGCGCCGGCGATGGCGGGCATGACGCACCATGCGACGGATTCGCATCTTTCGCACCATGTCGAGCCGGGCCATGCGTCGGACAAGGACACGCAAAAAGGTCAGCAGGACGCCGACCTCCACGGCAGTCACCATAATTGCCCGGTCGCATCCGATCAGGCCCTTTCGGGTCATGACGATCTGTCCTGTTTTTCCGGCGGCCTGCACTTTGCGCTGCCCGCGACGCGCCTCGCTTCGCGCGCGCTCGCACCTCCCCTGAACCCTCCCCTCGCCTGAACGACGCCTGCCGCGCGGCCCCTTTTCGGCCTGCGCTCAGTCGAACCGTTCAGGAGTGATCATTCATGCATATCCATATGCGCGCCGCCCTGTTGGCCGGGGCTGCGCTGCTGGCGGGGTCCGTTTGGGCCCAGCCGCTAACGCTCGACCAGGTGGTCGAGCGGGCCATCGCTGCATCGCCCGAGCTTAGAGCGGGCGAAGCGGGGGTCGACGCAGCGCGCGCCGACCAGCTGCAAGCCCGCGTCCGTCCCAATCCGACCGTGTCGGTCGACATGGACAATGGCGTCGGGACGGGCGGCTATGGCCTGTTCCGGCAATCGGAACTCACCGTCACCTATTCGCAGCCGCTCGAACGCGGCGGCAAGCGCGAGGCGCGGATGGCGCTTGCCGAGCGCGGTGTCGTTCTCGCCGAGGCGCAGTGGCGGCTCGTCCGGCTCGACATCGCCCAGGAAGTGCAGCGCGCCTATATCGACGTCCAGATCGCCGAGCAGATGGTCTGGATCGCAGAGGATCGCGTCAAACTCGAAAAGGAGATGCGGACCGAAGCGATCCGGCGCGTGCGCGGCTACAAGGATCCGCTCTTCGTCGAGACGCGCGCCGATGCCCGCATTCTCGAAGCCGAACTGGCGCTCAAGGAAGCCCAGGCGAAGCGGCAATCCGCACGCGCATTGCTCGCCTCCTTCTGGGGCGGCGCTCCTGACAGCCTCGTTATCGCCGAAGGGATCGAGAAACCCGACCCGCGCGATCCGCCGCTCGCCGAAGCCGACGCGGCGGTCTTCGACGCCGCCGTCGACCGGGCCCGCGCGCAGGTCGTCGTCGAGCAGAGCCGTGCGCACCAAGACTATACGGTCTCGGGCGGCACGCGCTATCTTCGCGAGACGAATGATGTCGCCGTTCTTGGCGGCATCTCGATCCCGCTCGGACGGTTCGACCGCAACCAGGGTAATATCGCCCGGGCGCAGGCCGAACGGCGGCAGCTCGAGTTCCAATCCGAAGCGAGCCGGCTCGAGCGGCTGCGGCGCCTCGCGTCGCTGCGCGCCGACGCCGACGCCGCACGCGTCCGGGCCGAGGGCATCATGAACGACGTCTATCCGAAGGCGGTGAAGACGCTCGGCCAGGTGCGCGAAGGCTATGCCCGCGGCGGGTTCCTGTTCGCCGACGTACAGGATGCCGCCGACGTCATCATCCAGATCCAGGGTCAGTGGGCCGAGGCCATGACGCGCTACCGCGATTTGCTCGCGGAGATCGATCGCCTGACCGGCCGCTTCGATGCGGCCCCCCTTGCGGAGAATATTCCATGAAGAAGTTTCCATTTCCTGCCGCGGCTGCGGCGCTGTTCCTTGCCGTGCCCCTCGCTGCCTGCGGCGGCGGAGCCGAGGGCGAAGACAAGCATGAAGAAGGCGAAAACCACGCCGAGGGCGAAGGCGAGGAAGATGCAAAAGGCCCGAACGGTGGCAAATTGCTCAAGAATGGCGATTTCGCGGTCGAGGTCATGATCTTCGAGAATGGCACCGAGCCGCAATTCCGCGTTTTCGCGACGCGGGACGGCAAGCCGGTCGACCCCAAGGATGTCCAGCTCGCCATCACCCTCACGCGGCTTGGCGGCGACGTCGATCGCTTCACCTTCCGCCCGCAGGGCAAATTCCTCGCAGGGCAAGGTGTCGTCACCGAACCGCACAGCTTCGACGTCGAGGTCGTCGCGGTGACGGGCGGCAAGCGGCACGTCTGGAAATATGCGAACCCCGAAGGACGCACGCGGATCGCGGCCGACGCCGCCAAGACCGGAGGCTTTGAAACCGCGGTCGTCGGACCGGCGACGGTGGGCGAGATGCGCGAACTCTACGGCACCGTCCAATTGTCTCCGACCGCCCGCTCCGAAATTCGCGGCCAATTCCCCGGCCGCGTCGTCTCGGTGACCAAGGCGGTGGGCGACAGCGTCCGCCGCGGAGAGCTTCTCGCGCGCATCGAGTCCAGCGAGAGCCTCCAGGTCTATCCGGTCTATGCGACGGTCGGCGGCGTGATCGCCGAGCGCAACGCCAACCCCGGCGACGTGACCGACGGGCGCGCACTCTATGTGGTCACCGACCCGGCGCAGACCACGGTCGTCTTCAACATCTTCCCCCGCGACCTCGCGATTATCCGTCCGGGCATGCGGGTGACGGTGGAGACGCAGGACGGCGCCGAAATCGCGACCGCGCCGCTCGGGCAGTTCCTGCCCGACGGCAATGTCGAGGCGGGCACTGCGCTTATCCGCGCGACCATCCCGAACCGCTCGGGAACGCTCCGCCCGGGCATGGCCTTGCGCGGCCGCGTGATGGTCAACCCCGTCACCGTGCCGCTCGCCGTGCGCACCGAGGCGATCCAGCCTTTCCGCGACTTCAAGGTGGTCTATGCCAATTTCGGGCAGGACTATGAGGTCCGGATGCTGAAGCTCGGCCGTTCGTCGCCCGAATGGACCGAGGTCCTGTCGGGCATCAAGCCCGGCACCGCCTATGTCACCAAGGGCAGTTTCCTCGTTCGCGCCGACATCGAAAAGTCCGGCGCGGGCCACGACCATTGATCGGGGAGCAGGATAACATGCTAGCCAGAACCATAGGCTTTTCGATCCGGCAACGATGGCTCGTCCTCGCAGTCGTCGCGCTCCTCTGCGCGATCGGCGCGTGGAGCGCGACCAAATTGCCCATCGACGCCGTTCCCGACATCACCAACGTCCAGGTCCAGATCAACACCAAGGCGGAAGGCTATTCGCCGCTCGAATCCGAGCAGCGCATCACCTATCCGATCGAGACCGCAATCGCGGGCATCCCGAACCTCAATTATACCAGATCGATCTCGCGTTATGGCCTCAGCCAGGTCACCGTCGTCTTCGAGGACGGGACCGACATCTATTTTGCGCGCCAGCAGGTCAACGAGCGGCTCCAAGCCGCGCGCGGCCAGCTTCCGCCCGGGATGGAGCCCGAAATGGGGCCGATCTCGACGGGCCTCGGCGAGATCTTCATGTTCTCGATTGAGGCCGAACCGGGCGCGCGAAAACCCGACGGCACGCCCTATACGGCGGAAGACCTCCGGACGATGTCCGACTGGGTCATCCGGCCGCAGATGCGCACGATTCCGGGGGTCGCCGAGATCAACACGATCGGCGGCTATGCCCGCCAATATCATGTGACCCCGAACCCGGCCTCGCTCGCCTCGCTCAATCTCTCGCTCAACGATGTCGTCACCGCTCTCGAGGCCAATAATGCCAACCGCGGCGCCGGCTATGTCGAGCGCAGCGGCGAGCAGATTCTGATCCGCGTTCCGGGTCAGGCCAACAATGAGCGCGACCTGTCGCAGATCATCGTCACCACTCGCGGCGGGGTTCCGATCCGGATCGCCGACGTCGCCGATGTCGCGATCGGTTCGGGGCTCCGCACAGGCGCCGCGACGGAAAATGGCAAGGAAGTCGTCCTTGCCACGGTCTCGATGCTGATCGGCGAGAATCCGCGCGTGGTGGCGCAGGCCTCGGCCGAACGTCTCGTCGAAGCCTCTCGTGCGTTGCCGAAGGGCGTCGTTGCCAAGCCGCTCTACGATCGCACCGCGCTCGTCGAGCGGACGATCTCGACGGTGCAGAAGAACTTGGCCGAAGGCGCGCTCCTCGTCATCGTGATCCTGTTCCTCCTGCTCGGCAATTTCCGGGCGGCGCTGATCACGGCGGCGGTCATTCCGGTCGCGATGCTGATGACGCTGACGGGCATGCTCCAGACGCGGACATCGGCGAACCTCATGAGCCTCGGGGCGCTCGACTTCGGCCTCATTGTCGACGGGGCCGTCATCATCGTCGAGAACTGCCTCCGCCGGCTCGGCGAGGCACAGCACAGGCTCGGACGCCTGCTCGATCGCGACGAACGCTTCGGTCTCGTCGCTTCGGCGAGTGCTGAGGTGATCAAGCCGAGCATCTTCGGCATCATCATCATCACCGCGGTCTATCTGCCGATCTTCGCGCTTGAGGGCGTCGAGGGCAAAACCTTCCATCCGATGGCGATCACCGTCGTCCTCGCGCTTACGGCCGCACTTCTGCTGTCGCTCACGCTGGTTCCGGCCGCGGTGGCGCTGTTCGTGACCGGCAAGGTCGAGGAGAAGGAAAATTGGCTGATGCGCGGTCTCGGCAAGGGCTATCGCCCGATGCTCGACCGCGTCCTCAATTGGCCGAAGGCTGCGCTCTCGGGCGCCCTGCTGCTCGTTGCGCTGAGCGGCGTGGCGGCGACCAGTCTCGGGTCCGAGTTCATCCCGGACCTCGACGAAGGCGACATCGCGATGCACGCGATGCGCATTCCGGGAACGAGCCTGACCCAGTCGATTGCCATGCAGGAGGCGCTGGAGAAGAGGATCAGGCAATTCCCCGAAGTCGAGCGGGTGTTCGCGAAGATCGGCACGCCCGAAGTCGCGACCGATCCGATGCCGCCGTCGGTCGCCGATAACTTCATCATGCTCAAGGATCGGAAGGAATGGCCCAATCCGAGAAAGACGCGCGACCAGCTCGTCGCCGAACTCAACAAGGCGGTGAACGAGGTGCCGGGGAACAATTATGAGTTCACCCAGCCGGTGAAGATGCGCATGAACGAGCTGATCGCCGGCGTTCGCGCCGACGTGGCGATCAAGCTGTTCGGCGACGATCTCGATCAGTTGCTCGAATCGGGGCAGGCGATCGAGGAAGTCGCGAGCGGAATTGCGGGCGCGCAGGACGTGAAGCTCGAACAGGTCACCGGCCTGCCGATGCTCTCGGTCACGCCCGACCGCGACAAGCTCGCGCGCTACGGCGTCAGCATGGAAACGGTGCAGGATGCGGTTTCGACCGCAACCGGCGGCCGTCAGGCGGGCGAGCTTTTCGAGGGCGACCGCCGCTTCGACGTCATCGTCCGGCTTCCCGAGGCCATTCGCACCGATCTCGCGTCGCTCGGCAATCTCCCCGTCGCACTTCCGGCCGGCGGCTTCGTGCCGCTTTCGGAGCTGGCGGAGATATCGCTCGCGGCGGGGCCGAACCAGATCAGCCGCGAAAATGGCAAGCGCCGCGCGGTGATCACGGCGAATGTTCGTGGGCGCGATCTGGGCTCGTTCATCGACGAGCTCACGGAAAAGGTCGAAGCTGAGGTCGTGCTGCCCGATGGCTATTACATCGAATATGGCGGGACGTTCGAGCAGCTTCAGTCCGCGACCGAACGGCTTCAGATCGTCGTGCCGCTCGTGCTGCTGCTGATCTTCGGGCTGCTGTTCATGCTGTTCGGTACGGTGCGCGATGCGGCGATCGTCTTCTCGGGCGTGCCTCTGGCGCTGACGGGAGGGGTTGCGGCGCTGGCGCTGCGCGACATTCCGCTCTCGATCTCGGCCGGCGTCGGGTTCATCGCGCTCTCGGGGGTCGCGGTGCTCAACGGCGTTGTGATGCTGTCGTTCATCAAGGATCTGCGCGAACGCGGAAAAGCGCTCGTCGAGGCGATCCGCGAAGGCGCTCTGACCCGCCTCAGACCGGTGATGATGACCGCGCTGGTGGCGTCGCTCGGGTTCGTACCGATGGCGCTCAATGTCGGGGCTGGGTCCGAGGTGCAGCGGCCGCTGGCGACTGTCGTCATCGGCGGGATCATCTCGTCGACGATCCTGACGCTCCTGGTGCTGCCTGCGCTCTACCTTCTGGTCCATCGACGGACTGCGAAGGCCGAAGAGGAAGAGTTGGCGCGTCCGAGAGGCGCGCCCAGTCCCGCAGGCTGAGCCCCTCCCGGTCAGCCGCCATTCCCCCCTGTCGGCGGCAACCGGGAGTGCTGACTGAGGCGGAACCCAAGCGGGTTCCGCCTCCTTTTAGGGATGGTGAGGATTGAGGAGCTTGCAATGAATGAAAAAGCATCCGGGAGCGAACGCGAAAAGCGAACGCTCCAGATCGTTCTCGTCCTGAACGCGGCTATCGCGATCGCCTTCCTCGTGACGGGTGGGCTCGGCGATTCGAGCGCGCTCATCGCCAATGGGCTCGACAATCTGTCCGACGCCGCGGTCTATGCCTTGAGCCTCGTTGCGCTCAGCCACGGCCTAAAATGGAAAGCCCGTGCTGCTACGGCATCGGGCGTCATGCTGCTGGTCTTCGCGGCCGGCGTCCTCTTCGATGTGGGACGCCGCTATTTCGAAGGCAGCGAACCGATCGGTCCGACGATGATGATCATGTCGGCGGTCGCTGCGGTGGTGAACTATGCTTGCCTGAAGCTCTTGCAACGCATTCAGGATCCGGACGTCAACCTCAGAGCCGCGACAACCTTCAGCTACAACGACTTCATCTCGAACGGCGGCATCCTGATCGCGGGTGTCCTTGTCTGGTGGCTCGGCACGAATTGGCCAGACCTTCTTGTTGGATTTGCGACCGCGCTGATCGCGATCAAGGGCGGGATCGAAATTCTTCGCGATGCTTGCGCCGAGACTAAAAAGTCGCCCGTCTAATCGGGTTTTCCCGATGTGATTTGACAGAATGAAACACATCGGATAATTCCGATGCATGAACGTTGACACCGCGCTTCCCGCTCTCGCCGCCCTCGCTCATCCGACGCGTCTCGAGGCCTTCCGTTTGCTCGTCCGGCATGAGCCGGAAGGCCTGTCGACCGGGGAGCTTGTTGACGCATCGGGTCTCACGCAGAGCACCTTCTCGACGCATCTCGCCGTGCTCGCCAAAGCCGGTCTCGTAAAGTCCGAGAAGCTTGGGCGGCAGCAAATACAGCGAGCCGACATCGACACGTTGCGCGGTCTGATGCTCTTCCTTGCGAAGGACTGTTGCCAGGGCCGCGCCGAACTTTGCGAACCACTTCTCGCCGAACTTTCCTGCTGCTGATCGACGCGACCCGCGGCGACGGAGATTTTCATGACTGACAAGATTTATGACGTGCTGTTCCTGTGCACCGGCAACAGCGCGCGCTCGATCCTCGCCGAGGCGTTGCTGAACCGCGATGGCGCGGGACGCTTTCGCGCCTTTAGCGCCGGCAGCGTCCCCAAGGGTGAGGTCCATCCGCAGGTGCGCGCGCTTCTCGGCGAACTCGGCTTCGAGACCGAGGGCCTTCGCTCGAAGAGCTGGGACGAGTTTTCCGCCCCCGGTGCCCCGGTCTTCGATTTCATCTTCACCGTCTGCGACAATGCCGCCGGCGAGACCTGCCCGATCTGGCCGGGCAAGCCGATGAATGCGCATTGGGGGATCGAGGATCCCGCCGCGGTGGAAGGCTCCGGCCAGCGTGAAGCGTTCGAACAAGCGCTCCATTATCTATCGAACCGCATTTCGCTCTTCCTCGCGCTGCCGCACGAGAGCATCGACGAGATGGCGATGGTGCGGAAACTGAAAGAAATCGGCCGCACCGAAGGCGCCACCGGCGGGCAGGAGGCGGACGCATGACCGCCGACATCGTCATCTACCATAACCCCGAATGCGGCACCTCGCACAACACGCTCGCGCTCATCCGCAATGCGGGGATCGAGCCGCATGTCGTCGAATATCTGAAGACGCCGCCGTCGCGCGCGCTACTCGAGCAGCTGATCGAACGCGCCGGCATCAGCCCGCGCGACCTGCTTCGCGAGAAGGGAACGCCCTACGCCGAATTGGGGCTCGGCGACGAAAGCCTTGGCGACGCCGCGCTCGTCGATGCGATGGTGGCGCATCCGATCCTCATCAACCGCCCGCTCGTTGTATCACCGCTCGGCGTGAAACTCTGCCGCCCCTCCGAGGTAGTGCTCGACATCCTTCCGGCCCGCCAGCTCGGTGCCTTCGCCAAGGAAGACGGCGAGCAGGTCGTCGATGCCGCCGGCAATCATATCCAAGCCTAGGAGATCGACGTGACTGCCGCAGCAAAGCGCGAACGCCTGTCGTTCCTCGACCGCTATCTGACGCTCTGGATATTCCTCGCCATGGGGCTCGGCGTGTTGCTGGGGTCGGTCTTCAAGGGGCTGCCTGCTGCGATCGACGCCTTGTCGGTTGGCACGACGAACGTCCCAATTGCGATCGGCCTCATTTTGATGATGTATCCGCCGCTCGCACGCGTGCGCTATGATGAGCTGCCGCGGGTATTCGAGGACAAGCGCGTTCTCGCGATTTCGCTGATCCAGAACTGGATCATCGGTCCCGTGTTGATGTTCGCACTCGCGGTCACCTTCCTGTCGGACAAGCCCGAATATATGACCGGCCTGATCCTGATCGGCCTCGCGCGCTGCATCGCGATGGTGATCGTCTGGAACCAGCTCGCAAAGGGCGACAATCAATATGTCGCGGCGCTCGTCGCCTTCAATTCGATCTTCCAGATCCTATTCTTCAGCCTCTACGCCTGGTTCTTTCTCACCGTGCTGCCGCCGCTGTTCGGCCTCGAAGGCAGCGTGATTGACGTCAGCTTCTGGACGATCGCCGAGGCCGTACTCATCTATCTCGGGATCCCGTTCCTGGCCGGATATCTCACTCGGCGATTTCTCGCACGCGCCAAGGGAGACGAGTGGTATGAAACGCGCTTCCTGCCGAAGATCGCGCCGATCACGCTCGTCGCGCTGCTCTTCACGATCGTCGCGATGTTCAGCCTCAAGGGTGGCGAGATCATCACCATTCCCGGCGATGTCATCCGGATTGCGATCCCGCTCACCATCTATTTCGTCGTGCAGTTCCTCATCAGCTTCTGGATGGGCAAGCTCATCGAGGCGGACTATCCGCGCACGACCGCGGTCGCCTTCACCGCGGCGGGCAATAATTTCGAACTCGCGATCGCTGTCGCCATCGCCGCCTTCGGCCTCGCTTCGCCGGTAGCCTTCGCAGCAGTCATCGGCCCGCTCGTCGAAGTGCCCGTCCTCATTCTCCTCGTCGGCGTTGCTTTCCGCCTCGGCCGCCGCTGGTTCCCCGCGACCGTTCCTTCATAAGTCTGAGTATCATGACAGAACAGACCCATAACCGCCTGCGCACGCTTACTGATCCCGACCATCTGCCGGCCCTCAGCGCCGAATATCTCCGCGCACAACCCGCGATCGGCCTCGGGCCGCTCGATCCCGCTCCGCGCATCCTGCTTCTCTACGGGAGCTTGCGCGAGCGCTCATATTCGCGGCTGGTCGTCGAGGAGACCGCGCGCCTGCTCCAGCTCTTCGGCTGCGAGACGCGCATCTTCGACCCGTCCGATCTGCCGCTGCCCGATCAGATTGCAGACGACGATCACCCGGCGGTCGAAGAGCTGCGCCAGCATTCCATCTGGTCCGAGGGTCAGGTCTGGTGCAGCCCCGAACGCCATGGCCAGATTACCGGCATCATGAAGGCGCAAGTCGACCATCTTCCACTCGCCTATAAGGGAATGCGTCCAACGCAGGGCCGCACGCTCGCCGTGATGCAGGTGTCGGCGGGATCGCAATCGTTCAACAGCGTCAACACGCTTCGCATTCTCGGTCGGTGGATGCGGATGATCACCATTCCCAACCAGTCGAGCGTCGCCAAAGCCTATCAGGAATTCGACGAATCAGGGCGCATGATCCCGTCGAGCTATTATGACCGCATCGTCGATGTCGCCGAGGAACTGGTGCGCTTCACCGTGCTCACGCGCGTCCATGCCGACCAGCTCGTCGATCGCTATTCGGAACGGAAGGATCGGAAAGAGCCGGTCATCACGCCCGCCGAGCTCGCCAAACTACCCGGAGCCTATAGGCCTCGACGCTGTCGTAGATAATGGTGGAGGCCCGGTCGACGGGCGGATTGATGAGGCCCCGCTGATCGCACGGACGGGGACCGCCGTGCACGGCACGCGTCGGATCCTGCCAGGCGCGCCCTTTCGGGCTTGCCGGCTCCCCGGGCCATTTTCTGTCGTGATTATCCTGCATAGTTTAGTTTCCGTTCGATCTTCATGCTGAGCCGGGACAGGGAGAAACAGAGGAGGAAAAAGATTGTCCCGGTAAAAAGATAGGCTTCGGCGAAATAGGGTCGCCATTGCGCCTCGACGTAGGAGAGGCGGGTCGTCTGCAACAAATCGAAGACGCCGACGATGAGGACGAGCGTCGTGTTCTTGACCTCGCTGATCGAAGTGTTGACCAGCCCCGGCACGCTGACTTTCAGCGCCTGCGGCAACAGGATATGGCGCCGCGCCTGCCATTTGGTGAGGCCAAGAGCATGCGCGGCCTCGGCTTGCCCGACGGGAACCGCCAGCAGGCCGCCCCGGATGACCTCGGCCATATAGGCGGCAGTGAAGAATATGAGCGCGAGCTGGACGCGCGGCAGGCTGTCGATCGAGAGATAGGAGGGCACGAACAGCGGGAACAGGACCGCAGCGAGGAAGAGCACTCCGATCAGCGGCGTTCCGCGAACCAGCTCGATGAAGGCGACGCTCGGCCAGCGAATGCCGCGCCGCGCCGACCTGCGGCCGAATGCGAGAAGGATGGCGAGAGGGAAAGCGCCGACCACTGCGATGCTCGCGAGCAGCAATGTGACCGGCAGGCCGCTCCACTTCTCCATCGGCACATAAGCGAGGCCCGCGACCCCACCGCGCAGCAGGAGCATGGCGATCGCGATCGCGCCGAGCCAGGCAAGACCGAGGCGGCTGCTCCAGAATCGCGGGACGAAGGAGAGCGCGAGGCAGGAAAGCAGTATGGCCGCCGCCGCCGCAGAGCGCCACTGCTCGGCTTCGGGATAGGTTCCGAACAATATGAGCCGCGCATTTTCGCGGAGGAAAGGCCAGCAAGCGCCGCTGGCCAAGCGGCACTCGGCCGCGCCCCCGGAATAGGTCGCGTCGATCAACAGCCAGGACAGGCCCTTGCCGGCAGCCAGCGCGGCGAGGGCGAGGATTAAGACCGTCAGGATCGATTGGCGCCCTCCCCTAAACAGGTTGCGCCGGATCCACGACGGCCAGGCGGCGATCGAGCGCAGCGGAAACGGTTCGAGGGTCGCCGTCTGGATGCTCCGGCCGGGCTGTCCGGTAACGCTCCACCCCATCCGGCGCGCGTATCCGTATCGTCGAGGGACCGAACCAGATCAGCCGCGAAAACGGGAAGAGGCGCGTCGTCGTCCAGGCCAACGTCCGCGGCCGCGCGATCTCCGACGTCGTGGCCGACGCCAAGGCCGGCATCGCTAAGGATGTTCGCCTCCCCGCCGGCAGCTACCTTGAATGGGGCGGCCAGTTCGAGAATCTCGCCTCCGCACGCGACCGGCTTCAGCTCGTCGTCCCGGCCTGCTTCATCCTGATCCTGCTGCTGCTCTATGGCGCGCTTCGATCGTCGCGCGATGCGGCGATCGTGTTCACCGGGGTTCCGCTGGCACTGATCGGCGGCGTGCTAGCACTGTTCCTGCGCGGGATGGACTTCTCCATCTCGGCAGCAGTCGGGTTCATCGCGCTCTCGGGTATCGCGGTGCTCAACGGCCTCGTGATGGTGTCGTCGATCCAGGAACTGATGCGCTCGGGCATGGCGCGGGCCGAAGCCGCAAGGCAAGGCGCGCTCATGCGCCTTCGCCCCGTCGTGATGACCGCGCTCGTCGCCAGCCTCGGGTTCGTGCCGATGGCGCTCGCGACCGGCGCGGGCGCCGAAGTGCAGAAGCCGCTCGCGACGGTGGTGATTGGGGGACTGATCTCGGCGACCCTGCTCACGCTCTTCGTACTTCCGACCCTCTATGCCCGCTATGGCAGCCGGGAAGCCGACCTGCGGGAAGATCATTTGCAGTACGACGACAGCCTATCTGCGAGCACCCCCTAATGATCAGCACGACAAGACGCGCGGCACGCAAGGCTGCGGTTCTGTTGAACCGGCGGGCGACCATGCTGCTCGCTGGCGCCCGGGCGCCGATTCTCGACGACTTCGTGAACAGGTTGCCACATTGCCCGGCGATTCACATCGTAAGGGATCAGAATTCTAAAAATCTGGATCCAGGTCCAGCCCGGAACGGATGAGGTGCTCGTCACCGGAAGCGCCCAACGAGCCGGGACGAGCAGAGTCGTAAACCGCGGGCATCTTCACGCTTCCGCCGACATCGTCGGTGGAAGCGAGTCGATCATCGCAGACGCGCGCTAGACCTGTCCGATTTCCCCGTGCGTTAGATATTCCGCCCGGTTCGGCGTATCTATACCGATTTGAACATCTATCTGCTCCGCAACCGCTTGGCTGGAGTGGGTGGAAATCGCTGCCGGAGAACATGACAACGTCCTCTTCCGCCTCGGCCGGGCAGCCGTTTCCGAAGGGGTCACGCCGTTGGCGTTCCACTCCAGCAATTTTGACGCAACCCAGCCGATCGGAGGGACCGACTCATTCTACTGCGCGCTTGGGCCCCGATCCGGTAGTTGCAGCACGCTAAGCGCCAATCCTTTCCTAGACACACCCGTCGGCTCGCCGTCATCATATTACGTCCTTATTACGCGAGACGAAATGCGGCTCGACGTAACGCGGCATATTACGCCGCCTTTTGGCGTAAGTGACTGGAATTACTAGGAAAACTGGAGCGGGCGAAGGGATTCGAACCCTCGACCCCAACCTTGGCAAGGTTGTGCTCTACCCCTGAGCTACGCCCGCTCTGGCGGCTGGAAACCGGTCGGTTCCAGCGGGTGAGGCGGGCGATTAGCACCGGCTTTTTGACTCGGCAAGCCCTGTTTGCGTTTTTTGCCGAAGGGTTGGCATATCGCCCGCAATTCCCACATAAGCAGGACGAGAGTCTTTGCGGTCGGCGCACGCGCCACCGGGAACGAGAAACAGGAGCATGGTTTCGTGGCGACATTGGGTCTGAACCCGCAAGAAAAGGAAGCGGTCGAAGCGTTCCGCCGCGACGTCGTCGAGCCGTCGATGACCAGCCTGGTGATCCTCGATTTCTGGGCCGAATGGTGCGGGCCGTGCAAGCAGCTGACCCCGATCCTGGAAAAGGTCGCAGCCGATTACGCCGACAAGGGCGTGCTGCTGGCGAAGATCGACGTCGATGCGAATCGCTTTATCGCCGGGCAGTTCCAGGTGCAGTCGATCCCGACCGTCTATGCGATTTTCCAGGGCCAGCCGGTCGCCAATCTGACCAATGCGCGCACCGAGAGCCAGTTGAAATCGATGCTCGACCAGCTGCTCGCGCAGTTGCCGATCGAAAGCGAAGCGAGTGCGCGCGCGGTCGAGATCGCGCCGCTGATCGAGATGGGCGAGACGGTGCTGGCTGAAGGCGACGGGACACGCGCCGCGAGCATCTTCGGGCAGATCCTCGAAATGGCGCCCGACAATGCCGCGGCGCATGGCGGATTGATCCGCGCCTTTGTCCTCGCAGGCGACCTAACCAGCGCGCAGGGCGTGCTCGACATGCTGCCCGCCGAGATCGCCGACGATCCGGCGATCGCGCAGGCCAAGAGCGCGCTGGCGCTGGCCGCCGACGCCCCCGATGCAGGCGAACTGGCCGCGTTTGAAGCCGCGGTCGCGGCCAATCCCGACGATCATCAGGCACGCTTCGACCTTGCGAGCGCACAGATCGGCGCGGGGCAGCGCGACGCCGCCGCCGACAATCTGCTCCACATCATCGCCGCCGATCGCGAATGGCAGGAGGACGCGGCGCGCGCCAAATTGCTGTCGCTGTTCGAAGCAGTCGGGCTGGAAGATCCGTGGGTCGCGGCGCAGCGCCGCCGTCTATCGCTGATCTTGTTCGGCTGATGGGTGACACCGCGCCCCTGACCATTCAGCGGATCGCGATTTTTCCGCTGCCTGGCGCGGTGCTATTTCCCGGGCTGCACCTGCCGCTGCATATTTTCGAACCGCGCTATTCGGCGATGGTGCAGGAAGTGCTGGCGCGCGATCGCCAGATCGGGATGATCCAGCCGCGGATGCTGCCGGGCGACGAGAGCCGCGAGCCGCCTGCGCTGTATGACGTGGGCTGCGTGGGGCGGATCGTCGATGTCGAGGCGCTCGACGAGGGGCGCTTTAACCTGGTGCTGGAGGGCGTGGCGCGCTTTCGCGTCCGGCGCGAACTCGACGTCACCACCCCGTTCAGGCAGGTCGAGGCCGAGATCGAGGCCGAAACCGAGGACGATGCGGTGCTGTCGAGCGTCGAGCGCGCCAGCCTAGAGCGCGAGGCGAAGCGCTTTGCAGCGCGGCAGGGCTATGTCGTCGACTGGGATTCGGTCGGACAACTCGACGACGCGACGCTGGTCAACGGCATCGCGCAGGTCGCGCCGTTCGACGCCGCCGCCAAACAGGCGCTGCTGGAAGCGACGCCGATCGATGCGCGCGCCGAGCTGGTGGTCCAGCTGATGCAGTTTTTCGGGCGCTACGACAGTGACGACGGCCGCGCCACGCTGCAATAAGCGGCACTTAATTCAGCTTTCGGAGCGCCGCATGGCGGGTGATGTCGGCCAGCGCGCGGCGCACAATATGGCGGTCGCTTTCGGACAACCGCTCGCTGGCCTCGCTCACCGTCAGCTGATGACGGACGAGCGCCTTTTCGGCGGCGACGCGCGCCGCGATCTGCGCATCCTTCGTCCGCGCCGTCCGCAATAAGGTCGCGCGGCGCCGCGTCGCCCAATCGGCAACCAGTCGATCGGCGGTCAGCGCGGCCAGACCGTCGGCGGCGCGTTGCTCGGTTGCCGCTTCGGCGGCGGCATCGATCAGCCAGTCGTCGGCGCCATCGGCCTGCAAGGCATCGAGCGACAAGGTCGCGGTGACATGCCGCCGCCCCGCCGAACGCTGGTCGCCGTGGAGGCGCAGCCGCAGCGCCTGCAGTTCGGCGCGCAGCTGCCAGTTCACATAGGTGGTGAAGCGCGCGCGTGCCGGATCATAATGTTCGGCGGCGCGGTGGAGTGCGATGGCGCACACCTGCGCCGCATCCTCGGCGACGTCGCTGAGCCCATAGCTGCGGGTGAAGTAGCGGATGCGCGGCGCCGCCAAGGCTGCCAGCCGCGCGAACGCCCGGTCGGCACGCATCCGCGCCCGCGCGCCGGGCGCCGCGTCGAGCGCGGTTCGCGCCTGGATATAGTCCGTCACCGCCGTTTCGAGTGCATCGCTTTTTGCCGACATGGTCCGTCCCCATCGTGCCGCGGCGGGGTGCCGCAGGGGCCGGGATAGGGAAATAGGGTGAGCGGCGGGCTGATGGAGGGATAGGTAGAAATACGTATCGCGGATGAACAAAACCGTTGAGAGTCCGTCCTGTTCAAACGGAACCGTAGCCCTGAGCCTGTCGAAGGGCGCTTATCGGCGCTAGGCGCCCTTCGACAGGCTCAGGGCTACGGCGATATAATTCTGCCTGAGCAGGACAGACTTTAGACCTCGGCCCCCGCCAGCAACCTCGGCAGATCGCCCGCCTCGCCGCGTGCCTCGTCCATGAAAAAGCGCTTGAGCATCGGCAGCCGCTGCACCGCGCCGAGGCCGGTGCGGCGCACCGCCGCCGCGGTGCGGCCGGGGATACCGAACAGGCGGGTCAGCCCGTCGGTGGCAAGGCTGACCATCATATTGTCGAGCCCGCGCCAGCGCTGATAGCGCGCGAGCAACGCCGCATCGCCGAGGTCGAGGCCGAGCCGCGCCCCCTCGACCAGCACTTCGGTGAGCGCGGCGACATCGCGGAGGCCAAGGTTGAGCCCCTGCCCGGCGATGGGGTGGATGCCGTGCGCGGCGTCGCCGACCAGCGCGATGCGCGCCGCCACGATCGACGCGCTGTGGTGGAAGCCGAGCGGATAGGTCATCCGCGGCGCCACCAGCTGCATCGCGCCGAGCACGCCGCCCGCGCGCTTTTCGAGTTCGGCGACAAAGCCGCGGTCGCCGAGCTTCGCAAAGCCCGGGCCATCCTGTTCCGACACGGTCCACACGAACGCCGAGCGATGCCGTCCTTCGTCATCGTCGACCAGCGGCAGCAACGCGAACGGGCCGGAGGGATAGAAGATTTCGTGCGCCACATGGCCATGCGGGCGTTCGTGCGCCACCGCGCCGATCATGGCGTGATGATGGTACGACCAGTTTGCGATGCTGAACCCTGCCGCATCGCGGGTCGGCGATCGGCGGCCCTCGGCGACGATCAGCAATGGCGCGGCAAGGATGGTGCCGTCGGCGAGCGTCAACCGCACGCCGTGCGTGTCGATGTCGCGCGCTGTGACCGCGGCGGGCATATGCAATCGCACCAGCGGCGCATCGGCGAGCGCCGCTGCGAGTGCCAGACGCAGCTGGCGGTTCTCGATCATCGTGCCCAGCGGCGGATCGCTGTCGGCGGTGACGAAATCCAGCTCGCCGCCGCGACCGCTGTCGGGAGCGCCGTCACCCACCTTGATCGCGCGGATCGGGCAGCCGTGTCCCGCAAGGCGCTCCGCAATCCCCAGCACCTCGAACATCTGCCAAGTGGCGCTGGCGATAGCCGACGCACGCCCGTCGAACCCCGGTGCGATCGTCGCCACCGGGTCGGCGGGATCGACGATCTGGACCGACAGGCCGTGGTGCGACAGGGCGAGGGCGAGCGCTTGGCCGACCAGGCCGCCCCCCGAGATCAGGACATCGCTGCGCAGCGTTTCGCTCATGACGCTGCCCTATACCGCAACAGCGCCGATGAAAAGCGGGCGGGGCTGTATTTGGTTCGCGCGAAGCCGCAAAGACGCGAAGATGCCGTGGCCACCGCGAAGCGGCTTTGCCATCGGGCCGTTAAATCGGGCGGCGGGGTGATGTGAAATAAGCTTGGCCGCCCGGGCAACGATCTTCGCGGCTTCGCGGCTTCGCGCGAACCACTAAAATGCCTCGTGCTTGACGGCGAGTCCGGCGCATGTGCATATCGCCTTGGTACATTGATGGGGACCGATTTCAGCATGGCCAGCCGTAAGGGCGCACCGGTTAAAGCCGATTGGCGCACCGTTTTCCGCCAAAGCATCGCGCGATCGCTGGTGATCGCCGCGGCGGCGGCGCTTGGGCTGTTCACGCTGTTCCTGGCGCTCGCACTCGCCACCTATGACAGCACCGATGCGGCGCTCAACACCGCGGCCGACGGCACCGCCGCCAACTGGATGGGCAGCCCGGGCGCATGGTTCGCCGATCTGGGGCTGTCGATCGGCGGGGTCGGCACGGCGCTGTTGCTGCCGCTGCTCGGCCTGCTCGCGTGGCGGTTGTGGCTGGGCGAGCCGCAGCCTTACTGGCCGCGCCAGCTGGCTTATAGCTTCGTCGGCATCCTGCTGGTCGGCTTGGGCGCCGAGCTGTGGTCGCCCGCGACCGGCGCCCCGATGCCCGCGGGCTGGGGCGGTATCATCGCGCTGCTGATCGGCGGCGCGATCACGCCGCTGTTTGCCGCGGCGGGCGAACCCGCCGCCGCGCTGATCCGCATCGCCGCCATTTTGTTCCTCGTCATCACCGGGCTGTGGCTGGCATGGCGCGCCTTGCGGCTGGAAAAGGGATGGGCATCGCGCTTCCGCCTGCCCGCTGCCGAGCGCAGCCGCATCGCCGAGCCGGTGCGCACCGCCGACGATGGCGTCAAGGCACCGACGATGATCGAGCGCGTCGTGCGTCCGCGCGCGGTCGCCGAGCCGAGCTACCGCGCGCCGCCCGAAATCGCCGATCCGGCGCAGCGCACCGCGCCCTCGAAGCCGCGGCCCAAGCCGCAGACCGAGCTGTTCACCAATTATCAGTTGCCGTCGATCGACCTGCTCGCGCCGCCGCCGCCGGGGCCGACGGGGCAGATCGACAAGGCCGGACTGGAGCGTAACGCCCGCCTGCTCGAATCTGTGCTCGAGGATTTTCAGGTCAAGGGTGTGGTCACCGCGGTCCGCCCCGGCCCGGTCGTCACCATGTACGAACTCGAACCCGCGCCCGGGACCAAGGCCAGCCGCGTGTCGAACCTCGCCGACGACATCGCGCGCAACATGTCGGCGCTGTCGGCACGCATCGCACCCATTCCGGGCCGCACCGTGATCGGCATCGAGCTCCCCAATGCGCACCGCGAATCGGTGGTGCTGCACGAGATCATCGGCAGCGCGCTGTTTCAGGACCAGACTGGCGCGCTGCCGATCATCCTGGGCAAGAATATCAGCGGCGACGCGGTCATCGCCGACCTGGCGCCGATGCCCCACCTGCTGATCGCGGGGACCACGGGGTCGGGTAAGTCGGTCGGGCTCAACGCGATGATCCTGTCTTTGCTCTATCGGCTCGGTCCCGACCAGGTGAAGATGATCATGATCGATCCCAAGATGCTGGAACTCAGCGTCTATGACGACATCCCGCACCTGCTCGCCCCCGTGGTGACCGAACCCAAAAAGGCGATCCGGGCGCTGAAATGGGCGGTTGAGCAGATGGAGGACCGTTACCGGATGATGTCGTCGTTGTCGGTGCGCAACCTCGCCTCCTACAACGACAAGGTGCGCGGCGCGCTCGCCAAGGGCAAGTCGCTCGGGCGGCGCGTCCAGACCGGCTATGATCCTGACACCGGCCAGCCGGTCTATGAAGAAGAGACGCTCGATTATGCGCCGCTGCCGCAGATCGTGGTGGTCGTCGACGAGCTTGCCGATCTGATGATGACCGCGGGCAAGGAGGTCGAATTCCTGATCCAGCGGCTCGCCCAAAAGGCGCGCGCGGCGGGCATCCACCTGATCCTCGCGACCCAGCGCCCATCGGTCGACGTCATCACCGGCGTCATCAAGGCGAACTTACCGACCCGCATCAGCTTCAACGTCACCTCAAAAATCGACAGCCGGACAATTTTGGGCGAAGCCGGCGCCGAACAGCTGCTGGGCAAGGGTGACATGCTCTATGTCC
Source organism: Pseudomonadota bacterium (assembly GCA_023422695.1). Classification (GTDB taxonomy): domain Bacteria; phylum Pseudomonadota; class Alphaproteobacteria; order Sphingomonadales; family Sphingomonadaceae; genus Sphingopyxis. The sequence goes on from JAFAGN010000165.1 coordinate 37,820, forward strand.
CGGGCGGCAAGCAGATCACGCGTATCCACGGCCCGTTCGTGTCCGACGACGAGGTCCGCGCGGTCGCCGATCACTGGAAGGGCCAGGGGCGCCCCGACTATATCGAAAGCGTCACCGAGGATCCCGAGGACGGCGGCTTCGCGATGGAGGGCGCCCCCGCGGGCGGCGACAGCGCCGAGGACCGCATGTATGCGAAAGCCTGCCAGATCGTCGTCGAAAGCCAGAAGGCGTCGACCAGCTGGCTGCAACGCCAGCTGCGCATCGGGTACAACAGCGCGGCGCGGATGATCGAACGAATGGAAGAGGAAGGGCTGGTCAGCCCGCCCAACCATGTCGGCCGCCGCGACGTGCTGACCGATCAATATGGGCAGCAGCGGTAGGGAACCTTTGGCGCGGCCGCGCTTTGAATGGCGTCTGACGAGCAGGTTCACGGCGGGTTCAATGCGCGCCTACCATAAGCCGGACCAACGAAATGCAGAATGAGAGTCCAATGACCCTGAAGAATCCCCTCACCCGTCTCGCTGCCTTGGTGCTGACCCCATTGGCGGTCGCGGGGCTGGCAATCGGCGTTCCCGCCACCGCGCAATCGTCGTCGACGCTGACCTCGGTGCAGTCGCACCTGAAATCGACCAGCTCGATGACCGCCGATTTTGTCCAGACCGACCGCAACGGCCAGCGCCTATCGGGCAAGCTGACGTTGAAACGCCCCGGCAAGATCCGGTTCCAGTATCAGAAGGATGTCCCGCTGCTGATCGTCGGCGACGGCAGCTCGCTGACGATGATCGATTATCAGGTACGGCAGGTGCAACGCTGGCCGGTGAAGAATTCGCCGCTGGGTGCGCTGCTCGACCCCGACCGCGATCTGACCAAATATGCCAAGGTCATTCCGACCGGCAGCAACGATGTGCTGAGCGTCGAGGTGAAAGACCCCAAGCGCCCCGAATATGGCACGATCACGATGGTGTTCGTGCGCGACGGGGCGGCCCCCGCGGGCTTGCGCTTGCGCGGCTGGGTCGCGCTCGATTCGCAGAACAACCGGACGCGCATCGACCTCAGCAACCAGAAATTCAATGTCGCGGTCGCCGATTCGGCGTTCCGCTGGACCGATCCGCGCCCGAACAAGCGCGGCCGGTAGTCGAAGCTGAACGCAAAATTCGAGCCGGGGCGTTTTCCTGCAAAATTCCCCGGCGTTTTTCCGCCGAACCGTCGCCCAGCATCGACGAACTGCAAAATCGGCGCTTTGCGGCCAATTTCTGTTCAGCTTGGCGACAGGGAAAGCGGGCTATTCCAACTCTCGAAGACGCCAACACGGCCCCGGATTTGGGTTTCCCCCTGTTGCCCCACCCGGATTGCCCGGTGTCTTCTTTCAAGAGCGTGACGAACGCTGACCTTGAACCCCCGTTCCACCGCCCCTGGGACGGGGGTTTATGATTCCTAGCGCTGGCGCTCCCCAAGCATCCTCGTTGCGCCGCACGCGCGGCGCCGATAGAGCCACCGCATGACTCGCACCAGCATCGCTTCGTGGAATATCAACAGCGTCCGCGCCCGCATCGGCATCGTCGAGAAATTCCTGCGCGAAGAGGCGCCCGACATATTGTGCCTGCAGGAAACCAAGGTCGAATGCGGCACCTTCCCGCAGGATATGTTCAAGTCGCTCGGCTACACCCACATCGTTACCCACGGCCAGCGGATGCACCATGGCGTCGCGATCGTCAGCAAGGTGCCGCTGGCCGACGTCCGCAAATATGATTGGCAGGCGAATGGCGAGGCGCGCCACGTCGGCGTGACTTTGCCGTCAGGGGTGCGGCTCGACAATGTCTATATCCCCGCCGGCGGCGACATTCCCGACCGCGAGCTCAATCCCAAATTCGGCCAGAAGCTCGATTTCTTTGGCCGCATGACCGAATGGTCGGGGGCGCTGAACGGCACGCCGACCGTGCTGACCGGCGATTTCAATGTCGCGCCGCTCGAAAGCGATGTGTGGAATCACAAGGCGCTGCTCGACGTCGTCAGCCACACCCCGATCGAGGTCGAAACCCTCGCGCGCTTGCAGGCGGCATCGAACTGGGTCGATCTCGGCCGTCATTTCATCGCGGCGCCGACGCCGCTGTTCACCTGGTGGAGTTATCGCGCCAAGGATTGGGAGGCATCGAACCGCGGCCGCCGTCTCGACCATATGTGGGTGACCCCTGACCTGCTCGACAAGGCGATGGCGCACCGCATCGTCCAGCCCGCGCGCAGCTGGGAACGGCCGTCGGACCATATCCCGCTGGTGACGGAATTCGCCTTTTGAGCGACGGCGCGACAGATCGCGGCGCCCGTCAGGCGGCGCGCGCGATCGACGCGCTGCGCCGCGGCTGGCCGCTGCGCGTGATCGGCAGCGACGGCGCGCTCGACCTGCTGGCG
>JAFAGN010000177.1 GCA_023422695.1 Pseudomonadota bacterium
ACACGCTTGAGAAGCAGGTGCTTCCCGTGTCTCGACTTCGCTCGACACGAACGGCTAAGAGAGGCTCGTGGTCGATATGACGGCCCTCGGTAAAGGACCAGCATGACCGCCACCCCCCGCAACAAGTCCATGATCCAGAATCTCTACAACTGGACCATGGAGAAATCGGCGCACCCGCATGCCGAGTTCTGGCTGGCGCTGGTCTCGTTCGTCGAAGCGAGCTTTTTCCCGATCCCGCCGCACCCGATGCTGGGGCTGATGTGCCTCGCCAATCCGCAAAAGGCGGTGCGCTACGCGCTGATCTGCACCCTCGCGTCGGTCGCGGGGGGCGTGTTCGGCTATGGGATCGGCTTTTTCCTTTACGAAAGCGTCGGACTGTGGCTGCTCGGGGTGCTCGGGCTGACCGAGGCATTTCCGCCCGCCGCCTGCTACCTGCGCGACTATGGCGCCGAGATCATCTTGATCAAGGGTGCGACCCCGATCCCGTTCAAACTGCTGACGATCACCGCCGGGTTCATCCACATGAACTTCTGGACCTTCCTGTGGGCCAGTCTGGCGAGCCGCGCCTTTTCGTTCATGCTGGTCGGCATTTTGTTCAAGCTGTTCGGGGCGCCGATCAAGGCGTTCATCGACAAATATCTGGTGTGGGTGACCGGCGCCTTCATCGTCGCGGTGGTTGCAGGCTTCCTGGTCATCGGGGCGCTGTCGGGCGACGGCGAAGCGAAGCCCGCCGACAAATGCAGCGGCGCGACGCTGGAGAGCATCGGGCTGGACCGGAAATAGCAGCGCTCCGTGCAACCGGCGGCTCTCCTGCGAATTAGGAGCGTGTCGCTGAGGCCGCGGCACGGAGCTTCCCATGACCAAGATTTCCTCGCGTGCGAATGCGGGATCCGCCACGCATCATCGCGATCTGCGCACCGGCCAGTCGATCTGGTCGGCGCGCCGTCGTCCGAGCGTTCCCACCCAAAAGCTGACCCGCAACGTCAGCTGCGATATCGTGATCATCGGAGCAGGGATTTCGGGGGCGCTCATCGCCGAGACACTGTCGGAAGCGGGTTTGCAGGTGGTCGTCGTCGATCGCCGCAGGCCGCTGGACGGATCGACCGCGGCATCGACCGCGATGCTGCAATATGAGATCGACACCCCGCTGTCGCTGCTGTCCGATCAGATCGGGCGCGACCGCGCTGAACGGCTGTGGCGCCGGTCGCGCCAGTCGGTCGATGCGCTGCGCGAACGGACCGAACGGCTGGGGCTGAAGGTCGATGCCGCGACGCGCGGGTCGATCTATCTGCACGGCAGTGTTTTGGATGCCGAGGGTCTGGCGCGCGAGGCCGAGGCCCGGCGGCGCGCGGGGTTCGAGATCGAGCTGCTGAAGCCCGCAGCGGTACTTGATCGCTATGGCATCAAGGGGCGTCATGCGATCGCCGGGTTCGGCAATTATTCGGCCGATCCGCGGCGGATGGCGGCGGGGTATCTGAACATCGCGATCGGGCGCGGGGCGCGCATTTATAGTCCGGTCGATATTGGCGAGATTGCCCCCGGCGAAAGCGGCGTGACGCTGCACAGCACCGATGGCCGCGAAATTCGCGCCCGCACGTTGGTCGTCGCGACGGGCTACGAGATGTTGAAGGGCATCCCGCGCAAGGGGAACACAATCATTTCGAGCTGGTCGATCGCGACGAAGGCGCAGCCGCGCGCGATCTGGCCGACCGCGGCGATGATCTGGGAAGCCGCCGATCCCTATCTCTATATCCGTACCACTCCGGCAGGCGAAGTGATCTGCGGCGGCGAGGATGAAGAGATCAGCGATGCGGACGAACGCGACGCGAAGATCGAAGCCAAGACCGCGACCCTGTCGCGCAAGCTGGGCGCGCTGCTGCCGATGATCGACCCGACCCCTGTCCACGCATGGGCGGGCAGTTTTGGCGACAGCGAGACCGGTACCCCAACGATCGGGCGGATTCCGCGGATGCCCAATTGCTATGCCGCGATGGGCTATGGCGGCAACGGCATCACCTTTTCGATGATGGCGGCACAGATGCTGCGCGGGCTGATCTGCGGCGACGGCGATCCTGATGCCGATTTGGTCAGCTTTTCGCGGACGTTCTGAGGGCCGCGTAAACGAGCCCCGGCTGGCGCAATAATTCTCCGTTCGTATCGAGCGCAGTCGAGATACGCTTGGCTTGGCGTATGCAGTCGGCGTGTCTCGATTTCGCTCGACACGAACGGATAAACGCGGTCGGCCTATTCGTTCGCTGCGGTGTGCAGCCAGTCGGCGTGGCGCGGCGCTTTCTTCGTCTGGCTCCATTCTTCGAGCATCAAAGGCGCGACACGTTTCAACTCGGCATATTGCTCGGCAGTGCCGATGTCGCACGCCAGCTCGACGCGGTGGCCGTTGGGATCGAAGAAATAGATCGACTTGAAGATGCCGTGGTGCGTCGGGCCGAGCACGTCGACGCCTTCGCTTTCCAGATGCGCCTTCGCCGCGACCAACTCCTCATAGCTGCCGACCTTGAACGCCAGATGCTGCACCCACGCCGGAGTGTTCTCGTCGCGGCCCATCACCGGCTGGTTCGGCAGCTCGAAAAACGCGAGGATATTGCCGTTCCCCGCCTCGAGAAAGACATGCATATACGGATCATATTCTCCCGTCGACGGGACATGATCCTCGGCAAAGGCGGTCGTGTAGGTCATGCCGAGCATCCGCTCGTACCACTCGACCGTCTGTTTCGCGTCCTTGCAGCGATAGGCGGCGTGGTGGACGCCACCGAGTTTGATGGGGGATTGGCTGGTCATTTTACCCAACTCCGTTCGTGCCAATTCTGCCCTGCCCCGTTCGCCCTGAGCTTGTCGAAGGGCCGTTCTTTCTTTTGATGCCGCAAGAAGAAGGACGGTGCTTCGACAGGCTCAGCACGAACGGAAGAGGAATCAAGCAGGTTCTTTGATTTCAAGCGCGCCGCGGCGGATCTGGTCCATCTCCATCGATTTGAACAGCGCGGTGAAATTGCCCTCGCCGAAACCTTCATCCTTCTTGCGCTGGATGAATTCGAAGAACACCGGGCCGATCACCGTCTGGCCGAAAATCTGGAGCAGCAGGCGCGGGTCGCCGTCTTCGGTCGAACCGTCGAGCAGGATGCCGCGCGATTGCAGCGCCTCGACCGGCTCGCCATGGCCCGGCAGGCGATCGTCGAGCATCTCGTAATAGGTCGCAGGCGGCGACGGCGCGAACGGGTTGCCAAGCGCTTTCAGCTTGTCCCACGCCGCGTAGAGATCGTCGCAGCTGAACGCGATATGCTGGATGCCCTCGCCATTGTAGGCGCGCAGATATTCCTCGATCTGCCCCTTGCCGCCCGCGCCTTCTTCGTTGAGCGGGATGCGGATCTTGCCGTCGGGGGCGGTCATCGCCTTTGACGTCAGCCCGGTATATTCGCCCTTGATGTCGAAATAGCGGATCTCGCGGAAGCCCGCGATGCGTTCATAGAACGCCGCCCAATGCGCCATGCGGCCACCATAGACATTGTGCGTCAGGTGATCGATCAGCTGCATCCCGGCGCCGACCGGGTGGCGATCGACGCCGTCCTCATAGATGAAATCAATGTCGTAGATGCTGAGGTCGTCGCCGTAACGGTCGATGAGGTAGATGATCGAACCGCCGATGCCGCGGATCGCGGGCAGGCGCAGTTCCATCGGCCCCGGCGTCGTTTCGACCGGCTCGGCGCCGCGTTCGATCGCCTCGGCATAGGCCTTGGCCGCATCGCGGACGCGCCAGCCCATGCCGCACGCCGACGGACCATGTTCGGCGGCGAAATAGGCGGCGGGTGATTTGGGTTCGTAATTGGCGATCAGGTTGATGCCGCCCTGACGCCACAGCTGGACATCCTTCGAGCGGTGATGCGCGATCTGGGTGAAGCCCATCGCCTGGAAAACAGGTTCGAGGACGCCTTTCTCCGGTGCCGAAAATTCGACGAATTCAAAGCCGTCGAGGCCCAGCGGATTGTCGAAGAGGTCGGCCATGATCATTGTCCTATCTAGTTTCAATTGAAACTATTATGATGGATTGGGGGGCGCGAGTCAATGTGTGAGTC
>JAFAGN010000062.1 GCA_023422695.1 Pseudomonadota bacterium
CACCTCCCCATCGCTGCGCGACAGGGAGGATCGACGTCAGCTTCTGATCGATTCCGGTCATTCCCCTCCCTTGCAGGGAGGCGAGAGCCATGCCCGCCGTATACATCACCGAAAAAAGCAGTTTACCCCCGCGAACAGCGCGTCGATCTTGGCCGTGTCGCCCGGCGCGGCGAACATGCCGCCGACGACATTGCCGCCGGTGCCGATGCTGAATTCTTCGCCCAGCGTGCTGTCGTCCACGGCGACGATCGACACCGACTCGCCCGCCTTGGCGCGCGTCGTGCCGATCGCGATGCCGCTGGCGGTCGAATAGGCGACCGCGCCGGGTTCGTTGCCCAGGAACCAGCCGACGAATTTGCCGTCCTGAAAATTGAGCGTCATCGCGTCGTAGCGAGTGAATTGCAGCGGCCCGGCGCCGCATTCGTCGTTGGTGCTGCGGTCGTCGGCCTGTCCCGCGACATTCGCCAGCGCGGTTTCGGCCTGCGCGCGCGCGGCGCCAAAGGCGAGCAGGCTGGCCTTGCCGCTGCTCTTGTCGACAAAGCGCAGCCCTTCGCCATCGAGGCTGACCGCGGTCGTCGCGGCGTTCGGCCCGTCGGCCTTGGCTTCCGGAACCGGGGGCGCAGCGACGTCCGTTTCGGTGGGCGCCGGCTGGGCCGCCGGTTTGCACGCCGCGAGTGCGGCCGTCGCTGCGAGGATCATGATCTTACGCATCGTCTATTCTCCTCCGCGGTATCGCCAGCACCAATATCGCGCCGAGCGTCGCCAGCGCCATATCCTTTTGCGCGTCCCAGATGTCGCCTTGCTGGCCGTTGTAGCGATCGGCGGTTTCGCCCGCCGCGACGATGGTCAGCAGCCATTCGAAGATTTCATAGAGGCAGGAAATGGCCAAGACCCAAGCAAGCACGGTTAATGCCGTGCCGCGATTGCCGAGCCCGCCCCAGTGCCGCGCGATTTCGGCGATCGGAATCACCGACAATGCGCCAAAGGCAAAATGGACGAGGCGGTCGTAATGGTTGCGGGTCCAGCCCAAGGCGTCGGAGAGGCTGGTGCCGGTGAGTGCGCGCGCCCAAGCGTCGTAAGGGACGCTGCTGTAGGCGTAGCGACCGCCGAGGGTGTGGAGCGCCATGAAGACGACGATGCAGGCGACGGATGCGGTCGAGAGCGGCCAGCGGCGGAGCAGCGCGGGGGCGGCGACGAGCAGCAGCATCGTCGGGATATGCTGGAGCAGCGCGATTTCGGGATAGGGCTGGTCGATCTGCGCGGCGAGCAGCAGAATGAGGAGGGCGCCGAGCAGGCGGCGCTGTGCTGGCGGGGTGGTGGAAGCGGTTTCGGTCATCCCGTCCCCCTATCGGTTCGTGTCGAGCGAAGTCGAGACACGCATCGTTAGAGCGGCGTGCGTTAAACATGAGCCGTTCGCCCTGAGCTTGTCGAAGGGCCGTTCTTCCTTGCGACGCTGACAGAAAGAGCGGTGCTTCGACAAGCTCAGCACGAACGGGATTTGGATCGTGGGAAACGAGGTCACCAGCGCAGCGACATGCAACTGAGCCCCGCGTCGATATGCGCGATCTGATGCGTCGGGAGCGCGCGGATCGCGAGCCCGCGCGCGGCGAGCAGCGCATGGGTCGCGGGCCAGCGATCGCCGACGAGAATCGTGTCGTTGATGCGCAGCAGGTTGGCGGCTTCCCCTTCACCCGGCGGGGTCAACACCACCTCCAGCCCCGCGAATTGCGGGCAATTTGCGAGTTCAGGCACGGCGAGGATGGTGTGCGCGTCGATCAGGCCGCAGCCGGTCTTGAAATGGAGGACGCCGGGCGGCGTCTCGGCAATCTCGGCGCGGGTGCCGAGCTGGCCGAGCAGCGCGGCAAGTTCTTCGGCGCCCTCGCGGTCGGTGCGCGCCGAAAGGCCGATGATCACGCGGTCGGCGAGGCGTAGCACGTCGCCGCCATCGGCATAGCCCGGACCCGCCATTTCGAGGAGGCGGGTATGATGTGCGGCGAGCGGGGCGCGGATATGGCGAACCTCGCCTGCGCGGCTGGGCGCGCCGGGACGGAGCAGGATCGCGCCCTCGGGAAAGGTCAGCGCGACATCTTCGGTGAACAGCGCATCGGGGAAGGCGTCGAGCGGTTCAAGCACGGTGACGATCAGGCCAAGGTCGCGGAGCGCGGCGACATAAGCGGCATGCTCGGCGGCGAGGCCCGGGAAGTCGGGATCGGGGCCGTTATCGGCGCGGATGCCGTGGACCGCCGAGGGCGCCGGGGTGCGGCAGAGGGCGTGGGTGAAGGCATAGGGGGTGGTCATGCCAAGGGCATAGCTTGGATGCAGACAGATGGCCAAGATGATCCTCCCTGTGCCGAAGGCATGGGGAGGTGGCAGCCTCGCAGAGGCTGACGGAGGGGCTTTGGCGCTACCGTCGAAACCCCTCCACCACCGCTTCGCGGCGGTCCCCCTCCCCAACGCTTCGCGATGGGGAGGATCTTTGGCTTACCCCTTCTTCAGATGCCGCCGACCCAGCAGCTCAGCAATCTGCACCGCGTTCAGCGCCGCGCCCTTGCGCAGGTTATCGCTGACGCACCACAGGTTCAGGCCGTTTTCGACCGTCGGGTCTTCGCGCACGCGGCTGACGAAGGTCGCGAAATCGCCGACGCATTCGACGGGCGTGATGTAACCGCCATTCTCGCGCTTGTCGTGGAGGACGACGCCCGGCGCCTCGCGCAGGATGCGCTGCGCGTCCTCGGCCGACAGTTCCTGTTCCATCTCGATGTTGATCGCTTCCGAATGGCCGACGAAGACCGGCACGCGGACACAGGTCGCAGTGACCTTGATCTTGGGATCGAGGATCTTCTTGGTCTCGACCACCATCTTCCACTCTTCCTTGGTCGATCCGTCGTCGAGGAAGCTGTCGATGTGCGGGATGACGTTGAAGGCGATCTGCTTGGTGAACTTTTGTACGTCCTTTTCGTCGCCGACGAAGATCTGCCGCGTCTGGTTCCACAGCTCGTCCATGCCAGCCTTGCCGGCGCCCGACACCGACTGGTAGGTCGACACGACGACGCGCGTGATCGTGGCGGCATCGTGCAGCGGCTTCAGCGCGACGACCATCTGCGCGGTCGAGCAGTTCGGGTTGGCGATGATATTCTTCGCGGTATAGCCGTCGATGGCGTCGGGGTTCACCTCGGGCACGATCAGCGGCACGTCGGGATCCATCCGGTACAGCGAGCTATTGTCGATCACGACGCAGCCCGCCGCCGCGGCCTTGGGCGCGTGGATCTTCGTCGCTTCGCTGCCGATCGCAAAGATCGCCATGTCCCAGCCCGACCAATCGAAATTCTCGATATTCTGGCATTTGACGGTCTTGCCGGTGTCGCCGATTTCGATGTCGTCGCCCTGGCTGCGCGACGACGCGACCGCAGCGATCTCGTCATAGGGAAATTCGCGTTCGGCGAGGATGGCGAGCACTTCGCGCCCGACATTGCCCGTCGCACCCGCGACGACGATCCGGTAACCCATCTGTTATGCCCTTTATGCTGATGCTGAAATGAAAAACGACCGGTTCTGCCTGTTGGCGGAACCGGTCGTTTTGGAAAGCTGTTTCGGCTTTGGGTGAGAGAAGCTCTCCTTAGCCTTCGCCGGCTTCCGACCGGTAATCGCGGCGTTCCGCAATACGCGCCGATTTACCAGTGCGGCCACGAAGATAGTAAAGCTTCGCACGACGCACGGCACCCTTGCGGATGACGGTAATGCTGTCGATGTTCGGCGAATAGAGCGGGAACACGCGCTCGACACCTTCGCCGAACGACATTTTGCGCACGGTGAAGTTGGAGCCCATGCCCTTGTTCGAGCGCGCGATGCACACGCCTTCGAAATTCTGGACGCGGGTGCGTTCGCCTTCGACCACCTTGACGCCGATTTTCACGGTGTCGCCGGGGCGGAAGGTCGGAATGGTCTTGTCAGCCTTGGCAATTTCTTCGGCTTCGATCGTCTGGATGAGGTTCATGCCTCTAGTCCTCTTCTTTTCGCCGCGCGCCAGAGGCAGGTCGGGCCCGAGCGCCCTCATGGCGCTCCCAAAGGTCCGGCCTGCGTAACCGTGTCTGATCTTCCGCCTGGCGTTGCCGCCAGGCCGCGATCTTCGCATGATCCCCCGATCGCAGCACTTCGGGGATCGTGCGCCCTTCCCATGTAACGGGCCGGGTATAGTGCGGATATTCGAGCAAGCCGTTTTCAAACGACTCATCGTCCCCGCTAGAAGCCGCGCCCATTACGCCGGGAAGCAGGCGAATGCAAGCGTCGAGCAGAAGCAGCGCGCCCATCTCGCCGCCCGACAGGATGATGTCGCCCATCGACACTTCTTCGATCGGGCGGGCATCGAAAATCCGTTCGTCGAAACCCTCGAACCGGCCGCACAGGATGATCGCGCCGGGACCGGCGGCGAGGTCGCGGACGCGCGCCTGCGTGATCGGCGTGCCGCGCGGGGTCATCGCCAGCACAGGCAGTCCCGGATGTGCCGCGACCGCATGGTCGACCGCCGCCGCCAGCACATCGGCCTTCAGCACCATCCCCGCCCCGCCGCCCGCGGGCGTATCGTCGACGGTGCGATGCTTGTCGGTTGCGAAGTCGCGGATCTGCACCGGCGCACAAGCCCAGGTGCCGCTCTCAAGCGCGCGCCCCGCCATGCTGTGCCCGAGCGGGCCGGGGAACATATCGGGATAGAGCGTCAGGGGGACGGCGGTGAAGGTCATGGCAAGGTCCAATTCTCGACCGTTAACCCCGGCACGTCGGCGAAGTCGGCCTCGTTTGCGGTGACGAGGGCGACGCCTTGGGATAGCGCATGCGCCGCAATCAATCGGTCGTAGCTTCCGCGTCGGAACGGCAACGCTGCATAGGCCTGCGCCGCCTTATAGTCGAAATCGAGCACCGGCACCTCTTCGACAAAGGCTTGCAACTGATCGAAGGCGGGTGCCTTGCCGCGCGCCGAACCATGCGCAACCTCGGCATAGGCGATCGCGGAGGTGACCATATCGCCCTCGTCGCACGCGCCCGCCCGCGCCACCAGCCGCGCGTCGAGGTTCATGACCAGCGCAATGATGGCATTGCTATCCAGCAGATATTTCACGCGCCGTCATTTCCGTCGGCCTTGCCCGTCAACAGAGCCCGATGCTCGAACAGCCTGTCTTCCGGCGCAATCAGATGCAGGTCGGTGGCGGACCCTGCCACCTTCGCGATGTTGAATTTGCGTTTGGGCCGGTTGACGGGCTCGTAGCAAAGAAACTGTCCGTGCTCGACAATCAAATCCATTTCGGTTCCTGCCACCAATTCGGTCCCCGCCGGGATCCGTACCGCCAGCGAGTTTCCCGATTTGAAGACCTTCACCCTGTGCCGCGTTTTGTCCGATGGCTTCAACCACGGCGCGGCGCCAAGCACCCGATTCACGCCGAATGTGCGCCGGTCCTCATTGACTTCACTTCGCTTTGCCATCGCCAATCTCCGTATATACATCATGTATATACATGACCGGCGCGCGTGTCGAGGCCGGTCAGCCAAGCGGACGCCAAAGCTCGTCCGATACCCAGTGGCGATCCTTGGCGAGTTCGGCGTGCAGCCATTCGCGGAAGCGTTCGATCTTGCGGACGCCGACGCGGTTTTCGCGGTGGACGAGGAAATGGGCGGTGCCCGGCTGGTAGAGCGTGTCGAAAGGCTGGATCAGCCGCCCGGCGTCGAGTTCGGTACGCCACAGCAGCGGGGTCATCAGCGCGATGCCATAGCCGCTCTGCACCGCGCTCGCTTCCTGCAACTGGCTGTCGAGTTCGATGCCGCTGCGCCGCGGCGACGGCACGGTGGCGACGCCGGCAGCCGCGAACCAGTCCGCCCACCACGGATCGTTGGGCGCCAGCCGGTCGACGTTCAGCAGATCGGCGGGCGCCGTAATGTGGTTCACCTCGAGAAAACCCGGGGCGCAGATCGGGGTCACATGACTGCGATAGAGAAAATCGGCGCGCAGCCCCGGCCAGCCGCCGCGGCCGACGCGGATCGCAACGTCGACATTGGTCGCGTTGAAATCGACCAGTTCGTTGTTCATCAACATGCGGACGGCAAGATCCGGATAGGCGAGCTGGAACGCCCCGATCCGGGCGCTGAGCCAGGTACCGCCGAACGTCGTCATCGCGCTGATCGTCAGCACATCGGCCTCGTCATTGCCCAGCGCAGCGAAGGCGTCGCCCATCGCGCCAAAGGCGCCCGAAATCGTCGGAAGCAGCCGCTGACCGGTTTCGGACAAACGCACCCGCCCCTTTTCGCGCACGAACAGCGCGCGGCCAAGCCGGTCCTCCAATTGCCGCACCTGATAGCTCACCGCCGCCTGCGTCAGCCCCAACTCCTCCGCCGCGCGCGAAAAGTTTTGCAATCGCCCGGCGGCTTCGAAGGTCCGGATTGCGGCAAGGGGCGGTAGCTTGGCCATCGCCAATATATAAGCTCACCTTATGATATGGCGCAAAGCTTTTGTTGGCGCAGGGCACCGCAAAAGCGCATCTGCTGACCATCGGATCAGCAGGAGACGATCGATGAAAGACGAACTTTGGATGCGGACATGGACCGACGGCCATCCGCAATTCAGCGACGATTTGCACCGCGGATTGCTGTGGCTGCTCGCATCATTCCGGCGCCTTACGAACAAGATGAAGCGGCGCGCGGGTGCCGCCCGAACGAACCCGCTGCCGGTACCGCAACGCGATGTGGTCTGATAGCTTGACACAAGGTCAATTGATGACCGCAGCCAATACACCGTAGCCCTGAGCTTGTCGAAGGG
>JAFAGN010000111.1 GCA_023422695.1 Pseudomonadota bacterium
GGGTGGATTTCGATTACTGTCTCGGGTGGCGGCTTAAACCAGCGCCGCCACCGCGCGCTCGACCATCTGAACCGCCGCCTCGGCGCCAAAGCTGCCAGCATCCAGCGACAGTTCCAGCCACAGTCCGTCGACCATCGCGGTCAGCATGATCGCCAGCCGCGCGGCGTCGCGCGCGCCGCACGCGGTCAGCAACTCGCCCAGCCGCGCGCGGTACCCCGCGTAACTTTCCGCGTGAATATCCGCCATCCGCGCGTCGCTGCGCGCCAGCGCCCAAAACGCCGTCCATGCGCCCAGCAGTTCGGGATCGGTCACCGGGGCGCGGAAACTGGCGGTCAGATACGCCAGCAACCGTGCGCGCGGGTCGGCTCCGGCCCCTGCCACGGCGGCGGCGAAAATCGCATCCATCCGATCGCTCGTCGCCTGATACGTCGCCGCCACCAGATCGTCGATGCCATCGAAATAATGGCGCAGCAGCCCCGGCGACACGCCCGCTTTCGCGCAGATCGCCCGGACATTGGTGCCCGCCAACCCATGTTCGGCCAGGCACGCCGCGGTCGCCTCGATCAGGTCGGCCCGGCGGGCGTCGGCGCTTTCGCGCGTAAAGGCTTGGCGAGCGGGCTGCATCTTGTTATACACTTGTACAACAAGGATCGATTCATGGCAACGCTGCGCGACACTTTCGACAACATCGACGAACTCGACGGCTGGTCGCTCCCCGCCTGGACGTACAGCGACCCCGATTTCTACGCCGCCGAAATGGCGCGCATCTTTCGCCCCAGCTGGCAGGTCGTCTGTCACGACAGCGACATTCCGAACGCGGGCGACTGGCACAGCATCGATTATTGCGGCGAAAGCGTCATCGTCGTGCGCGGCGCCGATCGCATCGTCCGCGCCTTCACCAACGTCTGCCGCCACCGCGGCTCAAGGCTGGTCGATGGCAGCGCGGGTTGCGCCAAAAGGCTTGTCTGCCCTTATCACGCCTGGACCTACGACCTCGACGGCCGCCTCACCGGCGTCCCCGATTCGGCGAGTTATCCGACGCTCGACAAGGCCAAGGCATCGCTGGTGCCGGTCGACCTCGAACAATGGCGCGGCTTCTGGTTCGTGCGCCTGACCGACGACGGCGGCCCCGCTGTCGCGGCGATGATGGCGCCCTATGAAGCGCAGGTCGCGCCGTATCGCTTCGAAGAGCTCGGCGCGCTCGGCCGCGTGACGCTGCGCCCGCGCGAGGTGAACTGGAAAAATGTCGGCGACAATTATTCCGACGGCCTCCACATCCCCGTCGCGCACCCCGGCCTGACCCGCCTGTTCGGCAAAAGCTATGGCGTCGAGGCGACCGATCATGTCGACCGGATGTGGGGCGACCTGATCGACCGGCCGTCGGTCAATTGGTCCGAACGCATGTATCAGCGGCTGCTGCCGCCAGTGCCGCACCTGCCGCAGGCGAACCAGCGCCATTGGCTCTATTTCAAGCTGTGGCCCAACGTCGCGTTCGACATCTATCCCGACCAGGTCGATTTCATGCAGTGGCTGCCGACCGGCCCGACCAGCTGCCTGATCCGCGAAATCAGCTACGTCCTCCCCGATGATCGGCGGGAAATGCGCGCCGCGCGCTACCTCAACTGGCGGATCAACCGCCAGGTCAACGCCGAGGACACGCTGCTCATCACCCGCGTCCAGCAGGGGATGCAGTCGCAGAGCTTCACCATGGGACCGCTCAGCGACAAGGAAGTGTGCCTCAAGCATTTCTGCACCCGGATGCGCGACCTGATCCCCGAGGCGCGGCTGGAAACGGCGCCCGCCGCGGGCTGGAGCCGTCGTTGAACGAAAAACCGCCCGTGGTGATCGTCGGCGGCGGTCCCGCCGGCATGGTTGCGGGCCTGCTGCTGGCGCGCGCCGGCGTTGCCGTCACGGTCCTCGAAAAGCACGCCGACTTCCTCCGCGATTTCCGCGGCGACACCGTCCATCCGGCGACGCTCGAACTGTTCCACGAGATCGGGCTGCTCGAAGAGCTGCTCAAAGAACCGCACGCCGCGATCGACACAATGACGCTCAATCTGCTCGGGCGTCGCTATACGATCGCGACGATGCAGCATCTGCCCGTTGCGGCGCCCTTTGTCGCGATGATGCCGCAATGGGATTTGCTCGACTTCATCGCCGGGCAGGGGCGCCGCTACCCGACCTTCGATCTGCGCATGTCGACCGAAGCAACCGGACTGACCTATGACAAAGCCGGGCGCGTCAGCGGCGTTACGCTGGCGAGCGGCGGGACGCTGCCTGCGCGCCTGGTTATCGCTGCCGACGGTCGCCGGTCGGTCCTGCGCGATGCGGCCGCGCTGCCGCTCGAAGATCTTGGCGCGCCGATGGATGTGCTGTGGTTCCGCGTGCCGGTCCCCGCAGGAATGGCGGCGTCGGAGGTCGCGCTGGGGACCATCGACAAGGGCGGGATGGTCGTCGCCATTCCGCGCGGCGATTATTGGCAATGCGCGCAGATTATCGAAAAAGGCGGTTTTGCGCCAATCGAGGCGTGCGGGATCGCGGCTTTTCGCAGCGGGGTCGTCGCCATCGCCCCCGGCCTCGCCGTCGGCATCGACGCGATCCAGAGCTTCGACGATGTCAAATTGCTTAGCGTGGCGCTCGATCGCCTTACCCGCTGGTCGCGGCCCGGCCTGCTCGCAATCGGCGACGCGGCGCACGCGATGTCACCCGTTGGCGGCGTCGGCATCAATCTGGCGGTGCAGGATGCGGTGGCGACCGCGAATATCCTTGCGGCCCCGCTCGCAGCCGGGGCCGACCCCGATCCGCTGCTCGCCAGCGTGCAGGAACGCCGCTGGACCCCGACCACGCGGATGCAGACGGTTCAGCGTCTGGCGCACCGGCGCGTGATCGAACCGATGCTGCGCGGCGAGATTACCCGTGTGCCGCTCGCGGTGCGGCTGCTCGACCGGGTACCGCTGCTCCGGCGCGTTCCCGGCCGTATCCTCGGCCTTGGCTTCGGCCGCCAACATGTCCAATCCCCGCTTGCGAAAGACTTTTCATGACCAAAGCCTATGACGCTCTCATCATCGGGGCCGGCCACAACGGCCTCGTTTGTGCTTTCTATCTGGCTCGGGCAGGGCTTAAGGTCCGCATCCTTGAGGCGCGCGACGTCGTCGGCGGCGCCGCGGTGACCGAGGAATTTGCACCCGGTTTCCGCAATTCGGTGGCGAGCTATACGGTCAGTCTGCTCCAGCCCAAGGTGATCGCCGACATGAAGCTCGCCGATCATGGCTACCGCGTCATCGAGCGCCCAATCAGCAACTTTCTGCCGCAGGAAGATGGTGGCTACCTCAAACTCGGCGGCGGGCTCGAGCGCACGCAAAAGGAATTCGCGCGTTTCTCGGCGCACGATGCCGCGCGGTTGCCCGAATATTATGACATGCTGGAGGGTGTTGCCGACGTGCTGCGCGACCTCGCGCTCAAATCGCCTCCCAATGTGGGCGACGGCTTCAAGACTTTGATCGACGCGGCGCGGCAGGGGCGTGGCCTCACCAAGCTCAGCCTATCGCAGCAGCGCGACGTGCTCGAACTGTTCACCAAATCGGCGCGCACCTTCCTCGACAGCTGGTTCAAAAGCGAAGCAGTGAAAGCGGCCTTCGGTTTCGATGCGGTCGTCGGCAACTACGCCAGCCCCGATACCCCGGGCAGCGCCTATGTCCTGCTCCACCATGTCTTTGGCGAGGTGAATGGCAAAAAGGGCGCGTGGGGCCACAGCGTCGGTGGCATGGGTGCGATCACCCAGATGATGGCGAAGGTCTGCACCCAGCTGGGGGTCGAGATCAGCCTCGAAAGCCCGGTCGACAAGGTCCTCGTCGACGGCGGCAAGGCGGTTGGCGTCAAGCTGGTTGGCGGCGAAGAAATCGCGGCGGCGCGGGTGATCGCCAATGTCGGTCCGAAACTGCTCTACGAACGGATGTTCGATGACGGTGACATCGCGCCTGAATTCCGGCGCCGGATCAAGGCGTTCAAGGCGGGCAGCGGGACGTTCCGCATGAACGTCGCGCTCAGCGAACTGCCGCGTTTCACCTGCCTGCCCGAACCCGGCGAACATCACCAGTCGGGGATCATCATCGCCCCGACGCTCGACTATATGGACAAGGCATTCCTTGACGCGAAGGAACATGGCTGGTCGAAGAGGCCGATCGTCGAGATGCTGATCCCCTCGACAGTCGACGACAGCCTGGCGCCGCCGGGCCAGCATGTCGCAAGCCTGTTCTGCCAGCAATTTGCCCCCGAACTGCCGGACGGGCGTGACTGGGATGCCGAAGAAGGCGCCGCCGCCGATACGATCATCGACACCGTCGAGGCGCACGCCCCCGGTTTCCGCGCTTCGATCGTCGGTCGCCAGATCCTCAGCCCGAAGGGGCTCGAACGCAAGTTCGGGCTGGTCGGCGGCGACATCATGCACGGCAATATGAGCCTCGACCAGCTGTGGTCGGCGCGTCCGGTGCTCGGCAACGGTGCCTACCGCGGGCCGCTGAAAGGTCTCTACATGTGCGGCGCGGGTACCCATCCGGGCGGCGGCGTCACCGGCGCGCCGGGGCATAATGCCGCGCAGGTGATCCTACGCGACCGCGGCTGGTTCGCGCCCCGTTGGTCCTGATCGCCGCATCGCAAGGTAGATCGGCAGCCCAGCGGCGGTCAGCCCGATGCTCCACAGGCTCGCGTTCAACCCCGCGCCGTAAAAGGCCCAGCAGCTGTACAGGAAGCCGAGGATCGTCAGCGTTACAAAGCCCGGCGATGCCTTGAGCGCGCCCTCATGTTCGAGCTTGAGCGCCGCGAGCGCGCCGACGATGTAAAAGATGATCGCGGTCGAGGTCGTCACCAGCACCATGAACTTGAACAGCTCGGCAAGTCCGCGCGAATAATTGGCATAGACGACGACGCTGGCGAGCGTGCTCGACACGAGCTGGGTGATCCATGGCACCGCGAACCGATTGTCGCGCGCAAAGGCGGCAGGCAGCAGGCCGCGATGCGCCAGGTCGCGCGGGATTTCGCCCTGCAGCAGCACGAAGCCGTTGAGCGCGCCGAGCGCGGCGATCGCGGCGAACAGCGCCACCGCCTGCCCCGCCGCGGGACCGACCAAGGTACCAAAGAAGGTCGCATAGGCCGCGTTGGACGCCTTGAGCGTCGCGAGCGGCAACAGCAAGGTCACCGTGGTGCACGACAAGAGATAGAGCAGCCCGGTCGCCGCGGCGGCGATCAATGTCGCGCGCGGCACCGTCCGTTCGGGGTCGCGTACCCGGTCGCCGACGACGCAGGCGCTTTCAAAGCCGAGCAGCGCGAACAGGGTCAGCGTCGCCGCAGTCCCGATGTTGTCGAGGCTGACCGGCTTTGTGCCTGCCATCGTCGGGGTCGGGGCATCGCCCGTACCAAAAAGCCACAGCGCGACCAGCACTGCGCCGACCACCGGGATCAGCTTGAGGCCGAGGGTGAGCAATTGCGCCCCGCCCGCGCGGCGCACGCCCATCAGATTGACCAGCGTGAACAGCCAGATGAAACCGATCGCAATCGCTGCTGTTCCGGCCCCGGCATTGGCCAGCGACGGCATCAGGATCGACAGATTGCTGAGCGCTGCGACCGCCAGCGTCGCGACGACGGTCCAGCAACTGATCCAGTAACTCCATGCCACGATGAAGCCGGTGCCGGGGCCAAAGGCGGCGGCGGCATAGGTGTAAGTGGCACAGCCGGTGGGCAGTCGCTTGGCCAGCCGCGCAAAGGCGACCGCCAGGCACAGCGTTCCGGCGATCGACACCCCCCAGCCGATGATGGCGTTCCAGCCGAGCGGCGCCAGATCGCGCGGGAGCAGAAATACCCCCGCCCCGATCATGTTGCCCATGCCCAGCGCGACACACATCAAAAGGCCGAGCTTTTGGCCCGGCCTTTCGTCGTTGGTCACGCTGGCGGTCACCCGATCAGAAATCCTTGCTGACCTTGATCCCGATCAGGCGCGGGCGGACGATATTGTCGTAAAAGACGCCGCCGGTGCTGCTGACTCCGCCGGGGTCGCCGCAGATCGATTCGCCACACTGCACCGCGCTGTTGATCACACCGTTGCTGTTGAACAAGTTGGTCGCGAACAGCTCGGCGTCCCAACCTTCGCCCTTCACGCCGAAGCTGACGTCGGCGGTGGTGTAGGCCTTGAAATTGCCGACGATGTCGTTTTCGAACGGACGCAGGTCGGACCGGCGTTTGCCGATGTGATTGACCGCAAACTGGAAGTGCCCATCCATGCCGCCAATCGGGAATTCATAGCGCGCGATGGCGTTACCCTTGAATTTGGCGGTGACGGGGAGGCGCGAACCGGCGGGGGCGAGCAGGGCGTTGGTCTGACCCGGCGGGTTGATCGTGCAATCGAACGTCGCATTGGCGATGCGGCAGAAATCGCGGCGGATCGTCGCGTCGTTGTAACTCGCGCCCAGGTTCAGCGTGAAGCCGCCAGCGCGATAGTTGAGGTCCGCCTCGATCCCGCGAATCCGCGCGATCCCCGCGTTGCGGATTTCGGTCAGGCCGTTCGCGCCGAGGAACGACAGCTGGATATTGTTCCAGTCCTCCTGATACACCGCGCCGTTGAAGCGCACCGGGCCAAAGCTGGTTTTCCAGCCGAACTCGTAATTGTCGAGCGTGTCGGGACCATAGGGGTCGAGCGTCCCGCGGCGGTTGATCCCGCCGGGGCGGAAACCGCGCGACCAAGTGCCGTAAAGCATCACATCGTCGTTGACCTTGTAGTTCAGGCTCAGCTTGTGGATGAAATCGGTGTCGCTCGTGCTCTTGTCGAGGTTGGTGCAGGGCGAACCGGCAATGATCGTCGGGGCAAAGCACGCCGCCTCGCCGGTGCGGCTCGAATAGCCCGCCGAATAGCCGAAGAAGCCGACCAGGCTGTTGTCGAACTTGTACACGCGGCCGCCGCCAGTCAGCGTCAGCTTGTCGGTGATGTCGAAGCTGATTTCGCCGAACGCGGCATAGTCGCGGTCGATACGCAGCTGTTTGGTCAGCCAGATGTTGCTGTCGGTGCCGGTGACGGTGATCGCGTCGGCGATATTGTCGATGATGTAATTCTGTTCGATATTGTGCGACTGGCGCTGCCAGAACAGCCCGCCGATAAAGCGGATGCGCGCATCGGCAGGTGAAGCAACGCGGATTTCGGCGAAGCTGCGCTTATAGCGATCGATACCCTGAATATATTGGTTCGGGTTGACCGGATCGCCGTTGTTGTCGGTGAAATAGGCGCCATAACCATAGAGCGCGTCATAGAAATAGGCATAGTCTGAGTAATCGCTCTCGGTCTCGGTCTTGCGGCGCATATGCCCGCCGGTGACCGTCAGGTCCCAGCTGCCGATCTTGCCCTCGATCGTCATCGCGGCCTGGATCCATTTATCGTCGCCGCGCTCGGGATTATATTGCACCGTCTGCAGCTTGCCGTTGACCGCGGTCGAACGCTCCTGTGCAAAGCTGCCGTTGGCCTTCTGGACCTGACCCATCAGGTTCGGGCGGATCGTCCAGTCGTCGTCAAGTTCGATGCCGAGCGCGAGGCGCGCGCCATAGGTGTCGACGTCGTTATAATCCTTTTCGACCAGATTGGCGTTCGACTGGGTGATGCCGCTGGTCGCATAGGTGCGGCTGCCCGCGATATTGTCGATATAGCCCGCGTCGTGGCGATACCAGCCGACCAGGCGCAGCGCCGCCTTTTCGCTGAGCGCGGCATTGACGAACCCTTCGGCGACCCCGCCGATGCCGCCCTTGGCCACCGTGTTCAGTTCGACCCCCATCGAGCCATAGGTGCCGCTGGTGTCGGGCTGGTTGGTGATCAGGCGGATCGTTCCGGCCATCGAGCTGGCGCCATACAGCGTTCCCTGCGGCCCCGCGAGTGCCTCGACACGCGCCAGATCATAGGCGTGGATGTCGAGCGCGCCCTGAATGGTGGTGATCGGCATTTCGTCGAGATAGGTGCCGACGGTCGGCAGCGACGCCGAGTGGTTGGCATTTTCGCCCGAGGCGACGCCGCGGAAATAGACCTGCGCAAAGCCCGGACCCGCGGTCTGGATTGTTACCGACGGCAGGAATTTGACGACGTCCTGAAATTCCTTGACCTGCAGTTCGTCGAGCCGCTCGGTACCGAGCGCCGTGATCGCCAGCGGCACATCCTGCAAATTCTGTTCGCGCTTCGACGCGGTGACAACGATGTCGCGATCATCGTTGATCGCGGCTTCCTGCGCCAGCGCCGCTCCCGACGTGCACAGGATGGTCCCGCCCAGCAGCAGCGCGCTGCTCCGCACCAGACCGGTTGAAAACTTGACCATGAGACCCCCCTCAAATGACAGCTGTATGACGCGAACATGACGCAGCGCAGCACAAGCGCAAGCCTTGTTCGCTGACCCGGTGCGTCGTTGGTCGAAAATGTCGTCTGCTGTTGCCAAAAGGCAACGAATTTGCTCGCGCGCTCAGTCGAAGCGCGTCGGAACAGTAGGGTAGGCGTCCAGAACCGACCCGAGCGCGGTCTTGAGCGGCGCAAGCCACGCATCATAAGACTGCCATTGATCGACCCCGTCGCGATTGATCGGGCGGCGGACCTGTTCGCTCGACGCGGTGCGCACCGCGCGGGCATTGGCGTGAAATGCCATGCAGGCGTCCTCGAACGGCAGTCCGAGATAGTTCAGCATCGCGCGCACCTCGGCTTCCGGATCATCCAGCAACGCTTCGTGGATCACGCGGTGGACACGGCCTGGCTGCACCGCGTCGATATGCGCCATCAACCGCACATAATCGCGGTAATAGGCGCCCATATCGGCCAGGTCGTAGCTAAACGCCTGTCCCTTGGCATAATGCTGGCGGAAGTTGGACCAGCAGCAATCGAGCGGGTGGCGCCGGGCGTCGACGATCTTTGCGTTGGGCAGGATCAGCCGGATCAGCGGGACATAGCGCCAGTTGTTCGGCAGCTTGTCGATGTAGAAAGGCTTGGCGGTCTTGCGCTGGACCGCGGTGCGGCGAAGGAACGCCGCGCCCATTTCGGCCAGCCGTGCGGGCGGCGCATCGGCGAGCGCGGCGACCCAGTGCCGTCCTTCGCCTTGCGTTTCGCGGCCCAGCCCCAGCGCGAGCGCGGGGATGTCGGGCAGTTCCATGGTGCCTTCGATCGCCGAATGGCTCGCCAAAATCTGTTCGATCAACGTCGATCCCGCACGCGGCATGCCGAGGATGAAGATGGGATCGGGAGCGGGATCGCCCGCGCCGCCGCGTTCGGCGAAGAAATCGGCGGTGCAGGTGGCGATGGCCGCGTCGACAATCATGCGGGTGTCGGCCGCATCATAGCCGAGCTGCGCGGCGCGGATCGCATTGCCCGCGGCATAATGGCGGAAAGCGGGT
Source organism: Pseudomonadota bacterium (assembly GCA_023422695.1). Lineage (GTDB taxonomy): Bacteria > Pseudomonadota > Alphaproteobacteria > Sphingomonadales > Sphingomonadaceae > Sphingopyxis. Next base: position 9,400 of record JAFAGN010000111.1, read on the forward strand.
TCGGCGTCGCCCGCATCGTCATAGGCTTTGCCAAGCGCAAAATGCAGATGCAGCCGGTCGTCGTCGCGCTGCTCGCCAGCGGGTTCGGCGGCGATCAGCGCGGCCTCCATCGCCGCGCGATCGTCGGCGCCGAACCGGATTGTCTTGAGGTTCGCCAGGCTCCACCAGAGCTCGCCCAGCCCCGGGTCGACGCCCAGCGCATGGCGATAGGCGGCGATGCTGTCATCCTGCCGCCCGACGGTCTTGAGCATATGGCCATAGCTCATCCACAGCTTGGCATGATCGGGAAAGCGCTGCGTCAGTTGTTCGTAGAGTGCGATCGCTTCGTCATAGCCGCCGATCCGGCCGAGCGCCGCGGCCTTCAGATTGACGTGCGCCGGATTGTCGGGGTCCTCGCCCAGCACGGCGTCGAGCGTCTCGGCAGCTTCGGCATAGCGGTTCTGCTTGTAATAGACGGTGGCGAGGTTGGCGCGCGCCGCGCCGAAACCCGGCGCGAGCTCCAGTGCCCGCGACAGCAGCTTTTCGGCGTCGCCATAGCGCCCGATCCGCCCCGCAACCTCGGCCAGCATCCGGATCGCGGCGACATCGGTGGCGTCCTCGCGCAGCCGCTGGCGTAGTGCCGCTTCGGCGTCAGGCAGGCGGTTTTCGGCCAGCGCCAGCGCGGCATCGACCATGGCCGGGTCGTGGATCGCGGCGCCGACGGCAGCCAGCGCCGCGGCCTGTGCCTCGTCGTCGCGGTTCAGCGCGCGCAGCGCATGGGCGGCCAGCCGGTAGGCCGCAGCAGAGGTCGGCACCGCTTCGATGATGGCCTGCGCCTGCGCCAGCGCGCTGGCGGGTTCAGCGACGAGCAGGCGGCGGGCGTTGGCGAGCGCGGCATCGTGGGTGACGGTCGCCATACCAGCTGCGATCAGCTTTTTGCCGAACGCGCCTTGGCGACAGCCTGCCGCAGCACGTCATAGCCGACCTGCCCCTGCAACATCTGGTCGCCGACAATCCACGTCGGGGTGGCGTTGAGTTGCAGCTGGGTGGCGATCGCGAGGTTGCTGTCGAGTTCGCGCTGGAAAATTGCCTCGTTCGCGGTCGCGTCGGCGCTGCCGTCGGTGACCACGCCAACCTTGGCGGCGGCGGCGGCAATCGCGGCCTTGTCGAGCGAACTCGCCGCGAACATCGCATGGTGGAACGCGTCATATTTGCCCTGCCGCGCCGCGGCGAGCGCCATCAGCGCGGCATCGCGGCTTTGCGGGGCGATGATCGGCAGTTCGCGGAACACGACCTTCAGCCGCCGGTCCTCGCGGAGCAGCCGATCGACGTCGGGGACGCTCGCGCGGCAGAAGCCGCAGGCATAGTCGGTGAACACCACCAAAGTGACGTCGCCGTCGGCGTTGCCCGCCCACGCCCCGGCATAGGGCTTTTCCAGCGCCGGGCGGATCGCGTCGATCGCCTTGGCGATCTCGCCATTGCGCTGTGCCTCCAGCGCCGCGGGAATAATCTGCGGGTTCGCCTTGATATAATCGGCGACAATGGTTTCGACCTCGCCCTTGCTCATCCCGCCGCCCATGCGACCGCCGAGCCAGAACACCGCGGCGAGCAATAGCAGTCCGCCCAGCGCTATGCCCCAGATACGCGTCGATCCACCCTCCATCGCCATCCCCTTTACCTGCGGCAAGCGCGGCGCCGCCATTGTCTTCGTCGCGGCGGGTTTTTTGGCAGGCGGCGCGATCAGCGGCGAGCGGTCGTCGTCTTCGACGATTGGCGCGGCCGCCGCGGCGGACGCGGGCGACCGGGTCGCTTCACCGGCGAACAACGGCAAGTCGGGCGCCGCCGGATCTTTGGCGCGCGCCGCGGCTTCCTCGCGCGCGAGCAATTGCTCGAGGCCCGAGGGCGGGGGTGTCAGGTCCTCGCGCGGGCCCGGGCGCAGCTTCGTTGCGGCCTCGCCGATGCTGCCGCGGATGCTTTCGCTTCCCGCCTTGGCAATCTGACCCACACCCGCCTTGGTCCGGTCGGCGACTTCGCCCAGCCCGCGGCCAGCATCGCTCGACAATTTGCGCGCCTTGTCCCCCAGCGCCAGCTTGTCCCACGCGGCACCGC
>JAFAGN010000160.1 GCA_023422695.1 Pseudomonadota bacterium
ACGCTTTGGGCTGGGCGCGCGGCGCGCGCGCCGACAGCGCGCTGGTGCGGCAGGGGAGCGGGCAGGCACAGGTGACCGCAAGTTTTCTGGCGCCTGCGGCGGGAACACCGCTGGCCGCGCTGCTCGCCGAAAACGAGATGGCACCCGAACCGGGCGAGCCTTTGCTGATCCGCCGCACGCTGAAAGCCGACGGTGGCAGCCGCGCCTTTTTGAACGATCAGCCCTGTTCGGCGGCGCTGCTGCGCGAAGTGGGCGCGCATCTGGTCGAGATCCACGGCCAGCATGACGATCGCGGGCTGCTGGCGCCCGCGGGGCATCGCGCGCTGCTCGACGCCTTTGCGCGCGCCGACACCGGCGCGGTGGCGGCCGCGCATGCCGCATGGCGGGCGGCGGAGATGAAGCTGGCGGCGGCGAAAAGCGCGCTGGATGATGCGGCGCGCGACCGCGAATGGCTGGAACATTGCGTTGCCGAATTGCAGGCGCTCAGCCCGCAGCCGGGCGAGGACGCCGAGCTTTCCGAGGCCCGCGCCGCCATGCAGAAGGGCGAGAAGATCGCGGGCGATCTGGGCGCTATTCTGGAGGCGTTCGAGGGCAGCGACAGCGGCCCGGCGCTGCTGCGCGGTGCGGCGCGGCGGCTCGACCGGCTGGCGGGCGATCATCCGCTGCTCGCCGAAGCGCTGGCGGGGCTGGACCGCGCGATCATCGAGGCCGACGAGGCGGAGACGCGGCTGCGCGAGGCGGCGCGCGCGATGGAATATGACCCCGAACGGCTGGAGACGACGGAGACGCGCTTGTTCGAGCTGCGCGCGATGGCGCGCAAGCATGGCGTCCAGCCCGACGAGCTGACCGAGCTGACCGGGACGCTGGCAGCGCGGCTCGATGCGATCGAGGGCGGCAATGCAGGATTGGCCAAGCTGGAGGCCGCGGTCGCCGATACCGCCGCCGCCTACACCCATGCCGCCAGCGCGCTGTCCGACCAGCGCACCAAGGCGGCGATGCGGCTCGATACCGCGGTCGCGGGCGAACTGGTGCCGCTGAAGCTCGACGCGGCGCGGTTTCAGACGCTCGTCGAGCGCTTGCCCGCCGAGCGGTGGGGGCCGGAGGGTATGGACCGCGTCGAATTCCTCATTTCGACCAACCCTGGGGCGCCCTTCGCGCCGCTCGCCAAAATCGCATCGGGCGGCGAATTGTCGCGCTTCATCCTGGCGCTCAAGGTCGCGCTGGCCGAAGAGGGCGGGGCGGATACGATCATCTTCGACGAAATCGACCGCGGCGTCGGCGGCGCGGTGGCGAGTGCGATCGGCGAGCGGCTGGCGCGGCTGGCCGGATGCGGCAAGCAATTGCTGGCGGTCACCCACAGCCCGCAGGTTGCGGCGAAAGGTGCGGCGCATTTTGTGATTGCCAAATCGAGCGAAGGCGTCGTCACGCGCACCAGCGTCCACGCGCTTGACGAAGCGGGCCGCCGCGAGGAAATCGCGCGCATGCTGTCGGGCGCCGAGGTGACCGCCGAAGCGCGCGCGCAGGCCGAACGATTGCTGGAGACGATATGACCGAAGGGGCGGACCTTTATCGCGCGCAGGGCTATCTTGCGCTGCCCGGCTTTTTGCCGACCGAGTTGACCCACGCTTTTCTGGCGACGCTGAAGTCCGATCTGGTGCGCGGCGGGGTGTCGTTCGACGCGCTGAAGCGCGGGTCCGATTTGCTCAAGACCGAGGCGGTCGAGGTGTACGGGCTGCAATATACACCGATGACGACCTTTTTGTGGGGGATGACCCCGGCGGTGAGCGCGCTGGTCGGGCACGATCTGCGCCCGACCTATTGCTATTTCCGCATGTACCGCGCGGGCGACATCTGCCGCATCCACTCCGACCGTTACGCCTGCGAACACAGCCTGTCTCTGCTGCTGGCGGCGAGCGACAACAAACCCTGGCCGCTGGAGGTCGGGTCGCAGCATATCGAGACCCCGCGCCAGCGCGCCGATGCCGATTTCGGCGACGAGGCCTATGGCTCGGTGGCGATGTCGCCCGGCGATGCGGTGCTGTATCAGGGCGTCCACCGGCTGCACGGCCGGACGATGCCGAACCCCAATCGTTGGTCGGCGCATCTGTTCCTGCACTGGGTCGATCCCGCCGGTCCCTATGCCGAACATGGATTCGAGGGCATGCAGATTCCGCCGACCGCGGCGCTGGCGATGGAAGGCCGCTGAGCCGATGACCGCGCATCCGCTCGACCGGCCGATCTGGAGCATGCTGACCGGGCGGCAGGCGCATCTGGCCGAGGGGGATGCGCGCGCGCTGCGCATCGACCGCGGCTATGGCGTGTTCGGGGTTGCCGCCGATACGGGTGCCGAAGCGCAGGCGGCGCTGGTGGCGTTGATCCCCGATGGGGAGGACTTGTGGATCGTCGAGGGCGATCCCTGGCCGGTGCCGTCCGGCGCGCGCGCGGTGAAGCGCGCGGTACTGACGCAAATGGTCGCCGAAGGGGCGCCGCCAGCCGCGCGCGACAACGAGCCCGCGATTATCGCGCTGGGCGAGGCCGACGCCGCCGAAATGGCGGCGCTGGCCGAACATGCCAAGCCCGGCCCATGGGGGCCGCGGACGCATCTTTACGGGAGCTTTTTTGGCATTCGCGACGATAATGGCCGCCTGCTGGCGATGGCGGGGCAGCGGATGCTGATGCCCGGTATGGCCGAAGTCAGCGGGGTATCGACGTGGGCCGACTGCCGCGGTCGCGGCTATGCGCGGACGCTGATCGGTCATGTGATGCGCGCTATGGTGGCGCGCGGCGAGCAACCGTTCCTGCACAGCTATGCCGACAATGCGGGGGCGATTGCGCTGTACGAATCGCTTGGTTTTCGTGTGCGGCGCGAGGTGCATGTGCTGGTGATTGCGCGATGATCGACCGGCGCACACATCTCGCCGCGCTGCTGGCGATGGCGGCGATGGTGCTGCCTGCGACGAAAATTCGGGCTCTGGAGACGGCGGTGGAAGAAGAAGAACCGAAATATGGGCTGATCGGCCAGATGATCGCTAAGCCGGGGCAGCGCGCCGCGCTTGCCGCAATCCTGATCGAAGATGTGGGCGCGATGCCGGGCAACTTCACCTATGTGGTCGGCGAGGATGCCGCCAATCCCGACGCACTGTGGATCGTCGAACTATGGGCCGACCGGGCGGCGCATGCCGCATCGCTCGACCTGCCGTCGGTACGCGCCGCGATCGCGAAGGGACGCCCGCTGATCGCGGGATTTGGCGCCCGGGCCGAGTTCGTGCCGGTGGCAAGGGCGACGGCATGAAGGACGTGGGGACGTTGAGCGACGCAGATGCCGCCAACGAGCTGATGCGGCTCGCCAAGGCGATCGCGCATCACAACAAGCTTTATCACGCCGACGACAGTCCGGAGATTGCCGACGCCGATTATGACGCGCTGGTGCGGCGTAACAATGCGCTGGAGGAAGCCTTTCCGCATCTGGTCCGCGCCGACAGCCCGAACAAGCTGGTGGGGGCGGCGGTCGAGGCGTCGCCGCTGGCGAAGGTAACCCATGCGCAGCGGATGATGAGCCTCGACAATGCGTTTGCCGACGAGGATGTCGCCGAGTTCGTCGCGCGGGTGCGGCGCTTCCTCAACTTGGCCGAGGATGCCGAAGTTGCGCTGACGGCGGAGGACAAGATCGACGGGCTGTCTTGTTCGCTGCGCTACGAACAGGGCGTTCTGGTGCAGGCCGCGACGCGCGGCGACGGCAGTGTCGGCGAGGACGTGACCGCCAATGTCCGCACCATTGCCGACATTCCGCAGACGCTGACCGGCGAAGTCCCCGCAGTGTTCGAAATTCGCGGCGAGGTCTATATGGCCAAGGCTGACTTTGCGGCGCTCAACGCGCGGCTGCTGGCCGAAGCCGACGATCCCGAAAGGGCGCGCCAGTTCGCCAACCCGCGCAACGCCGCGGCGGGATCGCTGCGCCAGAAGGATGCGAGCGTTACCGCGGCGCGCCCGCTGCGCTTCCTCGCGCACGGCTGGGGCGAGGTGAGCGACCTGCCCGAGGCGACCCAGTTCGCGATGATGCAACGCGTCGCGGCGTGGGGCGTGCCGGTGTCGCCGCTGGCCAAGCGGCTGGAAAGTGTTGCCGACGTGCTTGCGCATTACCGGATGATCGAGGCCGAGCGCGCCGAGCTGTCCTATGACATCGACGGCGTCGTCTATAAGGTCGACCGGCTCGACTGGCAGGCGCGGCTGGGCTTTGTCGCGAAAGCGCCGCGCTGGGCGATCGCGCATAAATTCCCCGCCGAACGCGCGCAGACGACCTTGGAAGTGATCGACATCCAGGTCGGGCGCACCGGCAAGCTGACTCCGGTTGGGCGGCTGACCCCGGTGACGGTCGGCGGCGTCGTGGTGTCGAATGTGACGCTGCACAACCGCGACGAGATCGGGCGCTTGGGTGTGCGGCCCGGCGACCGGGTGGTCGTGCAGCGCGCGGGCGATGTGATCCCGCAGGTGGTGGAGAATCTGACCCGCGACGATCCGCGCGAGCCCTATGTGTTTCCCGACCATTGCCCGGTGTGCGGCAGCGAGGCGGTCGCCGAGGAGGGCGAGGTCGATGTCCGCTGCACCGGCGGGCTGATCTGCGCGGCGCAGAAATTCGAGCGGCTGCGCCATTTCGTCAGCCGCGGCGCGCTCGATATCGAAGGGCTGGGCGAAAAGAGCATTGCGGAATTTCTGGAGCTCGGCTGGCTCGACAAGGGGCCGGCGGATATTTTCCGGCTGCACCGCCACCGCGATGCGTTGCTGGCACGCGAGGGGTGGAAAGAGAAGTCGGTCGACAATCTGTTCGCGGCGATCGAGGCGAAGCGCTCGCCGGACGCGGCGCGGCTGTTGTTTGGGCTGGGTATCCGCCATATCGGCGCGGTGACCGCGCGCGACCTGCTGAAGGGAATCGGCGACATCGCGTTGCTGCCCGCCAAGGCGGCCGAGATCAACGCCTATGTCGCGGCAAACCCGCAGGCCGAGGGCGAGTCCGACGGCAAATATGCGGCGCGCAAGATGGAGGCGATCAAGGCGATCCTTGATGTCCGCGCCGACGGCATCGGTCCTGCGGTCGCCGAGGCGCTGGGCGATTTCTTTCACGAACCGCACAATCGCGCGCTGTGGGATGATCTGTTGTCCGAAGTGTCGCCGCCGCCCTTTGTCGTCGAAACGCGCGCGAGCGAAGTGTCGGGGATGACGGTGGTGTTCACCGGCAAGCTGGAAACGATGAGCCGCGACGAAGCGAAGGCGCAGGCGGAGGCGCTGGGCGCCAAGGCGGCGGGGTCGGTGAGTGCGAAGACCGATCTGGTGGTCGCGGGTCCGGGCGCGGGGTCGAAGCTGAAGCAGGCGGCGGCGCTCGGGATCAAGGTGATCGACGAGGCCGAGTGGGCCGCGATTGTGGCGGCGGCGGCCCTCGGACAACCTTACCCTGACCCGCTACAAGGTTAACGGCCCAATGATGCGTAAGTGGGCGTCATGATCGGGCTGTATTAGTGTCGTGGGATGTGGAAAAGCTGCTCTTCAAATTCGCTTCCACGCAACGGTCGAGGTTGCTCGCGGAGAAACCGCATCCTGTCTCAGAACGAACTGGCCTCGCGCAGTAGCAGCCGCCCGGGGATTTGGTTGGACGCGTGTAGGATACAGAACACTCCGCCCATGCCGTCAACTCCCCCGATGGGACTTGCCCAGCGGCAGGAGATGCCGATCTTTACGGCGGTCAAATTTGGTGTTGCGCGTAACTTCCGCGGATCGACCATGTCAAAGCTGTATTTTCCTGCAACGATCGGTCACCGAGACAGCCCGCCCGCGCCGACGATGACCGACAAGAAATGACTTGTCAGCGCAGACGCGCCCTTTCGGTAAGCGATTTCACCCCAATCATCCCAACGGTGCACCCGCTCGGCGCACCAGGCGAAGAGGTCATCACGCGATTTTGCATCGGCGAAGGACTGCGACCAGGCGATATTGCGCGTCGGCATTCGCGCGCCAACCTTAAGTCCGGTCAACGTCACCAGGTATCGACTTCCCAAATCTTCGCGCGCGAACAGATGGCGACGAAAACCAACCTGCTGCTCAAAGGTGATCAGCGCCCGCTCCCGCGCCTCAGCGTCGAGCCCCTTGCTCGCACTTACCGCGGCGACAACCGCCGACATTGGCAAGCGCTCGAATTCCGGCTCGCGCGTGGCCTGCAGCATCATGAGGACCGAGTTGCCCAGAGGGGTCAGTCCCCCGTCGAAAAAATTTCTCTCGTTCGATTTTCCGATCATTCCGATGCTGGCGAGCCAGCACTGATAGAAACGCCAGAACATCATGTCCCCGCCAAAGATGTCGTGCTGACGCTCTTCGCCGCACCACATCGATTTTATCGCGGTCATCACCCTCAGCATCAGTTCATGCTGTTCGGGCGCGAAGTGGACCGATGGGAAGCCAAGCTCGCCTACCCAGAATGCGTCCCTGACGCTCGCCCAATTTCGCCCAGACGCATCCTCGTAACCGCGCGGATTGGCTCGAAGCCACCAGCCCCACGGGAGTTCGCCGACGTGACGCTCAAAGTCAGCCACGGCCACCCCCGCGACGAGGATCGAGGCCGAGCGGCGGCGGCGCGCCATCGCGCGGGGGCGCCGCGCCTCTGTCAGCGATTGCTCGCAGCTGAGCCGCGAGGACGATCGTTTCCCTGACAACATAGGCGTCGTCACGATATATCCGGGCAAGCTCCGACGACTTCGATCCGGAGGAATTCGGCCTATCGTTCGGACTAAGATCGTAGGCATGATCGCAACTGAAGCCGAACCACCACGCATGAGAATCTTCGACTCGGTGGTCGGTTGCGTGTTCTACCGGGTGGTAGACCGCCGGTCGTAATGTCACGTGGCAGATGCGGCGCGCCTCGACGGCTAAACGACGTGCCGGACTTGGCCCTTCCTCGCACAGTCTTGAATAGGTCAAACCGCCATGCACATCGATCCCGATGTCCGGAGGAACTGCGTTGGCATCCCAGCCCCAGAGAGGGTGATCGTGGGGAATGCCGACATATCCGGACAGAAAACCATCGTCCGTGTCACGCAACATGATGCAGTCATAGCCACTCGCCTCATCGCGCCAGCTGATCTTATCCGCCTCACCGAGCCACGGCCCTTTGCCACAGGGCCGCGCGGCCTGATCATAGAATATTTCTTCCGCGGGAACGACGCATTCGCGGGTTGCATAGGCTCGGCCGGTGACGAGACCGACGCCGCCTTCTCGCGCGACATCGCCTCCAACGCCGATTAGTTTCGCCACAGCGAGTTCGGAGTCGACGATTGACAGCAGCGTGTCGTCCGTGGCGGGCACGACAGCAAGCTTGGCAGCCTTTCGTTTGACGGGCGCCTTATGCCTTCCGGTCGAGACGAGCGCGGTGGACCTGGTGGACTTTTTGGTCATGCCTTTTCTCCAGTCTAATAAGGGGTGTCGATGCGCATAGTTTCGGGCTGAGCGTTCATGGCGGTCGGTGCGATGGCGCTGTTGGTGCGTAGCGTTCCCGCCACGTCAGCCGCTCGATGATCGGTCCAAGAGCTCGGGGATTGGCCTCCATCGAGTAGACATGACTGGCGAGCCACCATTCCTCCTCGGCGCGACGGGCGTCGGGCACTTCTCGCCACCAGCATTTCGGATTGCTCACAGCGTCCCACCGGTAGCCCCGCAGTCGCAGCAAGTCCTTCACCTCAAAGGAGGCGCCGACCGCGCGGAATCGCCAGCTGGGCGCGCGGGCGGTGGTGAGCATCTGCGCGAGCGCAGTCGTGCCATCAGGCATATTCTGTCGTAGAATTTGGATCACCGCGTCAACATCGTCCACGGCGCGGTGCGCACCGTGGAAGTATCCGCTCTGCGCAAGAAGCCACCCCAGCGACCGACCGTCGAAACCATTGGCGCGCCAGTCGATGTCGTTGCAGCTGCAGCACCAGGCGAGCCCTGCGGCATCCGGTAGGCGGCGCTCAATATGCCGACGGTCGAAAGCAGCATTATGCGCGCAGACGAACGTAGCTGATTTGAGAAGCCGCACCGCCGCCGTCTCGTCGATGGCCTTACCGGCTACGTCGGCGTCGGTGATGCCGGTCAGGCGCACGATGTCCTCTGGCAGATCGCTTCCCGGATCTTCTAGCCACGAATATGGCCGGTCAATCTTGACGATCACGCCAGCCGGATCGACGCGGAAGCGCCGCAACGCGAGTTCGATGATCGCGTCCTCATCACCGATGCCGGTTGTCTCGCAGTCGACGGCAACGCCAATGAAGGTATCGACCCGACCGCCGACGCCGGTCTCGCCCTCGCGGACATCGAGCCGGCGCAGCAGGCGCTCATCGTCATCGCTGTTCGGCACACACAGCGCAGCTGGATCAGGAATCTCGTCCTTCATAGTGTCTCCGATGCTTGAAAGATCTTCGCCCGAGCCAAATGCGCCGGTGTTCGAGTCCGGGTCCGTGCCCGGGCCCGAGAGCGAGCGCGGTCCACGATATTGTCAGGCCCGAAAGTGCTTCTCGATGCCAACGGCCAAGTCGGCGGCAAGCGGCGACATAGGCTTGGCGTCGATCATCATATTCTAGGATCAGACGTCGATGCGCTGCTCGATGGTCACGGCGAAATCATTGTGTAATGGATGATCTGCTTCAGGCGCTACGCGGCGGATCAGTTCCGCGACAGGCTCTTGGACCAACGCCATCGCCACTGGTGTTGATTGATGAAAACCCTCACGAATGTCGGCGACATCAGCGGCGGAGTGCCCAAAGCGTTCACACAAACGGGCCGAGATCTCGGACGGCTCATGCGCGATGGAGGCATGGAATGCCTGAAGCATCAGTTTTCGGTTAGAATAGATGATGGTCGCCGTGAACAATCGGGGCGCTGCCAAAGGAAGACTGCCGGAGCGGTGATCCCTTTTTCCCGCCTTCCGTTTGGACGACATATGTTGCCGTGATCGCCGGCGCTTGTCCTCATCATCCTCCGATAGAAGAGTATCGACCGCGGTGGGCGCAAGATCGAGCCCCAAGGACAGTCCGTGGACGAGAATGCTTCGCAGGCAGTGCTCGCGCTCGAGGCAAGCATCGATCGCCGCGCGACCGTTGAACAGCCGACGCGGAGCGAGCATCCATGACATAGGGTCATACTCAATACCCTCGCGCTGGAACCTGCTTCCGGTCTCAACTGCAACCAACGCAACGCGTGTGATTGCGCGCCGCGTGGTGATGATGGCGGCGTCGTCGTGAAGGCAGTCTTCCGCGAGAGGATCGAGCACGATCGGATCCGCCTTGATCGACGCCGCGCTGCCGGGAATGCTTTTGGGGGCAATGGTCATCAGGTCCATTGAACGTCTCCTGGTCGCCAAAGTGGCAATTTTACAAGTGCAGAGGCGGGGCGACACCGCCGGCAAATGACCATATGGAAACTTAGATAGATAATTCAATGGTTCGCGAATGATTGAATGTTAATTTCTGTTAACCGAGATCTCTGGAGACTGCAGTTCATGGGAATGCGGGAGGGCGCGCCGCAAAACGATTGTCCGATGGCGAACAATCCTAGTCGCCGATCGCGTCCTGTTTCTCGGTTGTCCTCGACGTGTGTAACTACGGCAACCATTTCTCAAGATTGTTGATGCATCCCATATAGGCACCAACGGGAGAGAGCTTGAGCATGCCGTCTGAATTCCTCGCTGAACAAGCTAAAAAATTCTCCCGCCTTCACAGTCTCGACGAAGAAGGGCGGGTCAAAGATCGTCAAGAAGGCGCGGCGATCTTCTTGCGGCTCAACGATCGCGAGCGTTTGGATCTTATCGCTTCAATGATCGAAGCTTGGGCATGCTATCTGCCCTTGAACAGGCCGATGATCAGTGGAGCGTTGCGCCATGCTTGGGACAGCGAGCCTTACATAAATGGCGGCCGGCTTGGATCATATGTCAGTGCTGTTGCACATTGTCCTGGCGGAGAAGAATGGACGATGCAGGATTTCGTGGAAGACTGGGGTCCGGATCTAATGACGGCGGACGAACATGATCAGCTCAACGCGATGGAATTCCCCCTAACAGTATACCGCGGCGGCGCGGGCGACTTCGACGAGCTCGCGGACGGTGTAAGCTGGACCTTAAATTTCGAAATCGCTTCATTCTATGCAACCACGTGGCCAAAATCATGGGGAAATTTGGGTCAGCCATTGATCTTGTCGATGACAATTGAATCGGAAGACGTCGCTGCATTTCTGAACGACCGAAAAGAAGAAGAATTGCTCATCCCCGACGTAGGTCGCATGCGAGAGTCCATACGGATCGTGGACCAGGAACAGACGTCTGCCGCAACCGCGTGATTGCGGCTTTTAGTCGGCATCCGCTGACTTTGAAGCCTCTGGCGGCTTTTTAAAGCGTCGATGCGCTCACGAACGTCCCGATCGGTAGGAAGCACATGCAACGTTGTCTCTCAGAGTTCTTCTCCGCCCGACGGGCGCCCGCGAGTAAACGGGATATCTGATATTAAGGCAGAGACGCGGTGACGCGCCCGACCGTCGCTTCGAAGTCGGAGCGATCGGCGGGGCTGGGGCTTCGCGTCCACTTGGCGCGTGACAAAGATACTACTCCTGCGACGCTTTTTGTAATAAAGTGGCGGAAATAATGGTGACACATCGGAGTGACGACGATGGAGCCGAATTTAGAGGATGTTTGGGAACAGGCGCTTGCGGCGGAACGGCGCTATGGGGACGATGCTATCGAGATGATCACCGCGCGTATGATCGAATGCCTGAAGCTTAGAGATTATATTGAAGCAGGATTTTGGTCAGCAGTTGCAAATCGTTTGGGCGATCTGCACGCAATCAAAACCAACTTTTGTCCGATTTCGTTTTCAAATGACTATAGTGCACCTTTGGGCGCGGATATTGACACCCCCTCCGTCAGTGTAACCAAAATCGGCGTTTAGGTTTTTCAAAAGGCTGCTTCAGCTTGTTATGGCCGACGTGGTGGAAACACCCATGCCTGGCGCACTGGTGTCGGCGCCGTGCTACCAAAGACGAGAATATAGCTCAGTTGAATAACGCATATTCAATGTGCCAGCCCTAGACCTCGACGGACGCAACGAAACCAACAAGCCGAGGCATCCGAAAAGGCAAGCCACGGAATGGTCAGTCGTTGTAGCAGAATATATAGTTTACACATTCTGCGATCATGCGAGTTGGCAGCCTCGGTCAACTGACCCTCTGAAAGTCACTCACCCTTCCCAATTCCGTCATTGGGTCTGCGGACGGCACGATGCAAAGCCTTCATTAACTAACTTGGCCTACGCTGTGTATTGCGTCGAAATTGGTGACGTCTCTCGACCAAGCGTTTCCAAATTCGGCCACAGGGGTTCCCACTGGGTGGGGCCAGCCGGGAACCCCGATCTGTGCATCAAATGTCATTGCTCTTCATCGACGGTGATTGTTGCTATGGTATGCGACGGTTCGGGCCTCACCCAGAAAAGCTGTCCATGCGAAGACGAGCTTTGATGGCAATAGATGTCGCAGACGTGAGGCTAAGGTTGAGCCGTTAATCGACAGATATGCCGACGGTTTTACGCTGCAATTCCTGAGGGAATTGAATAGGCGTTCCGGCCACCTCTTTTGGTCCGCTCGCCGCAAAGTTTGGTCAACGGTTTCCGCGCGGCTTCCGATCGCAACGCCTGTGCTGACGGTCAGCGGAGTTAAAGTTCCTTGATAGCCGCACGGCGATCGTTCGACCGAGCGGAAGCCGATTCTGCCAGACCGCGGATTTCCGCCAAGCTTGTCCAACGTGCGAGGATCGCGAACTCATCCCCACCCAGCCGGGCAATTATTGCGCCGTCGGGACTGAGATCCATTAATATTTGCGCGACGTGTTTGATAGCTTCATCGCTCGCAGCGTGCCTCAGACAATGGGATTCGGCTTGGCCGAAAATCATAGACGGACACTAGAAATAAAGGTCGGAAGCTGAGCGAAAAAATGGCACCGTTGCGCTCAACAATCAGGAAGGGTCAAATGGCCGATCAATTAAACCCAGCCTATTTGGGCTATTCCGAGCAGGATACCGTCGACACGCTCATTTTGCCGCACCTCACGAACACCCATCACTTTCCCCCGGCATCGAGCCTCGATTATCAAGCCCAGCACACCCTGACGACCTCAATGGGCGGAACGGGGCGATACGATGGCCTCTATCTATCGGGCGGATATCCTTATGCCGTAATGGAGGGAAAGCGTTACGCGCACGATCTGACGGACGCCGATGTCGCTCAGGCGCGAAGCTATGCAACCTCAGACTTCTTCGATCGTCCGGTGCCGTTCCTCATTGTGTCGAACGGCCGCGAGCACCGCTTCTTACAGATCACGACGACAATCGACCCGTCCGACGGCAAACCCCTCTACGCCCCCATACCGGCGGTTAACTGGCAGCAAGTGATCGCGCAGAGTCCCGGCGAAGTGCGGCAAATGCTGACCGAGGCACAATTGCTCGGAATGTTGCGGGACTTCAAAGCGAGGGTGGCACAGGACGTCTCCGCGTTGTTTTTGGACCAGACAACGCAGAAGCTGGACACCTCTGCGCATCCCCTGGGTGCGCATCTCGACAAAATCATAACGTCACGGCGCACCTTTTTGGGGGAGACTGCCAAAGGTTCGAGCGAACCAGTCAAGCGTCAGCACGCGATCCAGCAGGCAATCGAGGGCGTCGCGCTCCACTTCACAATCAAAATTCTCTTTATCAAGCTCATAGAAGACCTGGCACGCGGCGGCGACAGTCTCAGGATCATCCATACCCTCTTCCCGCAACGTCAATATGATCAGATTGGCGGACTTTTCGGCTACAAAATTCTAGCCGGCCTCGATGGCGAAGGAGAATCCGCCGCGCTCCGCGTCTATGCGCGGTCCCGATCATTCTATCGTCGACTTGGCGCGGACATTGCCAGGGTCTCTTGGAGCGATATCTTCCGCTTTGGCTTCTCTGCCAATATGAATCGCTATGGACAGCTATTCCAGGCACGAGACTACGACCGTTTCATGCCGTCGGAAGCGACTCTGGAAAATATCCGGCTGCGGTTGGTCGAAATCGATATCCGCACCGCGGTGATTTACGGTTCAGCCGCGAAACGTAGCAACGTCATTGGCGATCTGTATGAAAAGCTGATCAGTGACGAGATCAGAACGGGCCTTGGCGCCGTCTATACGCCAGACGAAACCATGCGTTTCATGGTTGAGCTCGGGCGCCATTTTCTCGGGGGTTTTCGCGGGCATAAGATCGTTGAACCTGCCTGCGGCTCAGGTCATTTTTATCGTGAAATTTACCGGCGCTATGTTGATGAGGTAATCGCCTCAAATGTCGCCGCAGGGCTACCACCCGATGCTCAGGGAGCTCATGCCGAAGCCTTGGCGCATGTATATGGACGCGATATCGACCCGTTTGCAGTTCAGCTGACATTGTTGTCCACATTCCTCGAGCAGTTGAAGGACAATGTAAGCCCTGGTGCCGAAGTCGATCGTCGAAAGATTTGGTTGGCGGACCGATCGGTCGACACCCAGAATTCGCTCGATCCCATCACGATCGATCCTGACGGCGGGTTCGATATCCACAAGACCATCGACATTGGTGCTGCCAGGAATCTGCGGGCCAGCGCAAGACGTGCGCTCAATCCTGATTTGATGATTGGAAACCCTCCCTACGGCGTCAAGGTCGTCGAAGGTCCAAGCTACGATACGATTTACACCCTTCAAAGCAAGGATAGCTACGGCTATTTCATTGCCAATGCGCTCGCTCGTCTCCCCAATGGTCGCCGGGTTGTATTTATCGTCAGCTCATCGTTCCTGACAATCGGCAGTCACCGAAAGCTGAGGGAAGAAATTCTAGGCAGCGCGAAAATTGTTCGCTTGGTCAAGCTGCATCGGTCAACCTTTCCTGGCATCGACACGTTTCCGATCATCGTCGAACTCGAGCGATGAGACGACGCCGCCGTGCGCGATGCCAATATTTATCAATTTTATGATCTTGGCCGTTTTCATCCGCAAACCGACAAGACGGAGCTCGCCGCCGCCTATGCCGCTATCCTCTCCGATCTTGATGCCGCAAGTGTCTGGCCGTTCACTGACGATGTAGCCAAGCGCTACCAAGTCCGACAGGGTGTTATCGCAAAATACGCCAACAAACCGATTTTCGAAGGACGGCCCAGTCTCTACGAATTTATGGCAGATATAACGACGAAGCCAACGGAACTCAAACTGGCCGCCGGCTACGGACAAGTTGTGGACGTGCGCGTGCAGAACATTCGGGGCCGGCAGGTCGCCCGCTTGTCCGATATCGCTGTCGTGAAGTTTGGGCTGCAGTCGGGCGACAATCCCAGATTCTTTCGCACTGCCCCAGGTGTAAAAGGGGGTGCCGCCAAGGGCGGCTACAAAGATGTGAATACCGCGCAGACTTTAGAGGGATCGGGACTAGCCGCGCTCACCCCGAATGAAAAATTCAGCGGGATCGAAATCAATGATCCCGACGCCGACCGTTTTTGGGTGCCACTCGACAAAGCGGGGACCGCGGACGTCGAAAGGGGACTGCTGGCTGAATATTGGCGGCCGATTGAATTCTATGTCGATTGGTCGGCTCAAGCTGTGACTGCCATGCAGAACCACAAAGGCGGCGTATTCCGTAATCCGCAATATTATTTCAAAAAAGGGATTAGCTTCTCGAACACCGGTATCTATGCGCCGACTTATCGCCTCGGCCACGGCGGCGTGTTCGATCAAAAAGGCTCAAACATATTTTGCGACGTGATGGACCGCGAGGTTCTGCTCGGGATCTTGTCGTCCAAACTGCTGCGCTACTTTGCCAAGAGCTTCATAAACCATGGTGTCGATGCCCAGATTGATGATCTCCCAATCGTCATTCCGGACCCACATCAGGCAAATTTGATCAAGGCACTCGTCGATCATATCGTTCAAGCGCAGCAGGCTGACCTTGGATTCGACTACCGTCCGATCGCCCGTCAGATAGATGACGTCATCAATGATCTCTACGCTCTGACGGCTGATGAGCGCGAGGAACTCACCAGCTGGCACCGCCGACACTATCCGAAGCTGCAGTGAATTTGATTAGTTCAGCGTCCCCGGGACGGCCCAGTAAGAGGCATCATATGCCGTGAAATGTGCTTCTTAATACCGCTTCCAAATCTGCTAAAGGACGAGGTGGTAGAATGGGAAAACCAATGGTAACAAAACATTGTCCGGAGCCTATAGCGCAGTTGAGCGCTCCTGTTGGCGCGGGACGCCAGGCGATCGAGGGCAACCCTTTGACGCACGATGAGATCCAGATGTTCGAAATGTTCGACCGCAAGGAGTGGGCTTCGGAACGACGGCGCGCGCACATCGTGTCGATCTGCGTAAAACCATGCTCGTAATTGTGAGGCTGGGATCCAAATGTAATCAGAGGGACCATCAGTGCGAAGCATGCAGGATTACATACTTCTTGAAGACAACGCGAAACAGGTAGATTCCTGATAAAATTATGGAGGTTGGAATGTTTCGGAGCGCCGCCAGCGCAGTGTTTCTTGCGTTCGTGTTATCCATGTTCAGCTTGCAAATCCGTCCCACCACAAGTGAATATGCAGAATATAGTAATGTAGGTTCACCCGCTGAAAATTGGCGACCGCGTTTGGTGGCAGGCTGGCCTGCTCCGTTCGTTGCAGATGTCCCTTCGATTTCTGTGCCCCGACAGATCGGCCCGGAGGACGAATTCCGCTTCGGAGCATTTTTAGGAACCTTCAGTTTCTGGCTTTTGGTGACCCTATTTTTTGGCTCGCTAGTTCGATTCTTTAACCGCCGTTAGGTGGATTAGATAAATCGAATTTTTCATATATTTCGCGCTGATCCGCGGCTTCCATTGGCTGGGCTTCTGAAACCGCCAAGGAGTTCGTAGCAATCGATAAGATAGCAGTCGGTAAGAAGGCACATCAGAGCCGAGCAGGCGTAAGCTCGATAGCAATGGGAACCGCGAGCGGACGCCACCCATGATCGGCCAGAACAGCGTTACTTTCGATCGCCCGCCGTCCTCTGTCGCGATCGAGAGACCAGGTGATGTGGAAAATACTGCCGTCAGGTCGGCTGCAATTCCCAGCTATCGAAACCACGAGTGCTTCAAGCCCGTCACCGTCGTCGGCATGGCCGATGACGGCGGCTTCCGGTTTGGGGGGCACGGGGTCGCTCAACGAAGCCTGCGTATCAAACGTGATATGATCGGCGACAAGATCACGCCAGCGTGGCGGAAAGATATCGACCAGAAACTCCCGACTAGCGCGATCAAGCTTCCACCCTGTAACCGCCATGGTCCAGAACCTCAGACGCGTATCGTCGCCAGCTGCGCTGGCGGCAGCCCGGTGCTTTCGGCCTGCGCTTTCAACTCTTCCTTGCGTGCCAACATAGCCTGACCGAGCGCTTCAAGATCGACGTCGGCGGCGCGCGCCTGCTGGAACATATTGTCTTGCTGCTTTTCTTCTTCCTTGACGTGATGCTTGATCTCTTCCGACAGCACGGTGACCTTGGCGTCAAAGAACTCGTCTTCGGGGCCCGATGCTTCGATGTCGTTGATCAACACCTTGGCGCCGTCATGCTCGACCCAGGCTTCCTTCAGCAAATCCTCGTCGATCTTGCCCTTCAAAGCGGGATAGAAAACCTCTTCTTCAATCTGCGCATGGATTTTGAGTTCAGTGCAGATTTGCTTGGCGAGCTTCGCCTTGCGGTCGCTGCTCGTTGCCTTGTCGAACTCTTCGAAGAGGCCTTCGACAGTGCGATGGTCGGCAGCCAAAATGTGGGTGGCATCCAAATCGACGGATTTCATTGCAGTCTCCTGTTTTCAAACTCCCGTAAGTGCCATTCGAACGATTCGACAATGCGATGGTTGCGCCATCTTCTGCCTGCAGGCTGAAAACCGCATGCATCGATCGCGCCCAAGTTTCAGTCGAAAGGAGGAAGTGCTGCACCAGCGCCAATAATGATCCCCATGATGATTGAATGCCGCATTCGCTTTGTTTAGCAAATTCACCATCACAGACGATTACCTCAATCACGCAAATTGACGATAACCACTTGGTATGGACGCATATGAAACCCTACGCGTCCTGTGCGAACTTGGAGGAAGCAGAGCCATGTCGATCGAAGAAAAGGTCGGGGAAGAAATGGTCAAGAACATATTGCGCGCAGAGATGATGCGCAGAGGCGTGTCTTACGCTGGCCTGGTCGCGAGGCTCCGTGAGCAGGGCATCGAGGACAATGAGCTAAATCTACGTAACAAGGTCAGCCGGGGCCGTTTCACTGCCGTCTTCTTCATGCAGTGCATGCAGGGTCTCGGCGTCGATCTTCTTCAGATTCCGCAAGCGATGGAGGAGGCGGCGCGAAAAAGGTGCAACCCAGAAACTTGCTAGTGGTCGACCGGCTACAGATTCCTGATCCATGATCGAGTATAAGTATAAAACTCCAATCAAACGCAGAAAGGATTGAGACATGAAAATCGTCGGACAAATTCAAAAACTGCGTGATGAACTATCGGCCATGCGACCCCTCCCGCCCTCGCTTTTGGCAACCTTGCGTGAACCGATCGACCTTGAACTGACCTACAGTTCGAACGCAATCGAGGGGAATACGCTAACGCTGCGTGAGACAGCTGAGGTCATTGCGCATGGCATTACGATCGGCGGCAAGCCATTGGGAGATCACCTGGAAGCCATAGATCATCATCATGCTCTCGCGTGGATGTATGAAATGGCCAAACAGGATCATTCGCTGACCGCCTTCGAGGTGCGTCAGCTGCACCAACTCGTTCTGCAACGAAGCAAGCCAGATCTCGCCGGACAGTATGCCGTGGCGCAGCGAGGAATCACAGGATCACCCGTCGTCTTTCCACAGCCATCTGAGGTGCCACACCTTATGGAAGACTTCGCGGGCTGGCTTAAAGATGCGCCTCTCAATCCTGAAAACGCTTTCGAGGCACATTATAAGCTGGTTACTATCCATCCATTCCAGGACGGCAACGGCAGGACCTCGCGTCTGGTCATGAACCTTCAACTGGTGCGCGGAGGGTTTTGCCCGGTCGCGGTAAGGCCAAAACATCGAATGGAGTATGTGAACTCACTGGAGGATGCACAGCTCAACGGGAATAAAACTCGTTTTCAAACTTTCATGCACCAGAGACTGCTCGAAACCATGGAGGGCTATCTGGGCATCATTCGCGAAGCGACGACCAACCTCGCAAAACGGGAAATCGAATCAGAGCCTGAGGACGATCGACGAAAACCCACCGCAGCAGAGATCACGAGGATGCGCGCAGACCGGGGCATCACCTGAGATTCGCTGAAAGAAAAGACGGAGAAACCCACCCCGGCAATCGCTCGCAAACCCGAGAACTCTGCGCGCGACCGTTGGCATTTTGACCATCTATATGTCTTTGGTTTGACGCACGTCAGACAATGTCGTCCTCATCGTGTTTCGGGGGCGCCGCGCTGACCTTGCTGATAAAGCTGATCTTGCCTTGCGGCTCGAGAATGGCCCATTGAACATCGGCAAGCCGGCCGATCCCGGCAAGGCGCATCTCGGATAATATCTCGTCGCGCGTCAGCCGGTCACGCCGAAGATTCGCCTCGATAATCTTCCCATTTTTTACAATGACGCGCGGCTCGCCTTCAAGAGCATTTTTGAGTTTAGGAAAGAGATAAGTCGCCCAGCTCAGCGTCAGCGCCCAGAAAGCGAAGGTGCCGATTGCAAGCATTCCGCCCGTGAGACTAAAGTCGTTGTGGGTCACACCCTGTTGGATCAAGTCGCCCATGACGACCAGCAGCACGAGTTCGAAAGGGTCATCTGTCCGAGCTCGCGCTTCCCCAAGAGACGGATCAGCGCATAGAGCAGCACAAACATCGCGGTCGCGCGCAGCACGATGTCCATCAGGGCAGAACCTTGATGCGGAAAATCTGGCGGCCTAGAAGTCGCTCGCCGTCATACACTGCGATCACGCCTTCATTGCCCGCGAAAAGCGGCGGATTAATCTGTCCGTCGACCTTGACCGAGAGCGTTTCTCCCGCCTCGAGTGGACCATAAGAAAAGCGATATTCGCCGTCCTTATATTCTTCTTCGGCGGCTGCCGGAATCATCGTGTTGATTGTCATGTCGCGCCAAAGTCCAGCCTCGACTGCGAGGGTCGCATCGGCGATTGGCTCGTCGGCGCGGATATCAATCGCCGTTTCAAAAAATTCGCCGTTGCGAATGACCTTGGGCGTCAAGACGCTGAGCCGGGCGACTCCGAAATCTGCATCGATACGCGGGCTCGGCTGGCCGCCGAAATGACCGGTGATCGCGGCGGCGAGGAGGCTCCCCAAGATAAGAAATGAGATCGGGCTGGCATGGCGGTCCCACAGTTGGGACCGGTGCACAGGCTCTGTTATACCATCGGGCGGATCGACCGGAATTTCTGCTTCTTCCATAGTCGCACTACGCCCCAGCAGCGATCTCGTTGCCACGGATGTGGGGGGGCGTCCGATTGCCAATATTGGCCTCGCCGCTGTTTATCCACCAGAATTGTCTAGTTATTAATCGCCTCGCTGCGAGGCAACTTTGTGGGCGCAGACCCGTTGATGGGGCCGGGCGCCGACATAATGCCAGGTGCCATTCTTGAAAGGATCCCCCATGTTCGACAACAAGAATGTCGCGACGCTCAATTCGTTGATCGCGACGACGCTCGACAGCGTTGATGGATACCGCAAAGCCGCGGACGAAGCCAATGCGGCTCAGTTCAAGGACCAATTTTTAAGCCGTGCGAATGAGCGCCAAGCCATCGTCGCCGACTTCCAGGCAAAAGTTCGCGAGCTCGGCGGCGAACCCGAAGATGACGGCACCGTGTTGGCCTCTGCCCATCGTGCATTCCTTGGCCTGCGTGACATGCTGACCGGTGAGCGCGACGACGCCGCGGTCGTTGCCGAGGTTGAGCGCGGCGAGGACCACATCAAGTCGAAGTTCGAGAGCGCGCTTAAGGATGAAGACCTCGATCCCGCTGTCCGGGGAATCATTCAGAGCGCATTTACATCGGTCCGCGAAGGCCATGACCAGATGTCGGCGCTCAAGCACGGGCTTAGCTCCACCTAGCGAATAGACGCTCCAACCGAGCTGAATAACGGCGGCCTCTCTTGCGGGGCCGCCGTCTTTGCGTTTTGCACGCTTTTAACCTTCTGAAACCTTAGGCAACTACACCACGATGCCGGTTAGCGCCGCCGCCGCACCCTTCCCAGGCCGCCGTTCCTTGTCGCCGCCGAAGTGCAATATGATCGATGGTTTCGAAAACGACAGCTCGCTGTAGCATCAGACTTACGATATCGTGCCAATGCGGTTTGCCAAGCGCGGATAACTGGCGGCGAATGCGAGCCAGCGGCCGTTGGACATCCTCAATATCAAACGACCAGAATGCAGCTTTTTTGCCCACCATGCGTAACAACTAAACCTCCAGCGAAATCGACCGGGAATTTGGAGAGAACGGCGATATGGCTAGTCTTGCACACCCATCCAGCGGCGAATGCTCTACGTCAATTTCTAGCGTCAGAAACGCATGTGAGCACCGCAATCGTTCGGGAGACATCGCTGACTGGGTGATGATCAATATCCCATGGACAATCGCCGTGCCAGACTATGCCGATTTCCATGACCGGTGGGCACTGCTAAGCCGCAGCGAACTTTACGCTGTTGAAGAAGAGCTGCAACGGCGCATAAACGCGCTGAACGGTCCCGATACCGATCTTGAGGCGGCCGCAGCGAAGCTAACTGGTCGTCCGAGCTACTGGACGGCGGCGGCCGACCGGTTATCTCGTAATCCGCGTCGCTCCACTTCCCATTCAGAGTTCATTCGTCTTTTTGGCCAACTGTCGCGAGCCGAATTTCTCCTTGCCGCCATCGAACACAAGCGACGCGTTCGGATTACGTGTAACGGGCTACCGGCGGCGACGGGGCCGAGCGTCTCGGTGCTTTGTCTAGACGCCGACTGAAAAATTCAGTTAAACCATGACTGAGCGCAAAACCGGGAGCAATGATAGCAAGCCGCAGCGGCGGGCTTCGGAGCGGGCAAGCGTGTCGGCGACCGCGCGACTTCGCGAAGCGGGCCGGACGCCCTTTGAAGTCACCCTGTCCGACCTCTCGACCACAGGCTTCCGAATGGAGACTTTCGCCCGGTTGCAGGTCGGAAGCAAAATATGGGTAAATCTTCCAAGTTTGGCGCCCATGGAAGCCTTTGTCCGGCGATGTGATGGGAAAATCTACGGATGTGAATTCGCGCGACCGCTCCATCCGGCCGTCGCGGAGCACTTGCACGAACGATTTCAACAATCCTGAGTGCGCGGTTCCGTCACCGATCATTGCTATTCGGAACTTTGATATCGACAATCAAGATTTTGTCCGATCATCTCATCAAACGAACCTGAATACCCGAAAATGCTCCGATCGATACCGTGGCTCCGGGCGACGAGATCGCTGCCAAATATCAAGAAACTAAGTTTCGAGCGCGCGGGGTGGATCGGAAAGCTCAAATTGATAGCTATCAGGAACTTCCCATAACCTTGCAGCACGGGAAGGGCAGCATCGTTCTGGAAGCATGCTGGTTCAAGGGATTTTACGTAAACTTCTCTAGATATGGCCCCCGCCTCCACCCGCGCGCTGTTATCGAAGCATTCGACGCCGGTCCATCACACCCTGTCACTTGCATTCGGGCTGCAACCGGACAAGCGCACGCTAGAAACGGAGAAGGGCCGTCGTCTTCCTGGATCCGTGCTGCATCCGAATTTTGGTAGCTTCATCAAAGTCCGCCGAAAGCGGCCCGGTCGGCGAAAGGTGTTCCTTCCGGCCCCGCACTAAGAGGCGGCGAAATTTACTGCAACCACATCAGGCTGTTTTTCCGTCGATATCCATCTCGCAACCACCTAAGCAATTCACAATCAGCTTATCAAAGCGGATTTGAACGGCAAAGATATGTGCAATGCCAACATTACGACAGCTTGAATATCTTATCGCGATTGCGGATGTGAGGAATTTCGGCCGGGCCGCTCGCGCCTGCAATGTGTCCCAGCCCACCCTTAGCCATCAGCTGCGTGCGCTCGAAGATCGGCTCGGCGTGAAGCTTATCGAGCGGAACACTGCTGGCGCCGACCTGACGCCGATCGGTCGCGAAATTGCCATGCGAGCAAGGCGTCTGGTCATCGAGGCGCAGGATATTCGCGAACTTGCACACCGCGCTGGCGACCGTTTGGCCGGAACGTTACGCTTCGGTGTGACACCGACGCTTGGTCCCTATTTGATGCCGCCGATCGTCGCTGCGCTCCATCGCGAACAGCCGGATCTGCGGCTGCATATCAGGGAAGGTATACCTGAGGAGCAGACACTTGCCCTTTCGCGGGGCGCCCTTGACATGCTTTTGGGGCCGTTGCCGATTGAGGGAAGCGATCTTGAAGTCCAGCCGCTCTTCCGCGAGCGGTTGTTTCTTGTCGCCACCGCCGACCATCCGCTTGCGCAGCTTCAAGACCTGCGTGTCGAACATCTTCAGGGTGCACAGGTGCTAAGCCTTGATCGGCGCCATCACCTCCATCGCCAGGTCGCGGCGATCTGCTGCGAGCTCGATATGGAGTTGCTGCGCGATTATGAAGGCACCAGCCTCGACAGCATCCATCAAATGGCAGCGTCGGCAATAGGCCTGGCAGTGCTTCCCGAATTTTACATCCGCTCCGACGTCGCGGGCCGGATGGGGGTCGTCATACTCGAGCCGAAGGGTTGGCGTTTTACACGTAGCATTGCCGCAGCATGGCGTTCGGGCGCAGCATATGGCGATGCATACGCCATGATTGCCAGACGCATTGAAGCCGAGGCCAGCGCGCTGATCGGATCGGCGGAAGAAGCCCAGCAGCGGCAATAGGTTTTATCTATTGGATTTGCGTTAAATTCCGATTGGCCATCTATCGCCCATATGCATATTCATGGCTGTGCGGCCCGGGCCCCTCTGGCAGCTGTCTCCAGTGACAGCCGCGATGTCGGATCGCATCGGACGAGATTGATCAGGTCCACGCATCAGCGGCGCCACATCGATCCTGTCCGATCGCTCGAACATCGAATGGAGAGAGGCTATGAATTTCGTGACGTATCGCTTGGCGCTAGCCCATAGCAAGTTGGACGCGGAGATAAGCCGCGAACAGAAGCGCCGCATACCGGATAGCTGGCGCTTGCTGCGACTGAAGAAGCTGCGGCTCGCGATCAAGGATCGCATGCACCGGCTGATCGGGTCGCGCCAACAAGGGATGGCTTGAGCCATGCGCAGCGCCGATGCGGTAGCCGCCATGCCGTGCCCGAATTGCAGAACGGGATTGACCTTGTCCGACCGTTCGGGCGTCGAAATCGATTATTGCGCGACTTGTCGCGGTGTTTGGCTCGATCGCGGTGAACTCGACAAAATCATCGAACGCAGCGCCCGCGACGCGCCGTCAGCATCCCGCCAAGACGATCAGCCGCGACAAGACTATCGTTCGGATGGCTATCGCGGCGACGATGATCGCCACTACCGGCCGGGCAAGCGCAAAAAGTCCTTTTTGTCGGATCTGTTCGACTGATACTTACCGCCGCCGACTGCCGTCGGCGGCGGTTTTCCTGCGCAATAATTCCGGGCCCCTCTGGCGACCTCAACCTGGGTTGCGATGTCGGACAATCAACAACCGCCTGACGCCAGGCTGACCCGGATCGGATCGAACCTATGGAATTCCTCGAATATATATGGCTCGGTAAGCCGCTTTGGATGTGGTTCGCCTTCCTTGCCATCGTCGTGACCCTATTGGCGCTCGACCTCGGTGTCTTGCACAAGCAGCAGCGCGAGATCGGGGTGAGCGAGAGCCTGGTGCTGTCAGCGGTCTATATTGGCCTTGGTCTGCTCTTCGGCGCATGGGTCTGGTGGTATATGGGCGAAACCGCCGGGCTTCAGTATGTCACCGGCTTTGTCATCGAGAAAAGTCTCGCGATGGACAATGTCTTCGTGATCGCGATGATCTTCACCTATTTCGCAATTCCGAGGCAATATCAGCACCGCGTGCTGTTCTGGGGGATCCTCGGCGTCATCGTCCTGCGCGCGATCATGATTGGCGTTGGCTCGACGTTGGTCGAACAGTTCAGTTGGGTTCTCTATGTCTTTGCGGCATTCCTGATCCTGACCGGCGTCAAGATGTGGATGACCGCGGGCAAGGACTATGACGTTGGTTCAAGCGGAGCACTGCGCTTCATTCAAAAGCATCTCCCCGTGACCGACAAGCTGCACGGCGAGCGCTTTTTTGTGCGGCAGCCCGACGCGGCAACCGGCAAGCCGAAGCTTTGGGTGACGCCTCTGTTTCTTGCCCTCGCGATGGTGGAAATCGTCGACGTCGTATTCGCGGTCGATAGCGTGCCTGCGATCTTCGCGATCACGACCGATCCGTTCATCGTTTACACCTCGAATATCTTCGCGATCCTCGGGTTGCGAGCCCTTTATTTCGCGCTCGCGGCAATGGTGCACAGGTTCCACTATCTCAAATATGCGCTGGCCCTGCTGCTGATATTCATCGGTTCGAAGATCTTCGTCGCTGATGCGCTCGGTCTCGCGAAAATCCCGCCGACCGTATCGCTCTCGATCACCTTTGCGATCTTGGCGGCTGGCGTTGGCTGGTCGCTGTGGAAGACACGCACGCCCTCTAATGTCGATGCGGAGGCGCCGCGATGAACAACCGTGGACATCCCCTCAGATACCCCGCCCCGTCCCGTTCGGCGGCGCCGCGGCACTCCAGACCATTGGCATCTCCAGCAGCAGCTTTTCTGATGAAGGACTTCAATCAAATGACTTATGCTCGGTTCAAGCTCAGCATCTATGCCGGATGGGCTGCCACGACAGCGGCGCTCGCAGTCGCGGTCGCACACGCATGATGGCCCCGAAGGAAGCGCTTGACCTTCTGCGCGAGGGGAATCGGGCCTTTCTTAATGACGAAGGCGTAATTCCGCCCCTCGACCGCGACACCCGGCTGCGGCTGGCGGCCGGACAGTCCCCCTTTGCGGCCTACGTCAGCTGCTCCGACTCGCGGGTTCCACCCGAGCTTCTGTTTGGGCGCGGCCTCGGCGAACTGTTCATCGTTCGAAATGCGGGTAACACGCTGGATACCGCCGCCTTGGGTAGCCTCGAATTCGCGGTGTCGGTATTGGGTGTGCCGCTCATTGTCGTCATGGGCCATGAGGCATGCGGCGCGGTTCAGGCGGCCGTGTCGGTTGTTCACGATAAGGCGCGATTTGCCGGAAACATCGGCAAGATGATTCAACCGATCATCCCCGCGGTGCTGGAGGCAGATCTGTCGTGTGAAACAGGGATCGAGCCCGCCGTTCGGCAGAATGTGAGACGCGTGGTGCGCGAATTGCGTGAGGATTCGTCGCCCATATTCCTTGAGCCTCAGGCACACGGCAAGCTGATGGTCGTCGGCGCCTATTATCGGCTGACGAGCGGAGAGGTGGATTTCTTCGACTTGGCTGGCGAATGAAAATCGCGGCGCGGCGGCGATGATAGAACGACGATCTCCTCGCAGGTAACATACGGGAGAATGATTTCTCGACATCTGGACTCTGGAAAAAATGGGCCTAATGTTGAGAAGCACTGGTTTTCCTGCGACCCGGAAAGCCAATGGGGGCTTCCTTTGGCCAAAAACGACAGAGGGCAGAAGGGCTTCGTTACCCGGCGAGGCCCTTCTTGTTTGGCTAGTCCAGTCTCTCGGCGATAAGCGCGGCATGAAGCGCGGCATGGGATCCTTTAACGCTTCCTATTCCCGCACTAATCAGCGAAATTGGCCGGTTGTTTCGGATCTCAGTCGATTATGCAGCATCGTATTGGACGTGCTGATGCAAGACAATAATTACCCTGCGCAGATTTTTGGATTACAGCCCCCACGCAATCGACACTTTCGTTAATATATAGCGAGATTGAGTTCACAACACGCTAAGGTCTGGCATTTCGGGGGCGCCGGAACGCGTGCGCGGACCTCGCTGCTCTCGCTGTAATCGCGGCTACGTCCTTTTTAAATGCTGCGGTTGGCGGCGGCATAGAGCGCGGCTCCGCACGAACTGCAACGGGAGGGCTATTGGTGAGGCGCCCCTGCTTCAATTCAGGCAATCTCGTCCCTGATCGAAAGTCGCGTCTTCATGAGCTTGCACAGCACGAATGTCTGATTGAGCACTTGCTGAGATCAAGTTTCTCGGTCTGATTCTGTTCCTTTCATGACGTTCGCATCGGAGCCCTTCGGATAATGAAGGATCGGTCCGACGGCGACGGCGACGGCGGTCATTTTAGCGGGCTGAGACCGGTCACGAGCCATGAGATGAATAACTGACCGTCCCGCGTGAAGCAGATAATCGGCAATAATCCGACGGTGGCAGCGCCACCACACCGCCTCCGCACACATTATCGCGCTGCTCTTGCCATCGCTGCGCGTGAGGAGTTCTTGCAGCCCAGCTTGGAACGGCGCCGTGGTGGCGTAATCGGCATAATTGTGAAAACTTTGATTTTGCCAAAAGTCGTTGGTTCGCGGGTCGAGTGCAGCCTGCCGCGGACGCCGACCGCCTAGCTCCTTCAAAAAAATATGGTTGATCTGATATTCTGCGAGCGTGACGGGCAGGGTGTCTAGATTAAATTGAGGATTGGTTCGAGACCGTGGAATGGAGCGGACGTCGATTAATTGAGTGACGCCGGCATTTCGCAAAATCTCGACAAATTCCTCGATCGATCGCGTCGAGTGACCGATTGTGAAAATCGTTCCGTCAATTCCTGCCATTAGCTTTCGCTCGCTAGCAGGGCCTGGTTGACAACAGAGCGCAGTTCCGGGAGCACGTCAATTTCGAACCATGGGTTATTCTGCATCCAGATCTGCGATCGCCATGATGGATGAGGCAATGGAAAATATCGGGGGAGATAGTTGCGGAAGTCGCGCACACGATCTTCCACCCGACCGCTACCGAGCGCAGCCGCCTGCGCATAACTGCCAACTAGAAGAGTGACACTTATTTCGGGCATTTCGGAAAGGATGCGAGTTCGCCACAATGGCGCACATTCGCTTCGCGGCGGCATGTCGCCGCCTGCGCTCCGGCCCGGATAGCAAAATGCCATAGGCACGATCGCAACTTTTTCCGGATCATAAAATATGGATGGTGGCAGTCCTGTCCAATGCCGCAGCCGGTCTCCGGATCGGTCCGCAAAAGGGATGCCCGAATTGTGAACTTTTGAACCAGGAGCTTGGCTCGCTATCAGGATACGTGCGGCTTTGGATGCCTGCAAGACCGGGCGGGCTCCTAGCGGCAACATGGGGGCGCACATTCGGCATCCGCGCACCTCATCCAGCATCGTTTCGAACGAAATCATCTACTCGACCTAAGCATCCTGTTTCGTGCTCGCCTAAAGTTCAACGTCACGCTCGGAAGACAGTTGCGCCAGAAGGCGGAATGCCGACCGGCCCGTTGTATTCGAGCGCGGATTAAACGCGGCGCGACGCGGGTTTTCTCGGCACAGAGAATAGAGGGCCAAAAGGCTCGCGGACGGATTTAATATCCCCGACCTGCCCGTGTAGAGCAGCAACAATGGCACCCGTGCTGAAATTCTCCAAATCCCACAAGGAATTTGCAGCTAGGTTATATCGTTCGCGCTCAAGCCATCAAATGCCGACGATCCTGCGGAAGCATGACCGCTCCAATAAGCGTCCGGGCCAAGCCATTATCGGAGACTGTTACCGAGCATTTGGTCAAGCTCACCATATCGCCGCGTCAGATAGGTCCGCTCGTCGGCATTATAGCCTCCCATCGCATAGGCGGCATCGAGCCGCACCAGGTCGCTGAGCTGCGCCCGCACCTGCACCGCATCGTTACGGCTAATCCGGCCATTGCGTTCGGATGTCGCCAAACGCGTTTCCAGCTGGCTCCACCTGGCGCTGTTGCCGTCATGGCCAAAGCTTCCGCCAAGGCGGCTGTCGATCGCATTGAACCGCGACCACAGATCGGCCTGCTCGCGTGCATCGAACCCGCCTCGCCGATAGTTGGCTTCGAGCTGCGCCAACGACCGCCAATCGCTGCGAAGCCGCCTCGCCTCCGCCTGTGTCAGGCTCCGATTCCGCAGCCCCGTCGATATCCGCTGTTCAAAGTCGGCGTTCCGCGTGGACAGCATCTGCCATCGACCATTATCTTGATAACCCCCCTGATCGATTGGCTGACCGTTATTCTGACCGCCGATCCGCTGGTTCAAGGCGCGATACCGCATCCGCAAATCACTGCGCTGCTGCTGCGACATATTGCCGTTCGCGGAATATTGAGCCTCGAGACGGACGATCTCTTCATACTCTCGGCGCATCTGATCGGCCTCGCGTCGGTCTAGTGAGCCATCGCGCACTGCGGTGTCTATGCGTTGCTCCAGCGCCGCCCGACGCTGAGCGAATGGCCGCCGCCCCTGGTTCCAGTCGGTTTCCAGCGTTTGCTCGCTCGCTTGTTGGTTCGTGCCGAACACTGAACCCAGTAGCTGCTCGAGGATATTGCCCTGCTGCTGACGCTGCTCCTGCGCCATTGCCGTTGTAGAGAGCAGGACTGCACCAGCAGCGGCGCCTAGGATGAAAAAGCTTTTCATGGGACTGGACCTCTATCGAAAAAGCGGGTGGCTCTTGAGCCGGAGATTTGGCGGGCAAATCCGCCGCTATCGCTCGGGGAAGTTCATTCTTCGCAAGCGGTGCGGATATCCCGGCTCACCATTTAACGCTCGGGGGGTGCCTCGGTTGCTAAGATCGCATGAAATAGGGGGTATTCGGATTTAATGGGGAAATATATCCCGCACGAAACATCTTGGTGCACTCGTCCGGCGGCGGTTAGGCTGCAAGCCACGACAAGCTTTGCGAGGCGCCTCGCCGCATCGAGCGCGACAAGGCCGTGTTTCCGCATGTTGATCGCGGCATTGTGATCCGGGCGCCGAGCAGCGGCATGCCGGCATGATGACTGCTCAATGCAAAGAAGCGTTGATCGTCCATCAGGCCTGTTGAGGGCGAATTTCAAAGCTGGTGACGTTTGGGTCACCCGACAGGCTGGCGGCGAGGTGCTCGGCGCGGCTTTCGCTATAGCCTTGCGCGATGGCGCCATATTCTACGACATCGTCGTTCATCGACTGGTCGATGGTGATGGATCGGAGCTTGTGGTCGGCGAGCAGCGTGCCGAAATCGCTCAGCGCGATCGCCGTTGACCGGCGATAGCGGGCCTTCAGATGCACGATGCGCTGCTGCGGTGCGCGCCGGTCGGTGATCGTGATGGCGGCGAGCACCAACACTGTTGCGGTCGCCGCAAAGATCGCCAGCTCGTAAAAGCCGATGCCGAACAATATGCCCAGCGTCGCCGTCATCCACAGCGAAGCGGCGGTCGTGAGCCCGTGGACGTTGAACCCTTCGCGAAAGATCGCCCCGCCGCACAGAAAGCCGATGCCGGTCAAGATACCATGCGCCATGCGCACCGGGTCGATGCGGACCACCTCGACCGGGGCGTCGTTGAGCCACGCCATCTGATGCACCGCCGACAGCATCAATAGGCAGCAGGAAAGGCCCACCAGGATATGTGTGCGCAGTCCAGCGGGGCTGGCCCGATATTCGCGTTCGGCGCCGACAATCGCGCTCGCCACAATCGCGCCGATGATCGGCCAGAACAAGTCGGCGTCGAGCAGCTCCAATTATTTTGTCCTGATGATGGCGCCGACGAGACAGCGGATACGGAATGCTACGCAGCGGGATGGCAAGGAAGTTGGCACAAATTTGCAACGCGCGCTGGCTGCGGCGGTTGCAATGCGCGTTATCGCCGCCGCTTTTGTCGCAAATCTTTGAATCATGGAGAAACGGCGCTGCCGAGACAAGCGGTTGGAAACAGGAAGACCGACGGGAGGATTTTTGGCGATGCCATGTGTCGTCGAGCCACAGATTGAACCAGCGCAGCCTAGAATTTTTGCTTTTGGCGCGACTGCTGGGGACAATAAATCGTTTTATAATTTCGCGAATTGTTGTAGGTTAATGCCTCTTAACGATAGAGAGTGAATTTCTGACGCTTGTTGGAGCTGCGCTTTCGTTTGAGGAGGCGGAATGGAAAAGAAAAAGGCCCGGATGGTGATGAGCGCTCTGAGCCAGGAAACGCGGCTCGCGGTTTTCAAGCTTCTTATCGATGCAGGCGACGAGGGAATGCCGGCAGGAGCGATATCGGAGACGACAAAAACATCGCCCACGTCAATGAGCGCACATCTTGCCATATTGGCGCAAACGGGGCTGGTGAAATCCAAAAAGATCGGCCGTCAGGTGATTTATCGGGCGGTGCCGCGAGTCATCGATGAGTTGGCGGAATTTCTGAAAAGCATTTAGAGACACGTATAACTGATCAGGTGTTCGCACGTGTCGGATGTGGGATCGACGGCTACAACGGATATCCACTCCAACCAAAAGATCGCGCCATCGAGCCGTGAAACCAAAACACCCTATCTTCAGTGGGTAAAAAGCGGGCGCCAGGTCAGGCATGCCAATTTTGCCTGTTCCCACAAAAATGAAATGCTATCTGTCCGCTCATGAATCAGGAATTGAATCAGGCAAGGCGCCGGTAGTGGCAGCAGGGTGGTCCGAAACCGATCGCGTCGCCGCACTAGCGAGTTATGCTATCCTCGATACCCCGATCGAATCCGAGTTTGATGACGTCGTTCGGCTTGCTGCCGAAACATTCGCAGCCCCGATTGCGGTCATAAATCTGGTCTCAGATAACCGGCAGTGGTTCAAAGCTGAAGTCGGCATCGGAGCGCGTGAGCTACCGCTCGACGTATCGATCTGCGCACACGCCATCTTGCAGAATGATTTCCTGGTGGTGCCCGATACACGTCTGGACCAACGGTTCGATTTCAATCCTTTGGTTCACGTGGAGGATGGCCTTCGCTTCTATGCTGGGGCGATCCTGCGCAGCGCCGCCGGGTTGCCCATCGGCACGGTCTGCGTGCTCGACCGCGAAGCGCGGCCCGAAGGGGTTACAGCCCATCAGCGCCTCGTGCTCGAAGTCCTGGCACGCCAGGTGATGACCCAGCTTGAGCTGCGCAAGGCACTCGTCGATCAGACTCTGCGCAGCAAGGAACTGGCGGTCGAGGTCAGGCAGCGCGCTGACGCCGAAGATGCGCTGCGCGGAATAGAAGAACGCTATCGTCTCGTAAGCCGCGCTACCAACGATGCGATCTGGGATTGGGATTTGGCTACCAATCACGTCGTCTGGAATGAGGCACTCGAAGCGGCCCATGGGCATAAACCGCATGATGTCGAGCCCAGCGGAGCTTGGTGGATTGATCATATTCATCCCGATGATCGGGCGCGAATTGATGCCAGCATACATGCGGCAATCGAAGGCGATGCGGACAGTTGGTCCGATGAATATCGTTTTTGCCGCGCTGACGGTAGCTACGCCGCCATACTGGATCGCGGCCATATTATCCGCCGCGGTGATGGGACCGCGGTGCGGATGATCGGGGCCATGCTGGATCTTACCGAACGCCAGCGCACCAGAGCGGTTTTGGCCATGAACGAGGAGCGGCTACGACTTGCAACGGAAGCGGCGGAGGTAGGCTTCTGGGATGTCGACACCGTCAATGACGTCCTCATATGGCCGCCAATCGTGAAATGCATGTTCGGGATTTCGCCCCAAGTGGCAGTGTCGATGGACGATTTTTACGAAGGCATTCACCCAGATGATCGAAGCGCAACAGAAACGGCGTTTGCCGACGCCTGTGATCCTCTCCAGCGCGCGCTCTATGACGTCGAATATCGCACGGTTGGCAAGGAGGATGGTCAGTTGCGCTGGGTGGCCGCGAAAGGACGCGGTTTGTTCGATGACGAAGGTCGCTGCGTTCGCGTTGTCGGAACCGCGATCGATGTCACCGCGCGCAAGTTCGCCGAGGCCGAACTTTTGGACCTGAACAATCATCTGGAACGACGCGTGGCGGAGGCAATTGGTGAGCGCGAAAAGGTCGAGGAAGCTTTGCGCCAGTCTCAGAAGATGGAGGCAGTGGGCCAATTAACTGGAGGCATCGCTCACGATTTTAATAATATGCTGGCGGTAATCATTGGCTCGCTCGATCTACTGGGCCGACGCCTTGGGAACGACGACGCTCGCGCGCGACGATATGTCGATGCAGCGGCAGATGCATCGCAGCGTGCAGCCATGCTTACCCAGCGGCTCCTTGCCTTCTCGCGCCAGCAACCCCTCAATCCGGAAATTCTCGATGCCAATAAACTGGTGCCGGCAATGTCTGACCTGCTCGCGCATACGCTTGGCACCGGAATTCGTCAGGAAACGGTGCTTGCAGCCGGCCTTTGGTGCACCCACGCCGACCGGAACCAGCTCGAGAGCGCGATCCTCAACCTTGCCGTCAACGCGCGCGATGCCATGTCCGATAGCGGACGATTGACCATCGAAACGCATAACACCTTTATCGACGAGCGCTACGCTGCCGCAAATATCGGCGTTCCGCACGGGCAGTATGTCATGATTGCGATTTCAGACACAGGGACCGGGATGGCGCCGGAAGTCATAGCAAAGGCATTTGATCCCTTTTTTACGACCAAAACCGTCGGAAAGGGAACCGGCCTTGGCTTGAGCCAGGTTTACGGCTTTGTAAAGCAGTCGGGAGGCCACATAAAAATCTATTCCGAACCCGGAAGCGGAACGACCGTCAAAATTTATCTGCCGCGTTTCGTGGGAGAGGTCGTTGAGCACGAAGTGCAAAAGTATGGCGATCTGCCCCGCGGCGAGCAAAATGAAGTGATCCTCGTCGTCGAGGATGAGCCTGCAGTGCGCCAGTTCAGTATCGATGCGCTTACGGAGCTTGGGTATCGCGTAATAGAGGCCGACGGCGGGCTGGCGGCTTTGCGCCTTCTCGACGCTCATCCCGAAATTTCTCTGCTGTTCACCGATATCGTGATGCCAGATATCAATGGGCGTAAGCTGGCCGATGAGGCGGCGCGGCGTCGTCCAAATCTCAAGATTCTTTATACGACCGGTTATACGCGCAACGCGGTTGTCCACAATGGAGTAGTAGATGCGGGCGTGGAACTGATTGGCAAGCCGTTCACTGTCGAGCAACTCGCTGCAAAGATCCGCGCCGTTCTTGAAAGCTGATCGACCGATAGGATGATTTCCCCCCAGTCCGGTCGATTAATGGCTCTAGCGTTTTTGAGCTCTATCGATTTCATCCAGCACCTTTTCCAGACTGGAAATGGTGAACGGTTTGTGAAGGATGGGATGGTTCGCATACGCTGAGCCGGGTGGCGCGATAAATCCACCAGTGGTGATCACAAACGCAACGCCACGCTCATTAAGCCTTTCGACGATGGCCTCGGACGTTTCACCATTTGCAAGATGGACATCGACGATCGCTGCATCGACGTTGCCCTCCTCTATCTTCGCAAGCGCTGCAATGACATTGTCAAAAGGGCCCACGGGTTCTCGTCCAAGCGCCGCGAGACAGTCTTCAAGCATCATGGAAACGAGCGGGTCATCCTCAACGATCAAAATTCTGCTTTGCATATTTTGTTCAAACGCAGTCGAGCGCAAACGTCAAGAAGTGAGTAAATGCAGTAGATAGAGCTTGGGAAAATGGCCCCGTCGATTATCCAGATCGGTCACCCCCCAAAGTGG
Source organism: Pseudomonadota bacterium (assembly GCA_023422695.1). Classification (GTDB taxonomy): domain Bacteria; phylum Pseudomonadota; class Alphaproteobacteria; order Sphingomonadales; family Sphingomonadaceae; genus Sphingopyxis. The sequence continues at coordinate 33,752 of JAFAGN010000160.1, forward strand.
TTCCGACCGGGAAATGAAGCTCCTAACTTGGGCCGTCATGTCTGCCATTTGGCCACCTCGGCATCCGTTGATGCACCGAAATTGAGATAGATCAAGGAAACCAAAGAAGCGGAGCTTAGGGCTGAAGATATCCGCGGATGAAGGACCAAGCGTGCTTAATAACCTCGATCGCCTCCAGCTACGCCAAAAACGCATGGAACAAAGTCCTGCTATTTTGCGCGGCGGCTTCCGACCGTTTTTCATCGGTGCGGCTGCGTGGGCAATCTGGGCGCTCGCTGTATGGTTGCTTATCCTTTTCGGATTCACGCCCTCGCAATTTTTTGACGATCCGCTCGCGTGGCATCGCCATGAAATGCTTTTCGGTTTCGTAGGAGCGGCTATCGCTGGCTTCGCGCTCACGGCAGTCCCCAACTGGACCGGGCGTCTCCCTATCGCAGGGGCTCCTCTGGCGGCGCTGTTTGGAATATGGCTGGCGGGCCGCATCCTCCCCTTCGTGGTTTCGCATGACAACATTTTGCTCATCGTGCTCGATCCGGGTTTCTACCTCGTTCTGGCAGCGTTGCTCGCACGCGAAATCCTTAAAAGCCGCAATCGAAATTTCCCGATCGTGGTGGTGATCGGTCTTTTCGGTATTGCCGACCTGGTCGACCGAGTTGCGCTCGCTGGCTTCACCGATATTGAAAAACTTGGCTGGCAGAGTGGATTTGCGCTCGTCATTTTCCTTATCGCGATAATCGGCGGGCGAATTGTGCCCAGTTTCACCCGTAATTGGTTGGTCGCACAGGGCGCCGCCGAGCCACTGCCCACCCAGCCCGATCAATTCGACAAGGCTGTGCTTGTGCTAACCGCGCTAGCACTGCTGTCGTGGCTGATCTGGCCCGCGTCGCTACCGACCGGAGTGGGGATCATGGCAGCTGCAATCGCACACGCTGTTCGGCTCGTCAGATGGCAAGGCTGGAGGTGCGGATCAAATGGCCTTCTGATCATCCTGCATGCTGGGTATCTCTGGCTCCCTGCGGGGCTGTTCCTTCTCGCCTTTGCGCAATGGACGCTAGTGCCTGAAACCGCAGCGATCCACGCGCTGGCGACAGGGGCGATGGCGACGATGGTATTGGCCGTGATGAGCCGGGCCAGCCTTGGACATACCGGGCGGGAACTCGCCGCCAGCAGGCTGATGATCGTCTCCTTTGTCCTAATTAATGTGGCTGCGGGAATGAGGGTTTCAGCGGCGATCGGGATTGGCGATCAGCAAATCACTTTGACGGTAGCCGCATTCGCTTGGACCGGCGCGTTCGGCCTGTTCTTAGTGCAGTTCGTCCCGATCCTGACCTCAGGATCAATGCAGAAAAAGTCGGAACGAAAGCAGTGACCTCAAGTGAAAGAGCGGTATGGCTTTTGATAATCGCTACCGGTGCGCTTACGACTCTCCTCATACTATCGTTCGTCACAACGCCGGTAAAGTTTCTTGCCGAGGATGTTCCCCTCGAGCAGCTGCTTGCAGTGGGACGGGTTACCTTTCGTGCATCGCTGGTGTGTGAGACCGCGTTTGTGGCAAGTCTCATGCTTATTGCGCGCGGAAGAGCGCGATGGCTGGCCGCCGCAGCATCGGCATTGCTGCTTATTCAATGGCTTTTTTTGATGCCATTATTGGAAGTCCGGACGCTCGCTCGTATGGCAGGCCACCAGCTGGCGCCGTCATCATTACACGTTTGGTGGGTCGTTTTCGACGTAACGCGCATCGGGGTATATTCTCTCCTTTTACGTTCCGCCGTGCGCACGCTGATGATGACGGTTCGGACCGGCAGCTTGGCAAGCTGAGCCACGCCGTCTAGGTGTGGCGGATGGAAGCGTCCGCCCCTGAAGACGAGCCAAATTTCTGCCAAGCTTGCTCGGTTCGCAACAGGGCGATCTGCGCCGATCTCGCGGACGACGAGATTGCCCTGCTCAATAAAATCGCTCGCCGCCGCCGCCTGGAGGCCGGCGAATCGCTGCTGTGGGAAGGCGACGAAGCGGTATTCGTTGCCAACGTGGTCTCCGGGGTCCTCAAACTCTCTACCCAGACGAGCGATGGTCGGGAACAAATTCTGGGCTTGGCCTATCCGTCCGATTTCCTCGGACGACCCTTTGGCAATACCACGCCCTACAATGCCGAAGCTCTTTGCGAGACTGTAGTCTGCCTGTTCCGACGGACGGATTTCGAACGCTTTGCGCTCACTCATTCAAGGCTTGAGCATAAGCTGCTCGAGCGCACCTTGGGCGAACTGGACCGGACACGCCGCTGGATGCTTCTTCTGGGACGAATGAACGCCGAGGAGAGATTGGCCACTCTCCTCTTGGAAATCAGCGAACGCTCCGTTGCTGCAGGCTGCGGAAATTTGATCAAGACTGACATCGACCAATTCGAGTTGCCGATGTCGCGTCAACAAATCGCGGATATCCTTGGCTTAACTATCGAAACCGTCAGTCGCCAGTTAACGAAAATGCGCGAAGACGGGATCATCGAGGTGCGCGGTCGGAGAAACGTGACAATCTGTAAGCGCGAGGTGCTGGAACAGCTCTCTGCTTAGCGGGCGTTTGACGCAGCGAGCCATTGAGTTCAAGTGGGCATCGAACTCAGACAGATACAATTTGACCTGAATCAATGACGGTTCCCTCTGCTGCTGCAATGGGACGCGGCCATGATGCCGAAGTCCCAACGCAACTCGTATGACGACCCATTCCACCATTTTGCGAATGTGCTGTTGTCGTCCGCACTTTCCCCACAGGCGACGAGCGTCCTGCAATCTTCTGGCCGCCAAATTCGCGTGGCGCGGGGGGAAATGGCGGAACTGGGCGCGCTGGATCGAAGGACTGCGATATTCGTTTCGGAGGGCGCCGCAAAACTTGTCGGACATTTGGGGGCTGAACGCGAGCAGATCGTGGCTTTCGCTTTTAGCGGCGACTTAATCTTGCTGTCCGCTTCGCCACCGAATTCGGACACATATTATGCGCTGCAGGGCCTCAACGAATGCTCTCTGCTGGCTTTCGGGGCAAACGATCTCATCACAAGCACACTGAAAAGCCACGGTGCCAGCAATGCGATCTTTGAGCAAATTTTTCTGGCGTTGGATCGCGCGCGTGACACTTCGGTTCTTCTCGGTCGCAAGACGGCGCAGGAAAAGCTGGCGAGCTTTCTGGTCTCAATGGCGGATAGGATTGGCTCTGCTGACGGAGGCACCATTTATCTGGACCTGCCAATGTCACGTCGTGAGATCGGCGATTGTCTGGGACTGACGATCGAAACAATCAGTCGACAAATGACCGCTTTGCGCAATCACGGCATCGTCACAACGCAAGACAGGTCTAAGATCGCGATCCTCGATCTGGTCCGGTTGCGCGAACTCGCTGCACCAGCTGCCTGCGTTTCCTGAATAATCTCTCAAATTTGATCTGGGTCAATGCATAGTCTGGGCTAGCCGCATATGACCCTAAAAAGCCATTCGGAGTTTCTGATGCAGGTGGAAGCGGCCCTTGGACGGGCGGGTATTTGGTTCGGCGTCCTCTTAATTTCTTTAGTCCTTGCGGCTACGGCGCGCGACACCGGTTTTGCAGCGCATGCGACGATCATCGCCATTGTCTCATTCGCTCTCATGTGGATTTCGGTAGCACGGGTCGATCCGATGGGACGAGCGCGTGGATTCTTCCGGATGCCCGAGGGCTTGTCCCGATATGACGACGACCCGATCCGATGGGGCGTGCTGGCCACAATGTTTTGGGCCATCGTGGGGATGCTGGCGGGTGTGTTAATCGCCTCGCAGTTGGCATTTCCACAGCTCAACTTCGAACCGTATTTCAATTTCGGAAGAGTGCGGCCACTTCACACTTCCGGCGTCATCTTCGCCTTTGGCGGCAACATCCTGATTGCAACAAGCTTCTATGTTGTTCAGCGAACTTGCCGTGCGCAGCTGGCATTCCCTGCGTTGGCCCGCTTTGTCTTTTGGGGTTACCAGCTTTTCATCGTTCTCGCTGCGTCGGGCTACTTATTTGGGGTGACACAAAGCCGCGAATACGCAGAGCCCGAGTGGTATGTGGATCTTTGGCTGACAATCGTCTGGGTCGCCTATCTGATCGTGTTTGTTGGAACGCTCGTGCGCAGGACCGAGCCGCACATCTATGTAGCGAACTGGTTCTATCTTTCCTTCATCATCACCATCGCGATGCTGCACATCGTCAACAATTTGGCGGTGCCCGTCGCTTGGAATGGGTCGCTGTCCTTCTCAGCCTTTGCCGGAGTGCAGGATGCGCTGACACAGTGGTGGTATGGCCACAACGCTGTCGCTTTCTTCCTGACCGTCCCGTTCCTGGCAATGATGTATTACTTCGTTCCGAAGCAGGCCGAGCGGCCGGTTTATAGCTACCGCCTGTCTATCATCCATTTCTGGTCGCTCATCTTTCTCTACATCTGGGCGGGACCCCATCATCTTCATTACACGGCGCTACCTGACTGGGCGCAGACGCTGGGCATGGTTTTCTCCATAATCCTCTGGATGCCGAGCTGGGGCGGCATGATCAACGGGCTGATGACGCTCAATGGCGCGTGGGATAAGGTCCGCACCGATCCAATCATCCGCATGATGGTGATGGCGCTCGCTTTCTATGGCATGGCGACGTTCGAAGGACCGATGCTGAGCATCAAGGCCGTCAATTCGCTTTCGCATTATACAGACTGGACCGTGGGACACGTTCATTCAGGTGCACTTGGCTGGAACGGGCTCATAAGCTTCGCCGCGGTCTATTTCCTCGTGCCGCGCCTATGGAAGCGCGAGCGCATGTATTCGCTGCGGATGATAAACTGGCACTTCTGGCTCGCCACACTTGGGATCGTTTTCTACGCCTCCAGTATGTGGGTCGCAGGCATAACCCAGGGCCTGATGTGGCGCGAATATGGCGCGGACGGCTACCTCGTGAATAGCTTCGCTGAAACCGTCGCGGCGCTGCACGAACTTTATATCATACGTGCCGTCGGGGGCGTGATGTATCTCAGCGGTGCCTTCATCATGGGCTACAATATGTGGATGACAATCGCCGGCAGGCAGCGCGTAGAAGCGCCTATGGGCGCCATGCCGCATTACGATCCCGATAAGGATCGCCCCATCACGCGCCCTGCAATCGCCGAACCAGCCGAATAGGATAGCTCGTCATGGGTCTCGCCTCCCAGCACAAGAAGCTGGAAAAGAACATCAATCTTCTCGCGATTGGGTCCTTCATCGCAGTAGCGATCGGTGGCATCGTTGAGATCGCCCCGCTCTTCTGGATCGACAACACGCTCGAGGAAGTAAGCGGCATGCGTCCCTACACGCCACTCGAGCAGGCGGGCCGCAACATCTACGTTCGCGAGGGCTGTTACGCCTGTCATAGTCAAATGATCCGGCCATTTCGGGACGAGGTGGAGCGCTATGGCCATTACAGTCTTGCCGCAGAAAGCATGTATGATCACCCATTCCAGTGGGGATCGAAGCGCACCGGACCCGATCTGGCACGCGTAGGCGGCCGCTATTCCGACGAATGGCATGTCCAGCACCTTAAGAATCCGCAGAGTGTGGTCCCGGAAAGTGTCATGCCAACATACTCTTTTCTGGGGTCCACGCCGCTCAAAACGGATAACGCGGCCGAAATGCTTGTCGCCTTGCGCCGTGTCGGCGTTCCCTATTCGGATCGCGATCTCACCCAGGCGAAGGGTGATATGAACTTGCAAGCGGATCCTGAAAGCGGCGGCGACATCAAAGATTTCCAGCAACGCTATCCCAAGGCTCAGGTTCGCGACTTCGACGGTGATCCCAGCACCCTGACCGAGATGGATGCGCTGGTAGCCTATTTGCAGATGCTCGGAACGCTTGTCGATGTTGATAGCGCAGCAGCGCAGGAGCGGCTGGCGGAGGAAAAGGGTCGATGAGCCTCTACGATCATTTGCGGCATTTTGCAGACAGCTATGGTCTCTTGGCGCTTATTCTCCTCTTCTTCGGTCTATGCTTGTGGGTGTTCCGTCCCGGTGCGAAGCAACACAATCAGGAAGCAGCACGCTCGATATTCACAGACGAAGAATTCGACGGACGTGATCATGATAAATAAGCGCATCGATGAGCCAACTGGCACCGAAACCGTCGGCCACGAATGGGATGGCATCGAAGAACTCGATACACCGATGCCGCGCTGGTGGCTCTGGTCACTCTATCTTACCATCGTGTGGGGCGTAATTTACGTCATCCTCTATCCTGCCTGGCCACTTGTCGACAAAGCTACCGAAGGAATGCTCGGCTGGACTAGTCGCGGCGAGCTTGCCAAGGAAATGAGTGTCGTTGACCAGGGCCGCGTCACCATACGCGAGGAATTAGCACGCATTCCAATCGAACGCCTGCCGGAGAATAGTAAGCTATTTAAGCAAGCGGTAGCGGGTGGACGATCTGCGTTTCAGGTTCATTGCTCGCAGTGCCACGGTTCGGGGGCCGCGGGAAGTCAGACGTTGGGCTACCCGAATCTCAGCGACGATGATTGGCTCTGGGGCGGCGATTTAAAAGCAATCGAATATACTCTGGTGAATGGAATAAGGGCGCCAGGCGTCGCGGAAACCCGCAACAGCGTCATGCCCCCATTCGACGGAGTCTTTGAACCCGCTCAGTTGGAAGCGGTGGTGAGTCATGTGCTTTCCTTGAGCGGAAAAGGAACGCGTTCGGCGCTGGGTTCGAAAATCTATCAGGATAATTGCTCGGTTTGTCATGGAACGTCCGGCGAAGGAAACCGTGAACTCGGAGCCCCCCACCTAAATGATGCCATATGGCTTTATGGCAGTTCACGTGAACAGCTTCGCGACCAGATCCTGAGCCCAAAAATGGGGCGGATGCCGCATTGGAGTGACCGTCTCGATGCCGTGACCATCAAAATGTTGTCAGCCTATGTTTGGTCGCTTGGCGGCGGTGAGGAATTTGTTGAGGTCGCTGCAGAGCCTACGGTGAAGGTCGATGTCGAACCGTGATCCCAGCCGCGCGTCGAGCGCACCGCCTCGTCGGGAAGGCGACGATATCGACCCAGCGGTCGTTATTGAGGATGGACGCGCTAAAACCAATGAGCCGGTATCCAGCGCGGTAGCCGAACCCGAAGCAACGACACTTCGCCACGAACCACACGAGCCGCCGCGCCAACACCTGCCGACAAAGCTGTTCGAGAAGCGCACAAAAGTTCATAACAAGCGCGTTGATGGACCCTTCCGCCGCTTTAAATGGTTCGTGATGTTCGTGACGTTGGCGATCTATTACGGCACGCCGTGGATCCGCTGGGACCGCGGGCCTTACGCCCCCGATCAGGCAGTGTTGGTCGATCTTGCCAATCGCCGGTTCTACATGTTTGGTATCGAGATTTGGCCGCACGAATTCTATTATGTGGCAGGCCTTCTGATTATGGCCGCGCTCGGGCTCTTTTTGATCACCAGCGCCGTGGGAAGGGCATGGTGCGGATACGCTTGCCCGCAGACAGTCTGGACCGACCTCTTCCAGCACGTGGACCGCTTTGTTGATGGTGATCGAAACGCGCGCATCAAGTTGGATGCCGCACCCCTTGGACCTAAGAAGATTGGGAAGCGGGCGTTCAAATACACGATATATCTCGTCATCGCGTTTTGGACCGGCGGCGCGTGGATCATGTATTTTGCAGACGCCCCTACTCTTGTCCGCGATTTTTGGGCCGGTGAGGCGGCGCCCGCCGCCTACATCACTGTTGGTATTTTGACGCTTACCACGTTCACACTTGGGGGCTTCATGCGTGAGCAGGTGTGCATCTACATGTGCCCATGGCCGCGAATCCAGACGGCAATGATGGATGAGAAGTCGCTTCTCGTAACCTATAAGGACTGGCGCGGAGAGCCGCGCGGGAGCGTTAAGAAAGCAAAGAATAGTCCGGAACAGTTCGGTGATTGCATCGACTGCTTGCAATGTGTTGCCGTGTGTCCAACTGGCATCGACATTCGCGAAGGCCCGCAAGTTGGTTGCATCACCTGCGCGCTGTGCATTGACGCCTGCGACAAGGTGATGGCCGAAGTGGGGCGACCGCGCGGTTTGATCGACTATGCGACGCTTGAGGATTGCAAGAAGGAGGCAAACGGGGAAGCCACACGTCCGCCGTGGAAAGCCCTGCTGCGACCCAGAACCATCGCCTATTTTCTTATCTGGGGAAGCATCGGTTTTGCTATGCTTTTCGCTCTGGGCGTGCGCAGTCACGTCGGTCTGTCAGTTACGCCCGACCGTAATCCGCCTTTCATTCTGATGAGTGATGGATCGGTTCGTAATTCCTATACACTCAAGCTCAGGAATATGGAGAGCCGACCGCGCGAGATGGAGATCGCACTTCAGGGTCTTCCTGATGCGGTTATGTGGACCGATACGACTGGTCGCAATGCTGCTGCCCGCAAGCAAATAAAAATGGTGCCGGCGGACCAAGTGCTCGCAGTTCGCGCTTATGTCATCGCTCCCCCCGGGACCGGAACAACCGAATTCAGTTTCCGCCTGACTTCCAGCGACGAACAGCAGGAGAGCGTTGAAACAAAAACGCGCTTTGATTCCCCGGGAGACGGTAATGAAGAATGAGTTCACCGGAAAACACATGGCGGTGATCATCGTCTCCGGGTTCGGGATCATCATAGCGGTAAACTTGTATATGGCGACGCTCGCGGTGAGAGGATTTGGCGGAGTGGTGGTCGAAAATTCCTATGTCGCTAGCCAAGAATTCAACGGGTGGCTTGAGGCGGCCCAACGCCAGGATTTACTTGGGTGGACTGCCGAATTGTCGCGGAGCGATAACGACCATCTCGTCGTTAAAACTGCATCCACGCCTGATGATGTAACAATCGTGGCGCTCGCGCGTCGACCGCTCGGGAAACCGGAAACCACGCGCTTGAACTTCATTGAATCAACGTCCAACAATCACGTCTCGGTGAAACCTTTAGCTGCGGGACGCTGGATAATCCGACTGACGATTTCAGCACCCGATGGCCGCACCTGGTCGAGAGAAGAGCAGATGCCGTGACAACGCTGTCGGCCGTCGCCGCATTGGGTCAAGGCGTCTTGGCCGATACTCGCCTGACGGTGCCGGGAATGCGATGCGCCAGCTGCATCGCCAAAATCGAGCGAGGCTTGCGTAATGTAAAAGGCGTCGACGGGGCGCGGGTAAATCTTTCCGCGAAACGTGTGACAATAAAGCACGATCGTGCGCTAGATGCGGAAGCGTTGATTGCTGCTCTCGAAAATCTAGGCTTCGAGGCCCAAGCTGCCGAAATCAATTCGCTTGGTCAAAGCGACATCGAAAGCCGCGTTTTGGTGCGTTCGGTTGCCGTCGCGGGTTTTGGCATGATGAATATCATGCTGCTCTCGGTCAGCGTCTGGTCAGGGGCGGGCGGTGTCACGCGCGACCTGTTCCACTGGTTATCGGCGATGATAGCGATTCCTGTCGTCGCTTATGCGGGTCGACCTTTTTTTGCTAGTGCGGCCTTAGCCTTGCGTCATCGCCGAACCAATATGGACGTCCCGATTTCGATCGGGGTCCTCCTGGCTACGGGGCTGAGCGCCTACGAAACCATTACCGGTGGGGAGCATGCCTATTTCGATAGCGCAGTTATGCTTCTGTTCTTCTTGCTCGTGGGTCGCGCTCTCGATTCTACGATGCGGGGCAAAACGCGAGCAGGAATTGGTTCGCTGTTGTCGCGAATGGGTAAGTCAGCGCGCGTTGTCGCGGCAGATGGGGCCACGTATTCGGTTGCGGCCAAAGATTTGGACGAAGGCATGGTGATGATCGTCGCGGCTGGCGAAGCTCTTGCCGCTGACGGAGTAATCGAAGACGGTCGGAGCGCGATCGACAACTCGATGCTGACGGGCGAAAGTATCCCCCAGGCCGTTTCCATGGGCGATCTGGTTTATGCTGGCGCGATCAATGTGGGCGATCCTATTCGCGTGCGCGTAACGGCTGCCTCGTCTGATACTTTAATAGCCGAAATTGCGAAATTGATGGACGACGCTGGACAGTCGCGCAGTCACTATGTTCGGATCGCCGACCGTGCTTCCCGGCTATACGCACCGGCAGTGCACACGCTAGCGCTGCTGGCTTTCGTCGGATGGATGATTGCCGGGGCCGGATTGCATCAATCTCTGGTCATTGCGATTGCCGTGCTCATAATTACCTGCCCGTGTGCCATAGGGCTGGCAGTCCCCGCAGCACATGTGGTGGCGTCGGGCGCTCTTGCGAAACGTGGCCTACTCGTCAAGGACGGAAGCGCGTTGGAACGTCTCGCGGAAGTCGACATCGCTTTGTTTGACAAGACTGGCACGCTGACGCTCGGCGAACCCATTCCGGAAGTCCATCATCTTTCACATGAGCAGAAATCCGTTGCCCTGACGCTGGCGCAGTCGAGCCGCCATCCACTGAGCAGGGGTCTTGCTCGCGCGCTCGAAGCCCAAGGTGTTCTACCTACCGCCGTTTCCTCACTTTCCGAAACAGGCGGGGAAGGAGTTAGCGGTGATTGGCTCGGCGCCTGCGTTGCGTTGGAGCGAGCGGACGTTGCAGGCAGCGGACTGTTTACCACTCTCCGGATCGGAGAAACTCGGGTTGCGATACGCTTTGCGGATCCAATGCGCCCTGATGTGGCCAAAACCATTCATGCTCTCAAGGCCTGCGCTATCAACAGTCACATCCTCTCCGGTGATCGGCAGTCAAGCGTTAGCGCGTTGGCGAACGAACTTGGCGTGGTGGGCGACGGAGAGATGCGTCCGGATGCCAAGCTGGCGTTTCTTTATATGCTGACGGTGCAAGGGCACCGTCCGCTGATGATTGGCGATGGAATAAACGATGGCCCCGCACTGGCGGCTGCTCACGCGTCGATCGCGCCAAGTAGCGCAAGCGACATCAGTCAACAAGCGGCCGACGCGGTGTTCATTGGTCGCGGGTTGATGCCTGTCGCCCTCGCGGTGGTCGTCGCACGACGCACGATGAGGATCGTGCGTCAGAACTTCGGATTTGCGATCGCTTATAATGTGCTGGCGGTCCCGCTTGCGATCGCGGGTTTGTTGACCCCGCTAATTGCTGCAATCGCAATGTCGCTCAGTTCCCTTGTCGTCGTCGGCAACTCCCTTCGTTTAGCACGAAACGCAGAAGCCAATCCGGCATGAGCGTCCTCGCTTACCTGATCCCCGTCGCGCTCGCATTTGGCGGCGCGGGTCTCGCCATGTTCTTCTGGGCCATGCGTGACGGTCAGTTCGAAGATCTCGACGGGGCCGCCAACCGCATTTTAATCGATGACGAGGAGCCAACCGAATGAACCTTTCCGCACTGGCTCTGCTCGCGTTGTTACCCGTTGTGATCGGCCCATTACCGCCCAGCGCCGCGACCATGCGAATTGTTATTTGCTCCGACTTGAGCAGCCGCACGATCGAAATTCCGATCCCGGGTAAGGAACCCAGCACACCCGATCCCTGTCCAGCTAGTGCTTGCCACGCGCCGTGCACCCGGAAGCAATTTGATCGAGCGCAATGACGAATTCTGTATTATCGACAAAGGGGCCTGCCATGTGGCCTTATCACTCCGACCTTTTAATTATGTCCGAAGGTTGGTCTTATTCGCGAACCATCGCCGCTAACTTCGATCCCTATCGTCAAAACTCGCCTCGCCGCTTCAGCTCGACTGTCTGAGATTACCCACCGAAAGGACAAACTATGCCACTCTGGTTTTTCCCGTCCCTCATGGGAATCCTCGCGACGTTGAGCCTGATAGCCGGCATATGGCTTGTGTTGCACCTTCGCGATCTAGCCAGCCTTTTCTCGGCTGACGCTTCGAATGATATCGTTCGCGGTCCGGGCAGACGGAGAGCATCCCGTGCGCGAGTTTGGCTGGCCCTGATTATCTTTAACACTGGCTGGATCGCATCAATTTTAATCTGGATCTTCGTGATCGAGGGTTATGCGAACGCAGTTACCGACGCCGCAGGCTAATCTGGCACCGTTAAGACACGGCGACGCTGCCGCAGGGTTTAAGCGGACTAAAGATGAGATGACCCGACCAACAGACACTCCCTGTCTTCCTGGCGAGCGAGGCGGGTCAATATTGGCCGAATTCCTGTAAATTTAAGTCGATCTCACGCCTGCGTCTGAAATTCCGCAGCGTGATTCACCGAACGCTCGGACGTTGAGCGTGGTCGGCTGCGCGAGGCATTGTCCTCGACATCCTGCGCCGACCTGATCCTCAACATCCTGTCGCGGCGCCGCGAACCGCCTCGACCGCTCACCATCATCATCTCCGAGAACAACGCCTCGCGCCATCCGCCGATCGCCGACTGCGCCCGTTACGACCAGCAGAGAACCTTCGATGCAGCGGTGAAACATGATCGAAGCGATGCGCGGGCTCAAGGCATGGCGGGCGCGTTCGACGATGCGATCACCACCGGCCTTCAGCGCCAGCGCACCACGATGGAGAAACTGACCGACCCTCTCCGCGCGTAAGCAACATCGCCATGCTGCCTCGCTCTGATACCGGATGGCGGCCGCCCGGCTGCCAGTCGGAAGGATGGAGGGTGTGTCCTCATCTTGAGCCTTATCTTAGCTGACCATTCGGCCGCGACACAGCTGCTGGAGCGAGCGAGTCCAAACTCGCGCTCCATCACAGAACTGAAGATGTCCAAAGTCGTGAAGGCTTCACAATCCTAAACAGCTGAATTTTGTTATTTTTCATCAAGGGGAAAAAGCTATGTCCCACGACCTCATGTTCGTGGCACCCGAGCAGCGCGACGAGGTGCGTCGCAGGATCGCAGCCGTGGAACAATTCATTGCCGCGCCCGGGCGCAGGGGCGCCGAGGCGGCCGCTGCGAGACTAGGCCTCAGCACGGCCCAGTTCTACAATCTCGTCCGCGCTTGGCGGGCGAAGCAAAGACCGGAAATAATGATGGGTCGCCATTCGCCGCGCGAGATGCAATCCCGGATCGACCCATTAGTGCTCGATCTCATTGACGAGGTGATCAGCGCGGATCGCCGAGCTGCCGCCAGCGTCCTTGTCGAGCGAGTCCGTTCGTTGGCGGCGATCCGCGCTATTGAACTTCCGGACCCGAGCACTGTGGCGCGCTCCGTTCGACGCAAACGGCCGATGCTATTGACCGAAGAGCATAGGCGGGATGTCGATCTCATCATCGACCATACCGTCGTTGATCTGCCTGTCGACTTCGGTGATGGCCAAGCCCGACGCCCTCTCGTGACTGTCGTCATCGACGTCGCCTCCGAGGCTCCCGTCGCGTTGTCTATCTCCCGCTCGGTGCCGAGCCAGGCGGCCACCGCCGAAGCAATATTCGATGCGCTCCGCGGCGGCATCCGACACGCCAACGGTAGGGCAGCGAAGAGACGCATGAGCATCGTCGCGATGTCGGAGAAAGAGGGTGCCAATGTGGTCGCCACCCTGCGGCAGGCGGGTATCGATGCGGGCCTCATAATGACGGGCGCCCACGGTGGCGGGCTGGTCGTGGAATCGCTACTCGGACCGGAACCTGTCGGACTGCGGCTTAAGCAACGGCTCGTATGGCATCACGGCGAAAAGAGGTTGGCTGCAGTGCGTTCAGGTGCCGCGCCGCTGACAATCGCCGAAGCCGAGACGCTCATCCGGGGACGCCTACTTCACGGTCGTCCCACCATGGCGTTCAGCTCTTTAAGCAACCGCGACCAGGCATATCTGGCCAGGAGCTTGGCGAAGATCGCTCAGGCCGACTGAAGCGCGACCAGCGAGGCACGGATCACGGCGGCTAGACGTCCGTCGGTTACGCCACCACCAATGATGTTGGCTCGGGTCAGAGCGACAATGCGATCGACGTTGTGACGTTCAACCTCCCGCATCCAGATTCCACGTGCTTCTTCTAGCGCCGCAATGGGGGCAACTCGACTCTTGAGGTATTCGTCGATGTCCATATTTGCTAGCAAGGTGCGCCGGGAATTCAACGGTATCCTGCCAATCCGCGGACCAGTCACCTGCTGGACTTGCTGACCAAAGGAAAACCCGCCAGCCCGGCCCATCACCAGTTCGCTGACATGCGGCTCCAGCGTCTGGATCAACGACTCAGCGTGTATGTCCGGTGGCAACATCCAGCCCAAACCCGGCATCGTATCGGGCTGGGGCGGCAGATCGGCCCTGTTAAGCTGAAGAAACGAAAGGCCGGCGGATAAGGCTTCGCGCTGGAGCGCACGGCCGTCATCTTTTCTGCCGAGCGCCGAGCCTAGAACGATGCCACTAGCTGTTTCCATCAAGATGGCCGCTACCGCGAGGGCACGCTCTGTTCCGTCGAGAACAATCTGGACAGCGGTAAGGTCCAAGACCATTTCGCCACCAAATGCAGCGCGGACAAATTTGGGATCCCCAGTAAGCCGCCGACGTTCATCGCCGACTAGCCGCTGAAGGCGCTGGAGGACGGTGAGTGCGTGGTTGGCACCCGCGTCGGTCCGGACGAGATCCGGGTTCGCCTCCATGATACGCCTCGCCACATCAACGTTACGCGAGAGCGGGTTCGAGCGTAACAGGGTCTCGGCTTCTTTCCGAAGCGGACTCTCATCGCTGGCATCTACGCGCCTGCCGCTACGAGTGTCGTGCGGGACCAGACCGGCGAGCGAGTGGGTGCGCCACGCAACGCGCAAGTTGTAGAAGGCTGCGCGCTTAAGGCGAGCCAGATCGGCGAGCGGCCCGAGTGGCTCGCCCCGTTCTGCGCGCCAGACGGCTTCGAGCCGATCGAGAAGATTCTTGCGATTCGAAGCAGGAACGGCGTCCATCACCACCCGATCCCGTTCAGAGAGACCATCGGGCCACACCAAGGCGATCAGTTGCTGCTGTCGCCGCTCGATATCATCCTGAGCCTCTAAATCCATGCGGTTTGGTTAACAATGCAACTGATTAATGTCTAGTGGTATGTGCCTGCTTGACGAAAGATCCCGCAACACCTACTTATCCGATGTCTAGTGCAGTTCGCCTAGAAATGATTCGGATTGGAGGTGGCGGATGCCAAAAGATCACAGCGAAGCGACAGGTGCAGACGAGACCTTCGAGCGCCCGCCAATACTGCCGCTGCCCACCGAGGCCGCCGCGCGCCTCTCGACGTGGCGTCGGCGCAAGTCTCAACGGCAGCGTCAGCCGGTGCGTATCTCGGGATTTTCCCGATGACGATCTTTGGCGGACCGGCGAGCCCCACCGCTTGGCGCATCGCCGTTGTAAAATCGCGCGGCGGCGGACTGAGGTCCTTCACAGTCGACGCGCGGAACGCGTCAACAGGGAATAAAGCGTCACTCCTGTTCGAGGGGCACGACGACCTGTCGGTTGACGGTCGCGGATATTGCCGCGCGGTGATGCAGGGCCAAAGCCGATGACCCGCGTCAAAGCACCGAGCAGGACGATCGAATGCGGTCTGATGGGCGAAGATCCGTCGTCGCCCGCCTGCACTGCCCAAGCAGTGAACTCGGGTGATCCCGTTCCCAAGTTGATCCTGCCCCATCCACACAGTCTCATTCCCCGAAGGCCACCGCGGTGGGTGAGCCGCGCCCCCAGTCGTGACGCGCCGCACGCGCTCCGTTCGAGAAGTGAAGGCTGGCGTAGTCCTCGCCTACGCACTGATCCTGCCGGTGGGCCCATGCGCATCAACATGACCTATAGAAATTCGTGCACGACTTCGGCCGACTTCTGCCCGACGATCGGCCACGACGTTTTCACGGAAGGCGCTTTCGAGGGGATCTATCGGGCGATCCTAACCACAGACAAAGATACCTGCGAGTTTCAGTTTCAGGTCGCGACCATCACCTGGACCACCAAGGACGGGCAGGACCGGCACTACACCTTTGACGGCGGGCGGATCACTGTGGATGGCGTCGAGCGGTGGTTCGAGATCAAGGCTCACGCCAGCTACTTCAAACTGCCCGACGTGGCCGACGTGCTGGACCAAGCGGAACGCGCACTTGCCGCACACGACATCGCTTTGGACCGAATAGATGGATCGGCGTTGCTCGATCACGCGCGGCTCCGCGCGGTAAACGGCGTTCTGCGCCATCGGAATGTTCCCTACAAGCGTGACGGCCGTCGCGGCATTTCGCCGGAGCGGCGGCACCCAGAAGACGACATGCAAGACGCCGCAAGCAACAGCATAGACTGGGATGCGCTGAGCCACGTGGCACCCGACGACGAATATGACGAAGAGGACTGAGCATGGCCAAAGATCCACTCGGAAAGCGGCCCCGCCCGCTCACTGGCAGACGCTTCGCCGACTATGCCGATCAGGAAACACAGTTACGAGAGGCAAAGATGCGAAAAGTTGTGAAGAGCATATGGGTCGAGCACCCGCCGCAGGCAAACGTGATAGGCCGTATCCTCGCATACCGTTTCGCCACCCTTGAGGGTGCGGAAATTGGCGGGCAAGACGGACTATGCTTCAGCCAGGACAGTCAGATCGGCAAAACGGCCACTGTCACGCGCGTGAAGCACATTCTCGCCGAGGAACGCGCCGCGAGGGGCGAGTTGCCGAATCCCTATCAGATCATCGTCGTGGGCCTCGATCAGAAGACGTCACTCAAGAGTGTTCTGCAGGACGTCCTGATACAGATGGAGGACCCAGATTGGGATTATGGCACCGAGAAGCAGCTCAGGCAACGGATCCGTAGGTTCGTCAAACGTCTCGGCGTTGAACTGATAATTATCGACGAATGCCAGCACTTACAGAAGGGGGGGAATGACGTTGCTGACGTAACGGACGCCTTTAAGCGCTTCCTCGACATGGGCATCGCACCGTTGGTGTTAGTGGGAAACCTCGATGCTAAGCGGGTGTTCGATCGCAATCCGCAATTCCGCGCCCGTCTCGGGCTCCCGCTGACACTGCCCGCGCTCGATGTTAAGAAGCGCACCGCTGACGCCGTGCACTTCCGCAACTTCGTCTTGGGTTTCGATGCCGCACTCGCGCAATTGGAGGCCTTCGGTAAAACCTCAGATCTTTCCGCCCCCGCCATGCTCGACGCCTTGCAGGAGGCGTCGGGCGGATATTTTGGCCGCGTGGCGCGGATCATCCAAAACGCGGCGATTCATGCAGCGGCCAGGGGAGCGCAGTTCATCGAGGCCTACGACCTCAGCTGTGTTGTTCGCGACTACGCCATCCCCGCAGGTTGGGTCGGCGACGATCCTTTTTCGACGCCTAATGTCTGATCATCTCGTTAGGAAACCCGACAACAGCCTGGTGTCTTCCACGACGGACGTAGCGTTTGATTGTGGATCAGGCTTTGACACCAAGAAGCGTGGGCCGAGGGGCGTGCGCAACCGCAATGCTCTGCCACCTGGGCGGCGAATCCTTCGCCGCAACGTAAAGCGTCCGCACCTACACGCGTCGGGATGGAGCGTCCCCGAACGCAAGATGAAGATCGGCCAACCGCTTCGCTTCCCGACGATTCCGGAAGAATACGAAAGCCTAATCGGCCTCGTGGCGCGGGCTACTGCAGATCATGTGCTGCTCGACCTGAACAGGGTGCTTCGTCGGGCAG
This sequence comes from Pseudomonadota bacterium, assembly GCA_023422695.1. Classification (GTDB taxonomy): domain Bacteria; phylum Pseudomonadota; class Alphaproteobacteria; order Sphingomonadales; family Sphingomonadaceae; genus Sphingopyxis. Next base: position 51,298 of record JAFAGN010000160.1, read on the forward strand.
GCATAAGCATGGACCGGCCCGGATACCTTACTCGACTCGATTCAGCCACGCTGGAACGCCTCGCTCCCATCATCGGCTGCCCGGTCGAAGAGGTATTGTCTCGAACGAGGTGGACCATGTTGCCTCATGCGAAAGCCAGGCGCACTGGGCTGCGGGCCAACCACCTCAGCGTGTGGGACATAGAGACCGAGCACCGCAGGATTTCTCCGCTCGCGATCCTCGCTGGCTCCCGCCACCGCGAGTCATGGCTTCTCCGGATACTGCCATATTGCTCTGTCAGTTTCGAACTCCTTCGATCGGACTGCTCAGAATGCAGAGCGACTTTGCGATGGAAGAAGTCCGTTGGGATAGATGTCTGCGAGACATGCGAACAGGTGGTCGGACCCACCGACGCTGCGTTGCTAGACGAGGAAATGAGGTCAGATTATGCACTGTTCGCACGCCTCATTTGCGGTCGAGTCGAGGTGCGCAAGAAGGCTTTTAGCGAACTGAGCCCTGCCGTCCAAGACTTGGATGTCGAAACCCTGATCCGAATGGTCATAGGCATAGGGGCCTGCTTCCACTTAAAGGACCGCTTCGTAAATCGAAAGTCGATCCACAGACTTCCGCCCGCCCAGCAGGCTGCCATTATATCGACCGGCACCGGAATTCTGAGGGAATGGCCCGGCGCGCTGCAGCTACGGTCACAAGAGGAGGCCGCCCGGCTAATTGCGGGTGGCAGCGATTACCGAAAGCTGCGGGCCAGATTGCAAAAGCTGGGCCATCGGTGGTTCGTAAGCCAAGAACAAGCAGACCTCATACGTGACGCGCTGCCCGACATATTTTGCAACGTGCAACGCAGCTTCAAGCCTCTTTCGGACACGCTTCTGCGCCGTGAAGCGGGCAAACTCCTTGGCTTGGCCGTCAGGCATGTCGATTTGGTTGATGCCGGGCTTCTGGCGGCGGAGGAACTGGGAGGAGGCGCAAATCGAAGGTTTCGTTTCGATCGTTCGGTCGTGGAGGCGCTACGCAGGCGTATAGACGGATCAACTTCAATGGCCCTGTTTGCGCGGCAGACCTATCTCCCCACCTACGCGATCGAGAATCTTTGTGACCATGGGATACTCGAGCGCGAAAGTGACCCAGCACTGTTTCACCTTCGCCATGGCTCCAGCATCACACGGACGTCGATCGAGTCGCTTCGCGCGACGATATTCGAACCGGAACGCGGCACGGCCCCGAGCGATGCCCTCCCGCTCGGGACCGCCACACGGCGGATCGGAGGCCGCTTAAAACCATGGGCCGATATCGTAGTCGCATTGCGAGACCGGTCGCTTACGTGCTGGATAGCTCCCCACGCGACTTCGGAGACACCCTGGCTACGCAGCATCCTGATTGCGCCTTCCCAATTCGCTCAGTTCGACAGTATCGCGATGACCGAGCCCCCCGGACAAAGACCACGATCGCTCGCCGACTGTTCGTTGTCCGATGCAAAGGAAATTCTCAACCTTCGAGGCACACCATCAGTTGATCTTCAGGACATCTTCGCAAAAGAAATCGCGGCATGCGAGCAACGGGGCCCGCGCAAGGCAGTTCCGATGGCGAAGGTCCTCGAGAAGGCTGAACAAGAAATCGGCATCGGCGAGATCTGTGCACGTGCTAATTGGAACGCGCGTCAGGCAAAATGGGCGCTGGCACTCTTCGCGAATGATCGCACGGCATGCGGGTGGAACCGCGCCGCAATCGAGAAATCGGGGGTTTTGGAGACGCAAATTAACTGGAGCGTCAGAGCGCATCGCCGCGATCCAAGGACGTTGGGGTCGTGATAGCTTGTAACCGGTCGTATTAGGTCAAATTAGCTTGTAGCCTGTCAGCTTGTTCTACCCAAGAAACGTGGGTCGTTTCAAGATTGGGCGAAGGGGCGGGGTAGGATGCAATCAAACACCGTTCGCCCTGAGCTTGTCGAAGGGCTGTTCTTCCTCCTTCAAAGGTTGCAAGAAAGAGCGGTCCTTCGACAAGCTCAGGACAAACGGACGAGGGGTGGGCTTCGACCATGGCGAAACGCGACTATCTGACCAACCTGATGCGCGATCTGGAATCGCATACCGAGGTGCGGCGGTTCGGCAGTGGGTGGCTGTCGGGGTTTTTCGCGCTGCTGTTCGCGATCGTCGGCTTTGGCATGGTGATCGCGCTGCGCTTTCCGGACTGGTTCGCGACGCCCGAACTCGCGATCATCAAGGATTGGGGCGGGTTTCGCGGGCTTGTCCACCTGATGCTGTTGGTCAGCTATGGCCTCGCATTGCTCAGCCTGCTGTTGCGCCCGCGCAAGGTGCTCGGCGCCACCGCGCTGATGATCGCGCTCGCCGCGACGCTGATCGGCGGCGCCAATGTCCAGCCCGAGGAAACGCAAAGCTGGGGGATTTTCTTCGGGCTCGACTTTTTCGTCGTCAACCTGCTGATCACCGGCTTTATGTTCGCGCCGCTCGAGCGGCTGTTCCCGCATCGCCGCGCCCAGCGATTGTTCCGCACCGAATGGCGCGAGGATCTGTTTTATTACCTCGTCAGCACGATGTTTGTGCAGGTGCTGGGGTTTCTGGCGCTGGCGCCGTCGACGATCATCAACGAGAGTACGAACAGCTGGGATGCGTTCCGCGCCACCGTCGCGTCGCTCCCGTGGCTGGTCCAGTTCGTCATCGTGCTGATCGCGTCGGACCTCGCGCAATATTGGTACCACCGATTGTTCCACAAGGTGCCGTTCCTGTGGGGGTTTCACGCGATCCACCACAGCGCGAAGTCGATGGACTGGCTGGCGGGGTCGCGGATGCATTTTGTCGAGATCATCCTGCTGCGCTCGATCACCTCGCTGCCGCTGTTTACCTTGGGGTTCAGCCCGTCGGTGATGCAGGCCTATATCGGGTTTGTGTATGTGTGGTCGTCGCTGCTCCACGCCAATGTCGGGGGCAATTTCAACCGGCTGGGCCACTGGATCGCGACGCCGCGGTTTCACCACTGGCACCACGGGCTGGAGCGCGAGGCGTTCGACGTCAATTTTGCGATCCACTTTCCGTGGCTCGACAAGATTTTCGGGACTTTTCATTTGCCGAAGGACCGCTGGCCGGAGAATTACGGCATCCCCGAGGATGTGCCGAAGAATTACTGGGGGCAGTTCCTGTATCCGTGGACGCGGACGGGGAAGAAAATCGACGAGACGCCTGCGGAGTAGCAGCTCCGTCATTGCGAGCGAAGCGAAGCAATCCAGAGCGGGTTACGCCTACTCTGGAT
>JAFAGN010000006.1 GCA_023422695.1 Pseudomonadota bacterium
GCTTTCGCCGGGGAACTGAAATGAAGCAAGGCGTCAGATATCTCTTGTCACTATGATTATCATAGTTACTATCAAGCGCAAGAGGAGATTCGCTGATGCCCAATCCCGCAGCCGTCATCATCGGGGCCGGCGACGCCACCGGCGGCGCGATTGCCCGCGCCTTCGCCGCCGACGGCCTCACCGCCTGCGTCAACCGCCGCGAACGCAACGCCGATCAGCTTGAGGCGCTGGCGCAGTCGATCCGCGACGACGGATATAATGCGCGCGCCTTCCCCGCCGACGCGCGCGATGAAACCGCGATGATCGCGCTGTTCGATCAGGTTGAGGCGGAAGTCGGTCCGGTCGAGGTTGCGGTGTTCAACATCGGCGCCAATGTGAACTTCCCGATCGCCGAAACGACGGTGCGCGTTTACACCAAGGTGTGGGAAATGGCGTGCCTCGGCGGTTTCCTGATGGGCCGCGAGGCGGCGAAGCGAATGACGCCGCGCGGTCGCGGCACGATCATCTTCACCGGCGCCACCGCGAGCCTGCGCGGCGGATCGGGCTACGCCGCCTTCTCGGGCGCCAAGGGCGCGCTCCGGATGCTCGCTCAGGCGATGGCGCGCGAACTGGGACCGCAGGGTATCCATGTCGCACACACGGTCATCGACGGCGCGATCGACACCGACTTCATCAAGGGCCGCCATCCCGATTTCGACAATGCCAAAGCACAGGATCTGATCCTCAATCCGGCCGCGATCGCCGCCAATTATGTGATGCTCCACAAGCAACCAAAGAGCGCTTGGACGCACGAACTCGACCTTCGCCCCTGGGGAGAAAAATGGTGACCAAGACGCTCGAACTGATCTTCGATTTCGGCAGCCCCAACGCCTATCTGTCGATGAAGGCTCTGCCCGAACTGCTCGACCGCACCGGCGCCGACCTAGTCATCACCCCCTGCCTGCTCGGCGGCATCTTCAAGGCGACCGGCAATAAGGCGCCGATGATCCAATATGCCGACGCGCCCGCCAAGCTGGCCTATGAAAATCTGGAAATGCGGCGCTTCATCGAAAAGCACGGCCTGTCCAAATTCCGCCTCAATCCGCACTTCCCGGTCAACACGCTGACGATCATGCGCGGCGCAATCGTTGCGGACGATGAGGGCGTTCTCGACGATTATATCGACGCGGTGAACCGCGCGATGTGGGAGGATGGTTTGAAGATGGACGACGCCGAGGTCATCGCGGCCTTCCTGTCGACGAACGGCTTCGACGGCCCCGCGCTGCTGGCGCGGACGCAGGAGCCCGAGATCAAGGCAAAGCTGGTCGCCAACACCGAAGCGGCGGTCGCGCGCGGCGTGTTCGGCATCCCGACATTCTTCGTCGGCGACGCAATGTTTTTCGGCAAGGACCGGCTTGGTCAGGTCGAGGAGGCGTTGGTTGGGTAGAACAGGCTCGTCATTGCAAGCGGCGCGAAGCAATCCAGGGGCGGCCTAAAGCCGCTCTGGTTTGCCTCGTCGCCTTCGGCTCCTCGCAATGACGGAGAAGAAAACCCTCGCTACGAAAAATCGAGCTGGATGATGTCGCTCGGTGTCGCGCGGCAATACATTTCGATCGACTTGGCGCCATCGGGATAGGTTGCCGTCATCGCGGCGCGGATACGCCAGCCGCCATTGCCCTGTTCGAGCGACACCAGCTTGTCATACGATAGCTTTGTCCCGCCGGTCACACCGATCTGCCGCGCCGCATCGGTCATGCAATTCTGCACCGATGGCCGCGCTGCGCTCGGTAGGCCGCTCAGGTTCGCGCTCAACGTCGCGGGGCCGCGCGGCGGGTGCGTCGCCGCACTTTCCTCGCTTGTCCCGTCGGCCGATTTCTTCTTCTTGCTGAGCAGCAGCGCGAGCAGACCGCCCGCGACGACCACGCCGCCGATGATCAGCCCGGTGCTCGGCCCCTTGTCCTTGTCGGGCCGGGTCGGCTGCACATCGCGATAGCCATAAGCGAATTCGGCGCGGCAGCCCTTGTCGACCCAGATATAGTCGCCGGTGTAGCCCCATTGGCGCCCGGCATTGCACTTGCCCGCGATCTTACGGGTCAGGTCGACGCGGTTGTTCGTCGGCACGTTGCACTGCTGATATTTATAGTTCCACGATTCACAGCGCAGCGTGCCCGCATAGTCGTCAACCGGCTGCGGCAAGGGGGTCGGATAGCCGCCGTTGTTGGCATAGCCATAGCCGAACTCGGCGCGGCACCCGCCCGACACCCAGATCTGGTTCGCGGTAAAGTCCCAGTCGCGCCCCTTGGAACAGCGCCCCCCAATCACGCGGATCAGATCGACGCGATTGTCGGTGCGGACATTGCAGCGCTGAATCTTGTTATTGCGCGATTCGCAGCGCAGCGTCCCAGCATAGCCATCGCCGGGCGGCGGATAGGGATAGGTCGATTGCGGCATGGCCGGGACAGCCAACTGGCTGGCGATCAACGCCGCTGATGTGACGATCGTGACAAGATTCCGCTGCATGATCTTTTCCCCCGCAAAAAGTCGTTCCGGCCTGAGCTACCCCTGTACAACGCTAGTTGAGACGCCAATCGTTTCATATTTCGGACCGGAATGCCATGGTGAAAGGCACGTCCGCTTGCGCGCCCGCGCCCGTGCGCTAAAGACAGCCGATGGATCAGATCGTCATTCGCGGCGGCCAGCGACTCAAGGGCCGTATCCCCATCTCCGGCGCCAAGAATGCGGCGCTCACCCTGTTGCCCTGCGCGCTGCTGACCGACGAGCCGCTGACGCTGCGCAACCTGCCGCGGCTCGCCGACGTCGACGGGTTCGGCCATCTGCTCAACCAGCTGGGTTGTTCGACGACGATCGAGGGATCGCGGCCCGAGGATTTCGGCCGCGTGATGACCGCGCGCACGACCACCCTCACCTCGACCGTCGCGCCCTATGACATCGTGCGCAAGATGCGCGCGTCGATCCTGGTGCTCGGCCCGCTACTCGCGCGTGCGGGCGAAGCGACCGTCTCGCTGCCCGGCGGCTGCGCGATCGGCAACCGTCCGATCGACCTGCATCTGAAAGCATTGGAAGCCTTTGGCGCCGAAATCGAGCTTGCGTCGGGCTACGTCAAAGCGAGCGCGCCGGGGCGCGGACGCCTTCCCGGCGGCAAATTCACTTTTCCCGTCGTGTCGGTCGGCGCGACCGAAAATGCCTTGATGGCGGCGGTGCTCGCCAAGGGAACCTGCGTGCTCGAAAATGCGGCGCGCGAGCCGGAGATTGTTGATCTCTGCAACTGCCTGGTCGCGATGGGCGCACATATCGAGGGCATCGGCACCGAAACGCTGACGATCGAGGGTGTCGATCGCCTCCACGGCGCCACCTACCGCGTGATGGCCGACCGCATCGAGGCGGGCAGCTACGCCTGTGCTGCGGTGATTACCGAGGGCGACGTCGAACTGGTCGGCGCGAAGGCGAACGAGATGGAAGCGACGCTGAGTGCCCTGCGTCAGGCGGGCGCGACGGTCGAGGACACCAAGACGGGGATCCGCGTCGCGATGTCGGGCCGCGCCGAACCCGTCACCCTGTCGACCGCGCCCTATCCGGGCTTTGCCACCGACATGCAGGCGCAGTTCATGGCGATGGCCACGCTGGGCAAGGGCGCATCGCTGTTCACCGAAACGATCTTCGAGAACCGCTATATGCACGTCCCCGAGCTCGCCCGCATGGGCTGCGACATCGATGTCCGCGGCCGCAGCGCGGTGGTGCGCGGGGTCGATCATCTGGTCGGCGCGCCGGTGATGGCGACCGACCTCCGCGCGTCGATGAGCCTGATCATCGCCGGACTGGCGGCGCAGGGAACGACCGAGGTCAACCGCGTCTATCACCTCGACCGCGGTTACGAACGGCTGGAGGAAAAGCTTCAGGCGGTCGGCGCCGACATCGAACGGATCAGCGCGGGCTGACGCCTTTCGTCAGATGGTCGGCACGGCCATAAGAACCGCGTGCGGTGCCCTTGATCCAGTCGCCGAGCAGTTTCAGATAGCCGTCGGTGATGCGCGTTCCGCTGCGCGATCCGTCGGCATTGGTCCGATATTCGAACATGCCATGGTCGGTATCGGGAAACAGATAGACATCGACCGGCTTCCCGGCCTTTGCGAGTCCCAGCAAGGCACCGCGCGTCGTTTCGATCGGCGCTTCGCGATCCTCTCCCGCCAGCACCCACAGCAGCGGCGCGTCGAGCTTGTTCAGCGCGGCGAGCGCGTCATAATCCCAGATGAGTTCCAGATTGTCGAAACGCGCGCGGCCGACGCGGCGCAGTTCGTCGTTCGACATCCGCAGCATCGCGCCGCTGTGTTCGCCGGCGATCGTCGCGGCCCAGGGCTTGCCGACCATGTCGCGCCGCACGGCGTCCAGATCTTCGTAACCCGCAGCAAAGTTTGACAGCAGCAGCTTGCTCGTCGCCGACGACAGCCGGTTGACGAGCTGTACCGCCTCTTCACCCTGCCCCGCGGCGCGGACTTCCGACACCAGCTGCTCGCGGTCTTCCTCGATCGGTGACGCGACCAGCCCGAAACCAACCGCGACAAAATCGGCCTTGGTCAACGTCGCCGCGCGCGGCGCGACCCAGCCGCCCTGACTCCCGCCGAAAAATCCCGCGCGACTCACGCGGCCCGTCGTCATGCTTCGTGCCTGTTCGAGCGCGCGCGCCGCATCGGCGGCGAGCAGCTCGAAATTCTGGGTATATTCACCCTCCGACGCGCCGGTGCCGCGCTTGTCATAGACGAAGACCGAAATCCCCTGCGCCGCCATCGCATAACCATAGACGCCGCCAATCGGCGAACTGCGTTCGGACCCGTGGACCATCACGACAAGCGGCCGCTTGGCGTCCAAGGGTGCTGGAGGTTCGATCAACACCCCCGACAGCTTGGTCCCCACGCTGTCGAAGCTGATCGGCGTTTCGCGAAACACGATCGGCTTCCACGCCGCGCCATTGACCGCCACCCGATCGCCATCGCAGGCAACCGGTGCCGCGGCATCCGACGTCGCCCCGCGCCGCCCGTCGCGGAACAGGTAGCGAAGCCCCGGCGCCGGGATCGACGGCAGCGGCACGAGGACGACGAAATCGCCGTCGGGCGCAGCATAGGTGCCGGGTTGGCACGCCGTCTGCGCCGCGGCGGGAACGGCGGCGAGGGCGGCAAAAAGGGCGAGCGTGCTGGCGAGACGTTTCATGGAGCCGCTTTAGTATCGCAACACACCCATGACAACCGCGCCTAGCGCTGGACGGGGACCGAAACCGTGCCGCCGCTGACCGACGGCTTTTCAGGCCTTTTGACCACCGCGATGACCAGGCCGACCAACGCCACCGCGCCGCCCGCGATCGACAGCGGCGCCCAGCGATACCCTTCGAACAAGGTCGAAAATCCCATCGCGATGATCGGGATCAGCACGCTCGACCAGGCCGCCTGTCCGGGACCGACGGCGCGGATGATGTTGAAATAGAGCGGGAAGGTCACCGCGCTGGCGACGACCCCCAGATAGAGGACGCCGCCGAGGTATGCGGGCGTCGCTTCGATCACCGGCGGCCCGGTGGTGGTCCACGCGAACACCGCGTCGCCCAGAGCGCCGAACAGCATGGCCCAGGCGATCATCACCACCATCGACTGCTCGCGCGCGATATGGCTGCCCTGCATGACGTTCGATGCGGACGCGCTCATCACCCCGCACAGCGTCAGCGCGGTACCGATCAACACCTCGCCCGCGCCGACATTCGCAGCGCGATATTCGTGGAGGATCATCATGCCGACGCCGACGATCGCGATCCCGGCGCCGAGCAGGAAGCGGCCTTCGACCTTGGTCTTCAGGAACAGGCGCCCCAGCAGCGTGTTGGGGACGATCAGCAGGGCAAACAGCACCGCGACCAGCCCCGATGTGATATGCTGTTCAGCGCGATAGACAAAATTGAAGTTGAACGCGAACTGCGCGAAACCCAGCAGCGCCGCGAACCACCAGCCCGCCCCCGACAGCGTCAAACGCTCGCCGCGCCACATCGCGTAAGCGAACATCGCCGCCGCGCCGACAAAGAAACGATAGGCGACCGACCAGCTGGGCGGCACGACGCCCAATTGTCCGGTGATGACGATCCACGTCGAACCCCAGATCAGGGTGACGAAGAGGAAGGGAATCAGGACGCGCGGCGTCAGCAGGCCGGGCGGTGCGCTCATAGAGCCGCGATGGCGGCGGCGAACGGTGCGACGGCGTTCGCATCCTGGTCCCAGCTCGCAACCAGCCGGGCTGCGCCCTCGCCCCAATCGTAGAAGTCGAACCCGGCGCCGCGCAATTTTGCGGCTTCCTCGGGCGTCAGGCGCACGAACAGTTCGTTCGCCTCGACCGGGTGCATCAGCCGGTCGCCGCACGCCTTCGCCAGCGTCGCCGCCCCGGCATTCGCTGCCCGCGCATTGTCGAGCCACAGGTCGTTCGCCAGCATCGCGCGAATCTGCGCCGCCACGAAACGCCCCTTGCTGAGCAGATGACCGCCGCGTTTCTTGAGCTCGCGGACCCCTGCCCCGCCGCTGCCGCCGAAAAACACGATCGCCTCGGCCATCATGGCGCCGTTCTTGGTGAAGCCGAACGACAGCGCATCGACCCCGGCGCGCCAGGTGACGTCGGCGGGCGCGCAGTCCAGATAGGCGACGGCATTGGCAAAGCGCGCGCCGTCCATGTGCAGTTTCATGCCGTTGGCGCGCGCGATCTGGCTGATCTCGCCGATTTCGTCGGCGCGCCAGACGAGGCCATATTCGGTGGCGTTGGTGATACTGATCGCCGCGGGCTGGACCTGATGCACATCCTGCCGGATCCCGGCGATCCGCGCCTTCAGCGCCTCGGCATCGATCTTGGCGCCGCGCCCGGGCAGCGTCATCAGCTTGGCGCCGCCCGAATAAAAGGTCGGCGCGCCGCATTCGTCGACTTCGATATGCGCTTCCTCGTAACAGAGGATGCCCTGCCACGGCCGCACAAAATGGGCGAGGATGATGCTGTTTGCGGCGGTGCCGGTCGGAATCCAGACCACTTCGCAATCACATTCGAACAAATCCGAAAAGGTCGCGTCGAGCGACATGCTGAGCGCGTCGCCGTCATAGGCGGTGTCGACATGATTGGCAGCCGCCAGCGCTTCCATCACCACCGGATGAACCGTTGCGGCATTGTCGGAGAAAAAGCGGGTCGCGGTCACGACTCGCGCCTTAGCCCAGGTCCGCGCGTCATGCTAACCCTTCATTTCCTTCAATATGGTTGCGTTTGATTATCAGTCCCGAAGTCAGCGCCAGCGGGGCGGAACGGCAAGAGATCAGGACGGCGAGCGGCGGTAAATCAACCGACCGAAGGTCCGCGACCGGCGCACGAGATAGTCGCCAGGCCAGATCAGATGCGTGCGAACGCCGTTGCGATCGAGGAACAAGCCAACACGCGGCAGCACGAGCCGGCAGCGCCGCCATTCATCGTCAGGTTCGTCGAGGGGCGCTTCATTCTGCATCGCTTCACGATCATGCTACCCCCCCTCGCGACCGACTTCTTCTACATTCTCACAGGCTTAACCTCATTGACATCGCGGTGCACCCTTGACGCGACGAAGCGGTCACGCTCCCGGTTGACCCGGCGCGGGAGAGCGATTGCGACGATGGGCAGGCGGGTTTAGCGGTCGCGCTTGGCCAGCAGCTTGAGGCGCAGCGCGTTCAGCTTGATAAAGCCCGCCGCATCCTTCTGGTCATAGGCACCGGCGTCATCCTCGAACGTCACATGGCGTTCGCTGTACAGGCTGTTCGGCGACTTGCGCCCGACCACGCTGGCGTTGCCCTTGTAGAGCTTGAGCCGCACGGTGCCGCTGACCTTTTCCTGGCTGAGGTCGATCGCGGCCTGCAACATCTCGCGCTCGGGCGCGAACCAGAAACCGTTGTAGATGAGCTCGGCATATTTCGGCATCAGCTCGTCCTTGAGGTGCGCCGCGCCGCGGTCGAGCGTGATGCTTTCGATGCCGCGATGGGCGCGCGCATAGATTTCGCCGCCCGGGGTTTCATACATGCCGCGCGACTTCATGCCGACGAAGCGGTTTTCGACGAGGTCGAGACGGCCGATGCCATGTTTGCGGCCAAGGTCGTTGAGCGCCGCGAGCAGCGTTGCGGGCGACATCGCCTGCCCGTTCAGCGCAACGCCGTCGCCGCGTTCAAAATCGATCGTGATATATTCGGGGGTGTCGGGCGCATCCTCCGGATTCACGGTGCGCGAATAGACATAATCGGGGGTCTCGTCCCACGGGTTTTCGAGCACCTTGCCCTCGCTCGACGTGTGCAGCAGGTTCGCGTCGGTCGAAAACGGGCTTTCGCCGCGCTTGTCCTTCGGCACCGGAATCTGATGTTCTTCTGCCCACGCGATCAGCGCGGTGCGGCTGGTCAGATCCCATTCGCGCCACGGCGCGATAACCTTGATGTCGGGGTTCAGCGCATAGGCCGACAGTTCGAACCGAACCTGGTCGTTGCCCTTGCCCGTCGCGCCATGCGCCACCGCATCCGCGCCGGTTTCGCGCGCGATTTCGACCAGCCGCTTCGAGATCAGCGGCCGCGCGATCGAGGTGCCGAGCAGATAGTCGCCCTCGTAGCGTGCGTTGGCGCGCATCATCGGGAAGACGAAATCGCGGACGAACTCTTCGCGGAGGTCGTCGATATAGATATGTTCGGGCCTGATCCCCATCAACTCGGCCTTGGCGCGCGCAGGCTCCAGCTCCTCGCCCTGCCCCAGATCGGCAGTGAAGGTCACCACTTCGCAGCCATAGGTGACCTGCAGCCACTTCAGGATGACGCTGGTATCGAGGCCGCCCGAATAGGCGAGGACGACGCGCTTGAAGGACTCGGACATGATGGCACCTTTGGCGAGGGAATGACGCGGGCGCGGCTAGCAGCCCGCCCGCCCCCGCGCAACCGCGATGCGCTACCACAACATTATCCTTGGCCGCGCAGACGACCGTCGCTAGTATCAAATGATACCATATCACACCGAAGAGGATTTTCATGCGCCTGACCCTTGCCCTTGCCGCCGTCGCCGCCGCGTTTGCCGTCTCCGCTTCCGCCGCCGCCGAGGAAGGCATGTGGACCTTCGACGGCGTTCCCACTGACGCGATTCGGGGCGCCTATGGCTGGGCGCCCGACAAGCAGTGGCTCGACCGGACGCAGGCGTCGGCGGTCCGGCTGACGGGCGGTTGCTCGGCATCGTTCGTTTCGGGCGACGGGTTGATCCTGACGAACCACCATTGCGTCATCAGCTGCCTGCAGAATCTGTCGACCGCCGACAGCGATCTGGTTGCGGGGGGCTTCAACGCCGCCGACCGCGCGCGCGAACGCCAATGCCCCGGCCAGCAGGCCGAAGTCGTCACGTCGATCACCGACGTCACCGGCAACATTCAGGGCGCGATTGCCGCGCTGACCGGCGAAGCGCTGGTCAAGGCGCGCGACGCGCGCATCGCCGAAATCGAGGCGGCGGGCTGCACCGATCGCGCCAAGACGCGGTGCCAGGTCGTCACTCTGTTCGGCGGCGGCCAGTACAAGCTGTATCAATATCGCAAATACAGCGACGTCCGCATCGCCTGGGCGCCCGAATTCCAGGCCGCCTTCTTTGGCGGCGATCCTGACAATTTCAACTTCCCGCGCTACGCGATGGATGCCGCGTTCCTGCGCGCCTACGAAGACGGCAAGCCGGTGGCGACGCCGACCCACCTGAAATGGAACCCGCGCGCGCCGCAGGAAGGCGAGATCACTTTCGTCGTCGGCAACCCGGGCTCGACCCAGCGCCTGCTGACCGAAACGCAGCGCGAATTTCAGCGCGCCGAGCGCCTGCCGCTGACGCTGATCCTGCTGTCCGAATTTCGCGGCCGCCTGATCGCCAACATGGAGGGCGATGCCGCCAAGACCCGCGAGGGCGGCGACGAGCTGTTCGGATATGAAAACAGCTTTAAGGCCTTGTCGGGACAGTTGCGCGCGCTCAACGATCCCGCCTTCACCGCCAAGCTGGCCGCCGAGGAGGCTGACCTGCGCGCACGGGTCAAGGGCAACGCCGAAATCGGCGATCCCTGGTCCGAAATCGACAAGGCGATGGCCGAACGCCGCAACACCTATCTCGACAGCGTGTTCCTGCAAAGCGGTCCCGCGAGCTATTCGACGCTGGCCGGATATGCGCAGACGCTGGTGCGCGCGGCCGCCGAACGCAGCAAACCCAACAGCGAACGCCTGCCCGGCTTTACCGATTCGGCGCTGCCGCTGACTGAAAAGCGGCTGACCGATGCGGTGCCGACGTATCCGTGGCTTGAAGAGCTCGGCGTCGGCTTCTGGGCCAGCAAGGCGCGCGAATATCTGGGCGCCGACAATGCCGACGTCAAAATGCTGCTGGGCAAGGAAAGCCCCGAAGCGCTCGGCAAGCGGCTGATCGAGGGCACGAAGCTCGCCGATCCCGCCTATCGCAAGCAATTGTGGGAGGGCGGCGCCGCCGCGATCGCCGCATCGGACGACCCGATGATCCGCTTTTTTGCCCAGCTCGACCCGCGCGCCCGCGCGATCAAGGCGGCGTTCGACCGCGACTATGACGCGCCGGTCACGGCGGCGCAGGCGCGGCTCGCCAAGGCGCGCTTCGCCGCCTATGGCGACAAGCTCTATCCCGATGCGACCTTCACCCTGCGCCTGTCCTATGGTCAGGTGAAAGGATGGACCGAGCGCGGCAAGCCGGTGCCGGCGACCACCGTGATGGGCGGCACCTATGACCGCGCGACCGGGCAGCTGCCGTACAAGCTGGCCGACGGCTTCGTGAAAGCCGAAGCGCGGATCGACAAGAACACGGTCTATGACTTCGTCACCACCAACGACATCATCGGCGGCAATTCGGGATCGCCGGTCATCGCCCGCGACGGCAGCGTGATCGGCACCGCCTTCGACGGCAACATCCACTCGCTGGGCGGCAATTTCGGTTACGACGGGACGCTCAACCGCACCGTCGTGGTGTCGACGGCCGCAATCCAGCAAGGACTGGAGACAATCTGGCCCGCCCCGGCGCTGGTCGCCGAACTGGCGGGCAAGCGCGCGAAACGCTGATCGCACGGTAGGCAAGGCGGGGTCGCTGCACGCGGCCTCGCTGTGCTTTAATTTTCTGGTCCATAGCGCTATCCCCATCGAGGGGAGACACGCGATGGGCAAAGCCGAGATCAAAACCAAAGCCACCGAAGTCGAAGTCGCCGACTTCATCGCCGCGGTGCCCGAAGCACGGCGGCGCGAGGAAGCCGCGGTGATCGATGCGATGCACCGCCGCGTCACCGGGCTGGAGCCGAAAATGTGGGGGCCGTCGATTATCGGCTATGGCAGCTATGACTATACCTATGACAGCGGCCATTCGGGAACGATGTGCCGCGCCGGGTTCAGCCCGCGCAAGGCGGCGCTGACGCTGTATCTGATGGGCCATTACTGCGACCGCCAGTCCGAGGCGGACCTTCTGCTTGCACAGCTTGGCAAATATAAGGTCGGAAAATCATGCCTTTACGTCAACAAGCTCGCCGATGTCGATTTGGACGTGCTCGAAAAGCTGGTTGTGCTGAGCTGGGACGTCATGAACGAGCGCTATCCGGCGTAACGAAGTTTAACGGCTCGGATTATTGGCTTCCCCATTGCGGATGAAAATAGCGCTTTCCTACAATAATTGGCCATGAAATAAGCTGACGGAAGAGTCGCGTCGCGCCCATCGCAGCGTCCGGTTGAGCGCGCCGAGCGGGGATCGCCATTGGGCTGAACTTTACTGAACTTTGCCGTTCTGGCTTGTGACGGCGCGCGGTCAAATCCCCGCATACCATTCATAATCGATGCGATCTTCCCAATAGCCGCCCTTGCCCGCACCGATGCCGTCGAGGCTGGCGACCGCTTCGATCGCGTTCACATATTTGGCGTGCTTGTAGCCGAGCTGGCGCTCGATCCGCAGGCGCAGCGGCGCGCCGTTGGCGATCGGCAGCACCGCATCGTTGAGCGCCCAGGCCATAATCGTCTGCGGGTGCCGCGCGTCGACCATGTCGCAGCTTTCATAATAAAGCGCGTCGCCGAGCCGGTCGGCACAGCGAAAGACGATGTAGCGCGCATGGTCCCTGACCCCGGCGGCGGCAAGGATGCGCGACAATTGCACCCCGGTCCATTGCCCGATCGCGCTCCACCCCTCGACACAATCGTGGCGGGTGATCTGGGTGCGCTGCGGCATCGCGCGGATGTCCGCCATCGACAGCGACAGCGGCCGCGCCACCAGCCCGGTGACCGCGACGCGCCAGTCGACAAAACC
Source organism: Pseudomonadota bacterium (assembly GCA_023422695.1). Lineage (GTDB taxonomy): Bacteria > Pseudomonadota > Alphaproteobacteria > Sphingomonadales > Sphingomonadaceae > Sphingopyxis. The sequence continues at coordinate 12,319 of JAFAGN010000006.1, forward strand.
GCTTACCGCATGCGCGGCATAGGCCGCGCCCGCGGGCAGCCGGGTGCCGTTGGGGCGGAAATAGGGCGACAGGTCGGCGCGGCTGAACTCGCGCGCCAGCGCGTTGCGGTCGATCAGCGCGCGCTGGCTCGCGCGGTTCATCTCCTCGCCCATCGACAGGATCTTGCGCACTGCGGGCGCGTCGTTGATTGCGTCGCACGCCGACAACAGCGGCAATGTTGCAGCAAGGCCACCGGCGCGGGCAATCAACTGGCGGCGCGGGATCGCGATTTTGTCGCCGTCGTCACCCCGGACTGGATCCGGGGTCCATGACCTCAACGCCGCCGATGGATTCCGGATCAAGTCCGGGATGACGAGAGGGGGCAAACCAGTTTTCATACGTTTTCCGCCTTCTCCGGCGGCAGGCGGAACCAGCCCGTCACCATCGACCGCACCTCATTCACCGGCCCGGCGAGCACCACCATCAGGATATGGACGAGGAAAAACGCCACCAGCGCCCATGCCGCGATGAAATGGATCGAGCGCGCCGACTGGCGTCCGCCGAACAGGTCGAGCAGCCACGGCGCACCAGCGTTGATTCCCGGCGACATCGTGAGCCCGGTGGCGATCATCAGCGGCAGCAGGATGAAGATGACCCCGATGTAGCTGAGTTTCTGCAAAATGCCGTAGCGCGCCGCCGCTTCGCCGCGCGGGAAACGCAGTCGCGCGTGATCCTTGATGTCGTGCCAGATGTGGCGCGGCGCCCACTCGGTCCGGCGGATGTGGAGGTCCTTTTTTAAATGCCCGCCGAATGCCGTCCACAGCATGTAGAGCGTCAGCCCGATCGACAACACCCACGCAAAGAAAAGGTGCCAGCGCCGTCCGTCGGCAAGGCTGTAGCTGGTCGGGATCGTCGCCCATCCGGGGAAGGCCCAGGTCTTTTCCTCCCCCGCCGCATCGGTCCAGCGCCCGAGCACCCCCGTCGTTTCGACCCGCCAGTCGCCGATGCGCAAATAGCCCTCGTCGGCGGTCGAGCCGATCACCAGCCAGGCCCGATCGAAGTTCGCGCCATATTCGCCCCAATAGAGCCGCGGATGCGCGTTGAAGATCGTCAGCCCGCTCATCAGCAGGACGAGCAGGGTGACAGCGTTTACCCAGTGCCAAATGCGCGTCGGCAGCCGGTGGCGATAGATGCGCCCCGGCGCCGGTTCGGAAGCTTCGGGCTGTTCAGACGGTGTCATCGTCCCGGTTCGCTCCCTCACCCTCAAAGGTTACGCCGCAACCTCCGCCGCATATTCGTCGCGATATTTGTTGCGCAGCGACACTTTGTCGATCTTTTCGCTGCCCAGCTTCGGCAGCGCGTCGTCGGCCATCCAGATCTTGTATGGCACCTTGTAGGGCGCGAGCCGGGCGCTGAGGAACGAGCACATATCCTCGGCGGTGACGCTGCTCCCCGGCTTGGTCCAGATCACCGCACCGACCACTTCGCCCAGCCGTTCGTCGGGCAGGCCGAACACCGCGCATTCGTTGGTGTCGCCATGTTCGTAGATCGCGGCCTCGACCTCCTGGCAGCTGATATTCTCGCCGCCGCGGATGATGATGTCCTTCTTGCGGTCGACGATGAACAGATAGCCGTCCTCGTCGAGATAGCCGAGGTCGCCCGAACGGAAATAGCCATTGTCGAAAAAGGCCGCTTTGGTCGCCGCCTCGTTGTTCCAATAACCTTCGAAATTGGCGACCGAACGGATGCAGACCTCGCCGATCTTGCCCTGTGCGAGTTCGTTGCCATCGTCGTCGAGGATCGCAAGGTCGACCAACGGTTTGGACGCGGGGCCGGTCGACAGCGGCTTGGCGAGGTAATTTTCGTTGATGATGCCGCAGCCGACCGCGTTGGTTTCGGTGAGGCCGTAGCCGAGCAGCGGCTTGCCCTCGCCCATTTCGGTCGAGAGGCGTTTGACATGCTCGGGCGGCCGTGGGGCGCCGCCGCCGGCATAGCTTTTGCACGTCGACAGGTCGTAATTCTTACGGTTGGGGTGGATCAGGATTTCATAGCTCATCAGCGGCACGCCGACGAAATAATTGCATTGTTCGTCCTGGATCAGCCGCATCGCTTCCTCGGCATTCCATTTCGGCATCAACACCAGCTTGCGGCCCAGCGCGAAGCTTTGCAGGAACACCGGGATTTCGGCGGTGACGTGGAACAGCGGGGTGCAGATCAGCGTCGCGGGCTGGATGTCCGACATCAACCCGTCCTCGGTCAGCAGATGCACGATGCTTGCGGTCTGCGTTACGTAGTTGAAGATCGCCTGCACCACCGCTTCGTGGCGCGAATAGGCGCCCTTCGACTGGCCGGTCGAACCCGAGGTGAACAGGATGGTCGCGAGATCCTGCCCGGTCAGCGTTGGCAGGACCGTTGCCGCCGTGCCGCCTGCGCCGGTGATCGGCGCGATCGCCTGATCGATCGGCTGCGCGATGTCGAGCGTGATGACCTTCGCGCCATGCTCGACCTCGCCGAGCCGCGCCGCGCGCTGCACGTCGGAGATGACCAGTTTGGTTTCGCTGTCGGTGATTCCCGCGGCCAATTCACCGCCCTGCCACCAGCCATTGAGCAGCGTCGCGCAGCCGCCCGCAAGCAAGATGCCGATATAGGAAACGCACCAGGCGTTGGCGTTGCGCATCGCCAGCCCGACGCGGTCGCCGCGCTGCACCCCATAACCCTCGATCAGCCCCGCCGCGACCTGCCGCGCTGCCATATAGACCTGTTTGAACGACAGGCGCTCGTCGCCTTCGACCAGAAACGTCGCCTCGCCATGCTGCATCGCGAAATAGCCGACATAGTCGGCGAGATTCGTCGGCGCATTGGTGATGAAGGGCAGTTGACGGCCAAAGCGTTCGACCGATCCGACCTGGATCGGTCCGCCCGGACCGGTGATCAGATTATAGGCGGCGTCCAGGCGCAAATCGAGCGCAGATGGCATCGTGTATCTCTCCTCTTGGTCTCGCTGGCCTAACCCCTTATGGGGAGGCCTCTCCTGGGGAAGGACCGCGCGACTTTATGTTTCTTTTTGCAACCCTAGCCGAAGCAACGCAATATGTGAACTTCCATGATCTGATGGGAGAGAACAGCGAGATCGCGTTCAGCGTCTTTGGCTTGCCGATCCGCTGGTATGCGCTTGCCTATCTGGCCGGGATTTTTGTCGGCTATTGGTATCTGCTCAAGTTGATCGCGCAGCCCGGCGCCCCGATGGCGCGGCGCCACGCCGACGACATGATCTTCTATGCGATGCTGGGGATCATCATCGGCGGGCGGCTTGGCTATGTGCTGTTCTATAATCTCGGCGAATATATCAAGGAACCGCTGGGCGTGTTTCGGCTTTGGGACGGCGGCATGTCGCTGCACGGCGGCGTCATCGGCGTGCTGATCGCGATCTGGTATGTGACGCGCAAGGAAAAGCTGAATTTTCTGCGCTTTTGCGACTATGTCGCCTGCGTCATTCCGTTCGGCCTGTTCTTTGGCCGCATGGCCAATTTCGTCAACGGCGAGCTGTGGGGCCGCGCCACCGACGTGCCTTGGGCGATCATTTTTCCCGACAGCGGGACGATGGACCCGCGCCACCCCAGCCAGCTGTATGAAGCTGGGCTGGAAGGGCTGCTGATGATGGCGGTCCTGACCTTCCTCTTCTGGCGCACCGATGCGCGCTACAAGCCCGGATTTCTGTTCGGCATGGCGGCGATTATCTATGGCCTCAGCCGTTTCGCGGTCGAGTTCGTGCGCGAACCCGATGTCCAGCTTGGCACCCTGTCGTGGGGCCTGACAATGGGGCAGACGCTGACCATCCCGATGCTGCTGATCGGTTTCTGGCTCGTCGCCACCGCCAAGGGACGCCGCCAGCGGGTCGAGCCGGTCGCCGGACCCGACAGCGTTGCGTGACGGACCGCCGACCCCCGAACAGCTGATCGGCGACATCGCGGCGGCGCGGGCGACGACCGTCGCCGACTATATGGCCGCCGCGAACAGCCATTATTATGCGACGCGCGACCCGCTCGGCGCCGTCGGCGATTTCACCACCGCGCCCGAAATCAGCCAGATGTTCGGCGAGATGATCGGGATATGGATCGCCGACCTGTGGGCGCGCGCGGCCAAGCCCGCGTTTCGCTATGTCGAACTGGGTCCGGGGCGCGGGACGCTCGCCGCCGACGCGCTGCGCGCGATGGCACGCTTTGGCTGTATGCCCGATGCGGTCGAGCTGGTCGAAACCAGCCCGGTGCTGCGCGCCGCGCAATCGGTGCGCCTGCCCGCAGCGGTCCATCGTGACGAGGTTGATTCGCTTCCGGGCGACCTGCCACTGCTGATCATCGCCAATGAATTTTTCGACGCGCTGCCGGTGCATCAATATGTCCGCACCGCGGGCGGCTGGCGCGAGCGGATGGTCGAACGCCGCGGCGACAGCTTTGCCGCGGTGCCGGGCGATGTCGATGCGGTGGCGGCGATCCCGGAAATATTGCGCGCAGAAGCCATCGGCACGATCGTCGAGACCGCGCCGGTTGCCGCGGCGATCATGCAACGCTGCGCCTTTCGCATCGCACGGCAGGGCGGCGCAATGCTGGCGATCGACTATGGCCATGTCGGTCCGGCCGCGGGCGACACCTTGCAGGCGGTCAAGGCGCATCGCTTTGCCGATCCTTTCGCCAGTCCGGGCGAGGTCGACCTGACGGCGCATGTCGATTTCGCCGCGCTCGCCGCTGCGGCGACGGTGCCCGGCGCCGCCACCAGTCCGGTCGCGACGCAGGGCGACTGGCTCCAGCGGCTGGGTATCGACGCCAGGGTCGCGTCGTTGACCACCGCTGCGCCGACCCGCACCGCCGAATTGCACGGCCAGCGCGACCGGCTCGTCAACCGCCACGCAATGGGCGAATTGTTCAAAGTCATGGCAGTCAGCGCGGCGTCGTGGCCGCCGCCGGCCGGTTTTTCAGGAGAGATCACATGAACGCGCCCCGACTGGCGACGGCGGACGACGCCGCCGCGATCAGCGCCTTTGCCGAGGCGACCTTTATCGCGACCTTCGGCCATATCTACGATCCCGCCGACCTCGACGCCTTTCTGGCCGAATGGAATCCCGTCCCGCGCATCGCCGCGCAAATTGCCGACCCGGCCTTCGCGATCGCGCTGGAACAGGATGCGGCAGGCGCGATTGCAGGCTACATCAAGATGGGCCCGCTGGATTTCGAGCTACCGGCCGATCAACCCACCGACGATGCGGTCGAGCTGCATCAGCTGTATGTCGGCAAGCCTGCGCAGGGGACGGGCGTTGCCGCTCGGCTGACGGACTGGGGGATCGAGTGGGCGCGGGCGCGTGGATCGGTGCTTTATCTGTCGGTGTTCACCGAAAACCATCGTGCGCAGGCCTTCTATCGCCGCTACGGCTTTTACGACGTCGGTCGCAACGCGTTCCGCGTCGGCAACCATATCGACGAGGACCGTTTTTTCAGGCTCGACCTGTGAGCGCCCCGTTCGTCACCGCGCCGACGCTCGACGGCATCGCGCACGGTTTTTTCGGGCGGCGCGGCGGGGTGTCGACCGGCGATCTGGCGTCGCTCAACTGCGGCCTGGGGTCGGGCGACGATCCGGCGCTGATTGCCGAGAACCGCCTCCGCGTCGCCGATGCCGCCTTGCCCGGCGCGACGCTCACCGGCGTCTATCAGGTGCATGGCGATCACTGCGTCATCATCGATGGCGAAAGTGACTTGGCGGCGCGCCCCGAAGCCGATGCGCTCGCGACGCGCACCCCCGGTGTCTTGCTCGGCATCCTCACCGCCGACTGCGTCCCGGTGCTGTTCGCCGATCGTAACGCGGGCGTCATCGGCGCCGCGCATGCGGGGTGGAAGGGCGCGCTCGCCGGGGTCACCGACGCGACGCTGACCGCGATGGAGAGCCTTGGCGCGGACCGCGCGAACATTGCCGCCGCGATCGGCCCGTGCATCGGCCGCGCCTCCTATGAAGTCGACGACGGTTTCGTCCAGCGCTTCACCGATGCCGACCCCGCCAACGAACGCTTCTTTGCCGCGGGCAAGCCCGGCCATGCGATGTTCGACATCGCCGCCTATGTCGCCGCGCGCCTCGCCATGGCGGGGGTCGCGCGAATTGCCATCGGCGGACAGGACACCTATGCCGAGACAGACGATTATTTCAGCTATCGCCGCGCGTGCCACAAAGGGGAAAATTCCTATGGCCGCCAGTTGTCGGTGATTGGACTCGCGAACTAGGCGGAGAGCCTTAAGCTTAAGCCGTTTGCCCTGAGCTTGTCGAAGGGCCGTTCTTTCTTTTAACGCTGCAAACAAGGACGGTGCTTCGACAAGCTCAGCACGAACGGATGTGGAGCCGATGCGGATGTAACGCACACCGCTCCAGGGATAGATGATGGGGGACGGATGACACGGACGCGCCTGTTTGGATTGATCGGCGGCCTGCTGACCTTCATCGTCATGCTCGCCCTCCCCGCTCCGGCGGGGATGGAAACGACCGCCTGGCACGTCGCGGCGATGACGGTGCTGATGGCGATCTGGTGGATGACCGAGGCGCTACCGCTGACCGTCACCGCGCTGCTGCCCTTCCTGCTCGTCCCGGCTTTCGGGGTGATGGACGCCAATGCGATCGCCAAGGAATATTATTCGCCAATCTTGTTCCTGATCCTCGGCGGCGCCTTTCTGGCGCTGGCGATCGAGCGCGTCGGGCTGCACCGCCGTCTCGCGCTCGCCTTGCTCAAGCGCGCCGCCCCGACCGCGACCGGGCTGCTGTTCGCCTTCATGGCGGCAACCGCACTGCTCAGCATGTTCATTTCGAACACCTCGACCGCGCTGATCATGGTCCCGATCGCTCTCGCCGTCGTGCGCGCCGGCGGGGTGCGCGAGGGCGAGACCGAGGGCTTTGCCGGGGCGGTGATGATGGGCATCGCCTTTGCCGCATCGATTGGCGGGCTCGGCACGCTCGTCGGCAGCCCGACCAACGCGATCGCGGCAGGGCTGATCGAAAAGGCGCTGGGGCTGCGCATCTCGTTCCTCGACTGGATGACCTACGGCGTCCCCGTCGTGCTGCTCGCGACCCCTGCGGCGATGATTATCGTCGCGCGGGTTCAGCGCCTTGGCGCGCATCCTTTCGACGGCACCGCGGCGGCAGCGGCGCTGGGCAAGCAGGCGATCTGGTCGACCGCCGAACGCCGCGTCGTTCCTGTATTCCTGCTCGTGTTGATGCTGTGGGTCGCACAGCCATGGCTCGAACCCTTGCTTCCCAAAGGGGCATTGACCGACGGCACGATCGCAGTCGCGGGCAGCCTGCTATTGTTCGTCCTGCCCGACGGCACCGGCCGCCCGCTACTCGTCTGGAAAGAGGCCGACCGCGCCCCGTGGGGCGTCATCATGATGTTCGGCGGCGGGTTGGCGCTCGCCGCGGCGATCACCGCGAGTGGTCTGGCCGCCTGGCTCGGCGCCGTCCTCGCGCCGCTCGGCAGCATCCCGACGATCGCACTCGCCGCGATCATCGTCGCGCTCACTATCCTCATCACCGAATTCGCCAGCAATGTCGCAACCGCCAGCGGCATCATGCCCGTGCTCGCGGCGTTGATCGCGGCGACCGGAGTCGACCCGGTGCTGCTTGCGTTGCCTGTGGCAATGGCGGCAAGTTGGGGCTTCATGCTGCCGTCGGGGACCGGCCCCAACGCGCTGGCGTGGGCAACCGACCATATCGCGCTGCCGCGGATGCTGAAGGCCGGACTGGCGCTCGACATCATCGGGGTGCCGCTGCTGATCGGGGTGATCTGGGCGATTGCGATGTTGGGGTGACGCCGGGAGCAAAGGGCGCTAGTTGCAACCGAAACTAAACGCACCCCAAGGAAATCTTTATGCCCCCGATCGACAACAGCGACCTCACCGGCACCAGCCCGCGCCGCAAGCCCAAGCAGGACGTCACGCAGATCGGGGACCGGACCCTGTCCCCCGCGACGCTGATGATGGGCTATGGCTATGACCCGATGCTGTCCGAAGGATCGCTGAAGCCGCCGATCTTCCTGACCTCGACCTTTGCGTTCGAAAGCGCCGCGGCGGGCAAGCATCATTTCGAAGGCATCACCGGCAAGCGCCCAGGCGGCGCCGACGGCCTTGTCTATTCGCGCTTCAACGGCCCGAACCAGGAAATTCTGGAAGCCCGCTTGGGCGTCTGGGAAAAGGCCGAGGACGCGCTGGTGTTTTCCAGCGGCATGTCGGCGATCGCCACCCTGCTCCTCGCGCATGTCAGCATGAACGACGTCATCGTCCATTCGGGCCCGCTCTACGCCGCGACCGAAACGCTGATCGCGCGTATCCTGTCGCGCTTTGGCGCCACTTACGTCGATTTCCCCGCCGAAGCGTCGCGCGAAGAGATGGACGCGATCCTGGTCCGTGCCAAGCAGATGGCGGCCGACCAAGGCGGCAAGGTCGCGATGGTCTATCTGGAAAGCCCCGCCAATCCCACGAACGCGCTGGTCGATGTCGAAGCGATGCGCGCCGCAACCGATGCCGCCTTTGCCGAAGGCGCCCGCCCGCCGATCGCGATCGACAACACATTCCTCGGCCCCCTGTGGTCGAAGCCGCTGGCGCATGGTGCCGACATCGTCCTCTACAGCCTGACCAAATATGCCGGCGGCCATAGTGACCTCGTCGCGGGCGGCGTGCTCGGCTCGAAACATTGGCTCGGCCCGATCCGCATGATGCGCAACACCATCGGCACGATCTGCGACCCCAACACCGCGTGGATGCTGCTGCGGTCGATGGAAACGGTCGAACTGCGCATGAGCCGCGCGGGCGAGAACGCCGAAAAGGTCTGCGCCTTCCTCCGCGATCATCCCAAGGTCGACGGCCTTGGCTATCTCGGCTTCCTGCCCGAAGGATCGCAAAAGGATATTTTCCAGCGTCATTGCACCGGCGCTGGCTCGACCTTTTCGTTGTTCATCAAGGGCGGCGAGGCCGAGAGCTTCCGCTTTCTCGACGCGCTGAAGATCGCCAAGCTGGCGGTGAGCCTGGGCGGTACGGAAACGCTGGCGAGCCACCCTGCGGCGATGACGCATCTGTCGGTTCCCGATGCGCGCAAGGCGGCGCTGGGCATCACCGACAATCTGGTGCGCATCTCGATCGGCATCGAGGACGCCGACGATCTGATCGCCGACTTCGCGCAGGCATTGGACGCCGTTTGACTACGGCCGGTCAGTTGTAGGTCGCGCCCCTGCGAAGGCAGGGGCCCATCACCGATCGGTGCGAGGTTGAACCGGCCGGTGATGGATCCCCGCCTTCGCGGGGAAGCGGCAACTGATAGGTGGTCAGCGCTTTCCTCGCCAATCGACCACCGACCAGCCCATCGTCGGCGCCAGTTTCTTCAGCCCGCGCGACGGCGTCGTCGCCACCGCTTCGTCGGCAAAGCGCAGCATCGGGTGATCCGACACATGATCCGAATAGGCGCGGATGTGGGCGCTGTCGCGGGTGATCGCATTCGCCGCCATCCAGCCGTCGATGCGGGCGAATTTGGCGTCGCCATAACAATTGTCGCCCGACAGCCGTGCGTGGATATGGTCGGCGCCATCGGGTTCGTCGAGGCGGGTCGCCAGCACATCGTCGATGCCAAGCCGCTTCGCAATCGCATCGACATACAAATGGAACGAAGCGGTCGCGAGCAGCAGCCGATACCCCGCGGCGCGGTCGGCGGCGATCTGTTCGAGCGCCGCAGGATGCAGCCCGCGCGCGACCACCTTGTCGGCATAGCTTTCGGCCAGCGGCGCGATTTCGGCGCGCGCGAACCGCGGTCCGACCAGCAGGCGCAGGTTGATCGCCTTCAGCCGCGACCGGTCGATCAGGCGCAGCGCATAGGCCGCGCCCGCCAGTCCGACGAGCGGCAAAAACAGCAGCCGCCATTGCTGGCGCCGCCGTGCAACATGCATCAGGAACCCGCTGTAAGTCCCTGATCGGGTTATCGTTCGGTCCATGTCGTACATCGCCACGCGGTGCGCATAGTCGGGCGGCGGGGCAATCGGCGGCGTTTCCATCCGGCCAGCATAGTGCGCCGCCGCGCGGCGGCCAAGGGGGCGGGATTCGCTTGCCGTGATCGGGCAAATAATACAATGTCCTCCGCACGATGGTGGCCAGGGCGGATTTCGAACAGAGCGAGGGTGCGAATGGCACCGACATCCGCTTCACCGGTCGGCTGACGCTGGCGCGGCTCGGCGATCTGCCGGCGCGGCTCGATGCGCTGGGGCCGATTGCGACGCTCGACCTGTCGGCGCTCGAGCGGATCGACACCGTCGGCGCTTGGATCGTCACCCGCACCGTCAAAGACCATGGCGCCAAGGTTACCGGCGCCAGCCCCGAGGCGCAGCGGTTGCTCGACGCGCTGGCCAGCGACAAGAGCGAATATCGCGTCCACCGCGACCGCCGCCCGGCGCTGGTCCGCATGCTCGAACAGGTGGGCGTCGCCAGCGTCAGCGTGTGGCGCGAGCTGCTGGGTATCGTCGGCTTTTTCGGCGCGATGATCCTCGCCCTCGGCACCCAGTTGCGGGCGCGGCGACGCCTGCGCTGGAACGCCATCGTCACCCGCTTTCAGACCGTCGGCGTCGATGCGCTGCCGATCATCGGCCTGATGACCTTCCTGATCGGCATCGTCGTCGCGCAGCAGGGCGCGGTGCAGCTGCGCCAGTTCGGGCTGGAGGTGTTCACAATCAATCTGGTCGGCCGCGCGTCGATCCGTGAGCTCGGCCTGTTGATGACCGCGATCATGGTCGCAGGCCGATCGGGATCGGCGTTCGCCGCGCAGATCGGCACGATGAAGCTGACCGAGGAAATCGACGCGATGCGCACGATCGGCGTGTCGCCGATGGAGGCGATCGTGCTGCCGCGCGTCGCCGCCGCGACGATCCTGATGCCGCTGCTCGGCTTTTACGCCAGCATCTGCGCGATCATCGGCGGCGGGGTATTCTGCTGGATCGGGCTCGACATTCCGCCGGTCACCTATGTCCAGTTGCTGCGCGACATCATCCCGATGACCGATTTCTGGGCGATGCTGATCAAGGCGCCGGTGTTCGGCATCTTGATCGGCGTCACCGGCTGTTACGAAGGAATGCAGGTGCGCCAGAATGCCGAGGAAGTCGGACAGCGGACCACCTCGGCGGTCGTCGCCGCGATCTTCCTCGTCATCGTGCTCGACGCGATGTTCGCGGTCTTCTTTTCGTCGATCGGATGGAATTGATGAGCGACGAAATCGACGAACAGGTTGCCGAGGAGCTTGCCGCCGCCGACGCGGTGCAGCCCGAAGCGTTCGACTATGCGATCCGCATCCGCGGCCTGCGTAACCAGTTCGGCGACGCGGTGATCCACGACGGGCTCGACCTCGACGTCCGCTCGGGCGAGATCATGGGGGTCGTCGGCGGATCGGGGACCGGCAAGTCGGTGCTGATGCGGTCGATCATCGGCCTGCAAACCCCGGCGGCGGGCGAGATCGAGGTGTATGGCAAGACACTCGACACCATCGCCAACGAAGAAGAATCGCGCGACCTGCGCCGCCGTTGGGGCGTTATGTTCCAGGGCGGCGCGCTGTTTTCGACGCTGAGCGTCGCCGAAAATATCCAGGTGCCGCTACGCGAATATTATCCGCGCACCGACCAGAAACTGCTCGACGAAATTGCGGCGTATAAGGTCGCGATGGTCGGCCTGCCCCCCGATGCCGGGCCGAAATATCCCGCTGAGCTGTCGGGCGGGATGGTCAAGCGCGCGGGGCTTGCAAGGTCGCTCGCGCTCGATCCCGCGCTCCTGTTCCTCGACGAACCGACCGCCGGGCTCGACCCGATCGGCGCCGCGAAGTTCGACGAGCTGATCCGCGAGCTCGCCGACACGATGGGGCTGACGGTATTCCTGATCACCCACGATCTCGACTCGCTCTATGCCACCTGCGACCGCGTCGCGGTGCTGGCGGAGAAAAAGGTGATTGCGGTCGGCACGATCCCCGAGCTGCTGGCCACCGAGCATCCGTGGATTCAGGATTATTTCAACGGACCGCGAGGCCGCGCTGCGGCGGGCGGGAACCAAATTGCGAAGCGGCGATAGGAAAAGCTGATGGAAACTCGCTCGAACAACGTCCTGGTCGGCGCCTTTGTCCTGTTCTTTACGGCGGCGCTCGCCTTTTTCGTCGTCTGGCTGGCCAACGACAGCGGCGGCGAGAAGCGCGAATATGACATTTTCTTCAAACAATCGGTCGATGGTTTGAACAAGGGCGCCGCGGTCCAGTTTTCGGGGGTTCCCTCGGGGCAGGTGCGCGAGATCGCGCTGTGGCCCGACGACCCGCAGTTCGTCCGCGTCCGTATCGAGGTGAATGAAGGCGTCCCCGTGCTGCAAGGCACGACCGCTGCGCTCGAAGGCGTCGGCTTCACCGGGGTGTCGCAGATCTCGCTCGACGGCGCGGTCAAGGGCGCGCCCGCGATCACCGACAAGGGACCGGCGGGCAAGCCCGTCATCCCGACCCGCGTCGGCGGGCTCGGCGAATTGCTCAACACCGCGCCGCAATTGCTGCAACGCCTGTCGACGCTGACCGAGCGCCTCGCCGAACTCGCCGACGATGAAAATCAGGCGAGCATGCGCGGCATCCTCAACAATGTCGAAGCGTCGACCGCGATCCTCGCGCGGAACGGCCCCGCGATCGAACGCGCGCTCGCCGACACGCGCATCGCGATCCAGCAGACCGGGGTCGCCGCCGAACAGATCGGCAATCTGGCCGCCGCGACCCAGGGGACGATCGACCGCAACGTCGATCCCGCGATGCGCAACCTGCGTGACACGCTGGCGTCGGCGAATGAATCGATGAAGACGCTGGAGGGCGCGATCGCCGATGCGCGCCCCGGCCTGCAAACCTTCAGCCAGACGACGATCCCCGAAGCCAATGCGCTGATCCGCGACCTGCGCCGCACCTCCGCCTCGCTGTCCAGCCTGACCGACAAGCTGGACCAGCAGGGCGCCGGCGCCGTGCTGGGCGGCAGCAAGCTGCCCGATTACAAGAAATGAGGACGATCATGATCCGCCATCTCCGCACTCCGCTGCTCGCCGCCACCCTCGCCGTCTCGCTGTCGGCGTGCATCGGTCTCGGCGGCAAGACGCCGCCCTTTCTGCTGACGCTCGACGCCGCGGCAGCCCCCGAAGCGGGCGCGGCGCGCACCGCCGCCGACGCTTCCACCTTGACCATCCTGATCCCGACCGCGCCGCAGAAACTGCGCACGACGCGCATCCCGGTGCAGCAGGACAACAGCAGCGTCACCTATGTGAAGGACGCGCAGTGGGTCGAGGCGCCGCAGCGCCTGTTCCAGCGGCTGGTGTCCGAAACCGTCGCAGCCCGCACGTCGCGCGTCGTGCTCGACGAGGGGCAATATCTGACCGCGCCGGGCGAACAACTCGCCGGGCAATTGATGGAATTCGGCGTCGACGCACGCACCGGCGAAGCAGTCGTGGTCTATCAGGCGATGCTGGTATCGGCGGGCGGCAAGACCGTCAGTCAACGCCGCTTCGAAGCGCGCGAGACGATCGGCGGCGAGGTCGAGGCGAAACCGGTGGGCGAAGCGCTGACGCGCGCGGCGAACAAGGTGGCGGGTGAAGTTACGGGATGGCTTGGAGGGTAGGCGCCACTCTTTGAATGGCTGATAGCGGCCGATTGCAGACGTGATGTGAGGATGGCATTATCCTAACATGGCGAGACGGCGGCGCGAATATTGGAAGTATGCGGAAGAGCGTTGGCCTCTGCTCCACAATCTGATGGCCGGTCACTTCCATCAGGACTTCAACATCGTTTACGGATCGCTCGAAGGGGCAATGAATGCCGCGACAAGCGTCGGTCCACTTGAGCACCGTAAGGCAGTCATTCAAGAGTGGCGCGACTGGAATGTGTCAGAAGGCGTGAAGGACGACATCAGGCCGTTCTTGTACGATGGTTTTGGTGTCGCCGTGCTGTTGAAAAAGCCAATCGACGGACGCAACTTCATGAACCGGGTCTATGATGGATTGATCGTCGGCGTGCGGGCAGAGACAGGTAAGAGCTGGAAGTAACCGCTTACTACCATTCCGGCCAATCAGCCGCAATCTGAACGCGATGGCCGCTAGCGACCGTTAGCTGCCGTCGATCCTCCTTGTCGCGCAGCGATGGGGAGGTGGCAGCGCGAAGCGCTGACGGAGGGGCTTTGGCGCTACCGTTGCCGCCCCTCCACCATTCGCTTCGCGAACGGTCCCCCTCCCCATGGCTTCGCCACAGGGAGGATTTACAGCATCGTCATCCCGGCGAAGGCCGGGATCTCACCCTCTCGTTTTACCGCACCGGCGAGATCCCGGCC
>JAFAGN010000164.1 GCA_023422695.1 Pseudomonadota bacterium
ACCATCCGCGAAGCGGATGGTGGAGGGGCGGCAACGGTAGCACCAAAGCCCCTCCGTCAGCGCTTCGCGCTGCCACCTCCCCATGGCTTCGCCACAGGGAGGATCGACGTCAGCCTTCGGTCGAAAATCTGACATTCGTCATCCCGGACTTGATCCGGAATCCACTACGGCACCTAGCTCGGGAATGGCGGAGCAGGCCCGAGAGGACGGTGGCGGCGGCCCAGGATGGACCGCCACCGCCGCGCGTCAATAAATTCCGCTCGTTCCCGGGGTTGTCGCGCGTGCGGTCGTTTGGACCGTGGGGGTCACTGGCGGTGCTGCGACCGGCGCGATGATCGTGGCGGTGGGGCGGCCGGGTTTGGCGAAGCTGGCGATCACCGGGGCATCGCGGCCATAGAGGTCGGCGAGCTTCTTGGTGCTGCCCTTGCCGTCGGGGACGACGGTCCAATAGGCGACATAGACGGGGAAGGGCTTGTCAAAGCCGAAGCGCGTCGTTTCGCCGCTGGCGATCGCCGCGCCGAATTCTTCGGGGCTTCTGCCCGCGAACATCACCGCCATCAGGCCCGAAAAATGCAGCGCGCGTTCGGTGCGGATGCACCCATGGCTGAACGCGCGGGCGGCGGCGTTGAACGCCCCCTTGGACGGGGTATCGTGAAGGTAGATCGCATGCTCGTTGAGCATTTCCATCTTCATCACGCCCAGCGCGTTGTTCGGCCCCGGCTTTTGTACAACCGACAGCGTCTTGCCGCTGCCGGTCCAGGTATAGCCCTGCGCGCGCGCCGAGGCGGGGTTACGCGCGATCGTCGCGCCGATGCCTTCGTTGATGATGCTGCGCGGCAGCGTCCAGTTGGGGTTGACGATGATCCCGGTCGCCATCGGGTTGAGCTGCGGGGTTGCGGTCGTCGGCTTGCCGACAACGGCCTTGTGCGTCGCGATGATCGTGCCGCCATGGACGACGCGGGTCAGATATTCGGGGACGTTGCTGACGACATAGCGGTCGCCCAGCGCGCGCGGCATCCAGCGCCAGCGTTCCATGTTGACGCGGATCGCATTGGCATCGGCGGGCGCCTTGGCTTTTGCCAGCGACGCCTTGAGCACCGCGAAATCGGGGTGCACGGGGTTGAGGCCGGCCAATGCCGCCGCGATTGTGCCGTTGTTCAGCGCGCCCGCGAGCAGCGGAAGCAGGGGTTCGGCATCGGCGTCGCTGTCGACCATGAACCATTGTTTGCGCGCCGCGTTCGGCGTGCGCCCGTCGCGGAGGTGAGTGGCGAGCAGCAGGAAGGTATCGGTCGCAATCTTGTCGAGCTGCGTCTGGTCGTTCGCCAGGATCGCCGCGGCAAGCGCGTCGGGATTATAATCCTTGGCGAACAGGCCTTCGGCGCCGATCTTTTCGATCGCGCTGAGCAAGGCAGTGGCATTTTCCTCCGACCAGCTCGGCAAGGCGACCTGCGCCGCGACCACCGGGGCGTCGTCGGCGACCTTGTCAGGTTGCAGAACGACCGAGTCCTCCTTCACGCCGGTCTGGGCGAGCGCGGGCGTTGCCAGCAGGCTGAGCGGGAGAAGGATCGCGGCGCGGCGCGCCGAAAAAGAAGCGTTTTTGACCATGGTTAAAGGCCATAGCCAAAATCTTCGGGCAGTTAAAGTGATGCGGCACACAGTTGGGCGCATCCGTTCTGTCGTCATCCCGGCCTCCGCAGGGATGACGACGGTGGATCAGGCTTTCGCCGCCGTATCCTGCTGCGCCAGCCATTCCTCCAGCCATTTGATCGTATAGTCGCCGTGGATGACGTCGGGATCGGCGAGCAGTGCCTGGTGGAGCGGGATGTTGGTTTTGACCCCCGAAATCACCATTTCCTCGAGCGCACGGCGCATCCGCATCATGCAGCTTTCGCGGCTGCGGCCATAGACGATCAGCTTGCCGATCATGCTGTCGTAATAGGGCGGGATCGAATAGCCGGCGTACAGCCCGCTATCGACGCGGACGTGCATCCCGCCTGCGGCGTGATAATTGGTAACCTTGCCGGGCGAGGGGAGGAAGGTGCGCGGATCTTCGGCATTGATGCGGCATTCCATCGCATGGCCGCGAAATTCGAGGTCTTCCTGTTTCACCGACAGACCCGCGCCGCCCGCAATACGGATCTGTTCGCGGACCAGGTCGAAACCGGTGATCATTTCGGTCACCGGATGCTCGACTTGGATGCGCGTATTCATTTCGATGAAGAAGAACTCGCCATTTTCCCACAGGAACTCGATCGTGCCGGCGCCGCGATAGCCCATCTTGGCCATCGCATCGGCGCAGATCCCGCCCATGCGCGCGCGTTCCTCGGCCGAGATGATCGGCGAGGGGGCTTCTTCGAGCACCTTCTGGTGGCGGCGCTGGAGCGAGCAGTCGCGCTCGCCCAGATGGATGGCATTGCCATTGCCGTCGCCGAACACCTGGAACTCGATGTGGCGCGGATTGCCCAGATATTTTTCCATATAGACGGTCGGGTCGCCGAACGCCGCTGCGGCCTCGGACGACGCCTGGCCCATCAGACTTTCCAGGCTATCGGCGTCGGGGACGACCTTCATCCCGCGCCCGCCGCCGCCCGAAGCGGCCTTGATCAGCACCGGATAACCGATGTCCTCGGCCAGTTTGCGGCATTCGTCGCCATAGGTGACCGCACCGGGCGAGCCGGGAACGACCGGCAGCCCGAGCGCGACCGCGGTGCGCTTGGCCTCGACCTTGTCGCCCATGGTGCGGATATGTTCGGGCTTCGGCCCGACAAAGATCATGTCATGCGCTTCGATGATCTCGGCGAAGCGCTCGTTTTCGGAGAGGAAGCCATAGCCCGGATGAATCGCGTCGGCGCCGGTGATTTCGGCGGCCGAGATGATCGCGGGAATGTTGAGATAGCTGTCCTTGGCCGCGGGCGGGCCGATGCACACGGCTTCGTCGGCGAGGCGGACGTGCATCGCGTCGGCGTCGGCGGTCGAATGGACCGCGACGGTCTTGATGCCCATTTCGTGGCAGGCGCGGTGGATGCGCAGCGCGATCTCGCCGCGGTTGGCGATCAGCAGTTTTTCGATAGCCATGGGCTGACTTTATCCGATGGTGAACAGCGGCTGGTCGAATTCGACCGGCTGGCTGTTTTCGACATGCACGGCTTTCAGCGTCCCCGCGGCGGTCGCGGTGATCGGGTTCATCACCTTCATCGCTTCGATGATCAGGATCGTGTCGCCGGGCTTTACCGCCGAACCGACGGCCGCGAAATTCGGCGCGCCGGGTTCGGGGGCGAGATAGACGGTGCCGACCATCGGCGACTTCACGGCATCGGCGAAATTGTCGGCGGCGGGCGCTGCCGCGGCGGCCGGGGCTGCTGCGGGCGCGGCAGGTGCTGTGG
>JAFAGN010000002.1 GCA_023422695.1 Pseudomonadota bacterium
GCCTTGATCTGCGCGTCGCCGCCGACGCGGCTGACGGAGATACCGACGTTGATCGCGGGGCGGATACCGGCGTTGAAGAGGTCGGCTTCGAGGAAGATCTGGCCGTCGGTGATGGAGATGACGTTCGTCGGGATGTAGGCTGACACGTCGTTGGCCTGCGTCTCGATGAACGGCAGCGCCGTCAGGCTGCCACCGCCGCGCTCGTCGCTCAACTGCGCCGCGCGCTCCAGGAGGCGCGAGTGCAGGTAGAAGACGTCGCCCGGATAGGCTTCACGGCCGGGCGGATGCCCTTGTAGAACAGTTCCGTCTCCAGGAAGATCTGGCCGTCGGTGATGGAGATGACGTTGGTCGGGATGTAGGCCGACACGTCGCCGGCCTGTGTCTCGATGACCGGAAGCGCCGTCAGCGAACCCGCGCCGAAATCGTCGTTCATCTTCGCCGCGCGCTCGAGCAGGCGCGAGTGCAGGTAGAACACGTCGCCCGGATAGGCTTCGCGGCCCGGCGGACGGCGCAGCAGCAGCGACATCTGGCGGTAGGCGACGGCCTGCTTGGAGAGGTCGTCATAGAAGATGACCGCGTGCATGCCGTTGTCGCGGAAGAACTCGCCCATCGCGCAGCCCGAATACGGCGCGAGGAACTGCATCGGCGCCGGGTCGGAGGCGGTGGCCGCGACGATGATGGAGTATTCGAGCGCGCCCTGCTCCTCGAGCGTCTTGACCAGCTGCGCGACGGTGGAGCGCTTCTGCCCGACCGCGACGTAGATGGTGTAGAGCTTCTTGGATTCGTCGCCCGAAGCGTTGATCGGCTTCTGGTTGATGATCGTGTCGATGATCACCGCCGTCTTGCCGGTCTGGCGGTCGCCGATGATCAGCTCGCGCTGGCCGCGCCCGATCGGGATCAGGCTGTCGATCGCCTTGATGCCGGTCTGCATGGGCTCATGCACCGACTTGCGGGGAATGATGCCGGGCGCCTTCACGTCGACGCGGCGACGCTCGGTCGCCTTGATCGGGCCCTTGCCGTCGATCGGATTGCCGAGGCCATCGACGACGCGGCCGAGCAGACCCTTGCCGACGGGAACGTCGACGATCGTGCCGGTGCGCTTGACCTGGTCGCCTTCCTTGATCTCGGCGTCGCTGCCGAAGATCACGATGCCGACGTTGTCGGCTTCGAGGTTGAGGGCCATGCCCTGCACGCCGTTGGCGAATTCGACCATTTCACCGGCCTGGACGTTGTCGAGGCCGTGGACGCGGGCGATGCCGTCGCCGACCGACAGCACCTGACCGATTTCGCTGACGGTAGCGTCGGTGCCGAAATTGGCGATCTGGTCCTTGATGACCTTGCTGATTTCAGCGGCGCGGATTTCCATGGTTTAGCCTTTCATCGGGCAAATAGGGCGGATGGGCTTTTCAGCCCTTCATCGCCTGGGCGAAACTGTTGAGACGGGTACGGATGCTGCCGTCGATCAGCTGGCTGCCCAGCTGGACGACGAGGCCGCCGAGGATGGCGGGATCGACGGTCGTCGCGACCGAAACGTCGCGCCCGACACGGGATTTGAGGTTGGCGGTCAGCGCCTTCAACTGCTCGGCCGTCAGCGGGTGTGCGCTGGTGACCTTGGCGGTCACTTCGCCGCGATGATCGGCGACGATGGCGTCGAAAGCGTCGATCATGCCGGGCAGGTCGGCGAGGCGGCGGTTCTCCGCGAGCACGCCGAGGAACTTGGCGGTCAGCGAATCGAGCTTCATCGCCTTGGCCACCGCGCCGACGGCGCCCGCGGCATCGCCGCGTCCGACGACGGGGCTGGCGATCAGCGCCGACAGGTCTGCCGATTCGGTCAGCGCGGCGCGCAGGTCGGCAAGGCTCTTGGCCACCGCGTCGACCGCGTTCGATTCGCGCGCCAGATCGAACAAAGCGACTGCATAGCGACCCGCGAGGCCCGCCGTGATGTTGCCCTGAATGCCGCCGGAATTCTCCACGCGTGAAAGTCCTTTGTTGCTATCCCATGGGGGATGGGTCGCGCTTTACCGGGAGATTCGGTGACCGATCCCCGCGCGAAGTCGCGGCGCGCCTAGCAACGATTTTGCTGCAATGCAAGGCGGGGGTGGGGACTCAGATCGCTATCTCTTGTCCGTTCGCCCTGAGCTTGTCGAAGGGCCGTTCTTTGTTCATTGGTTGCAGACAAGAAGAACGGTGCTTCGACAAGCTCAGCACGAACGGAAGAGGAGTTGGGTGCATGGGCGAAATGATCCGGATGGCGATGGACGATGGCGCCGAGATCGCCGTCTATCACGCGCAGGCGGAGGGTGAGCGGCGCGGCGGACTCGTTCTCGTGCAGGAAATCTTCGGGGTCACGGACCATATCCGCGACCTTTGCGACGAATATGCCGCCGACGGCTATGAGGTGCTCGCCCCCGCGCTGTTCGACCGCGAGCATCCGGGGTTCGAGAGCGATTATTCGGGGCCGCAGTTCGAGCGTGCGGTGCAGCTGGCGCGCGAGTTGCATCCGTTCGAGCAGAGTCTGAACGATGCGCAGACGTGCATCGACGCGCTGAAGGGCGCCGATGGTTCTGGGGGCCCGGTGTTCATCACCGGCTATTGCTATGGCGGCTCGGTCGCGTGGCGGATGGCGCAGATCAGTCCCGACCTTGCCGCGGCGAGCGCCTATTATGGCAGCCTGGTGCCGACGATGTTCAAGGATGAAGCGCCCGCCTGCGCCACGATCGCGCATTTCGGCCGCTACGATGCGGGCATCCCGATGGAGGGCGTCGAGGCGCTGATCGCGAAGGACCATCCGACCGCGCAGATCTTCGTCTATGATGCCAACCACGGCTTCAACAGCGACCGGCGCAAGGATTATCACGAGGCGAGCGCCGATCTGGCGCGCGAGCGGACGTTGATGCTGTTCAGGGCGTGCGGCGGGTGAGCCTGGCCAAGCTTGGCCTGTTCGTTCTTGTCCTTGTGGTGGCGGCGACGGCGCTGCTGTACTCGCAGCAGCGGCGGCTGATCTTTCCGGCGCCCGCACAATATCCGCAGGCGCCGCCGCCTGGGTTGCGGCTGGTGTCCACCCAGACCGAGGACGGATTGCGGCTGTCCGCCTTCTACCGCGCCGCCCAGCCGGGTCGGCGCACCATAATCTTCTTCCACGGCAATGGTGACAATCTCCTCGGCGCGATCGAGGCGACGCGCGGCCCTGCCGCGAATGGCAACGGGCTGCTGCTCGTCGAATATCGCGGCTATGGCGGCAATCCCGGATCGCCGGGGGAGGCGGGGCTGTACCGCGATGGCGAGGCGGCGATGCGCTGGCTGGCGACCGAAGGGGTCACGGCGCGCGATGTGATTATCGTCGGCAATTCGATCGGATCGGGGCCAGCGACCGAAATGGCGTTGCGCCACGATGTCGCGGCGCTGATGCTGGTGTCGGGCTTTTCCAGCCTGCCCGACGTGGTCGGTGAGGCGATGCCCTTCGTCCCGCGCGCGCTGGTCCGCGACCGCTTCGACAACGCTGGCAAGCTGGCGCGGGTCAAGGCGCCGGTATTTCTGATGCACGGCGACGCCGACACGCTGGTCAAGCCCACGAACCTGACGCGGCTGCGGCGCGCACGGCCCGACGCGACCGTGGCGCTGGTCGCAGGGGCGGGGCATGAACTGGCCTATACCGCAGCGGCGCAGGCGATTCTGGTCGATTGGGTCAACGGGGGTGTGGCAGCGCGATCCTAGGGTCTGGACTCATTTGATCCAGAAGCAAAGAGCGGCGACGATGCAGACACCGGCGAGGAAGTTGCGAGCAAGCTTGTCGTAGCGTGTTGCGATAGCTCGGAAGTCTTTGAGGCGACAGAAGG